>NZ_JAGIYX010000027.1:0-145738 GCF_017813315.1 Kitasatospora sp. RG8
TGCTGGCCGCCGTCCCGGCCGGCGCCGCCCCGATCGAGGACCTGGTCCAGCGCGGACCAGCCGCCCCGGTCTGGCACCCGCTCAGCAGCAGCGGGCGGGCGTGCGGGTGGACGGAGCTGTAGGCGGCAGGGCGGCCTGCCGCCGGCCGTCCCGGCCGCCCTCCTCCTCGCTCCTCCTCCCGACCGGTGGCACCGCGAAGCGGGGCCGCCGGGCCACCGCGCAGCGGACACACCATCACGCCGTCGGCGCGCAGCATCAGGTGGCCGGGATCTTGTCTCCGCTCCTGCTCTGCGCGCCGATTCTCCTGCTCCTCTTCTTCGGCGCTCCGGTGCCCGGACTTCACCCAGCACCCGCCGAGGTGCCCAGGGAGAAGTAGTCGGCGCCCAGCGACCCATGGACAAACGGGCTCTGAGCTGCTGAAACGCCGCTTCCAGCGGCACCGCCTGACGCAACCCCGAGTAGCAAGCCCAAGTAGCAACCCCGAGTAGCAACCTGCAGTCGCATGTGACTGAGCACCGTAGATGGCCAAAGTTTTCAGGCTACTTGGCCAAGATCGAATGCATCCGCGCTGCTCACGGCCGCGAGGTCTGGTGTCGGACGACAGCGAACTGTCAGTGGCTGGCGACAGGCCGTACCGCGCGCTCGGTTGCGGCACGGCCTGCGACTCAACCGTGATCGGCGGCAGGCCTGGTGACGCACCGATGACCCGCGCCGCTGACACTTCATGTCGTTTCGCTGAACCGGATGTTGTCCGGCAAGGCCGAGCGCCGGCTCTCCGCCTAACCGCCCCTTGACCGCACACCCCCACAGCCCCTCTCATGGAAGGACGGCGGGGAGGTGGTCACGGTGGCCGACGGACCGAACGGCGGACGCGACGTATCGGGAACGGTGATGGCCGTGGTGCTGGCGGTGATCGTGCTTGGCCTGATGCTCTTGGGGGGGACCGCGAAGGACCCGCCCGGCCCGTCCGGCTGCATGGCCTCCTGCGACTTGCACTGAGCCTGCGCCTCTCGACCCTCGGCGATGGCCCTTTTGAGCGCCCCATGGGGACTGCCCCCCATGGGCGAGCGCCAGGTAGACCGGAGGAGCGTGTTGCCGCACGGCTGGTCCTTGTGACCGTCACTTCTCGTGCCTCATGTCGCCGATGACTGACATCTCACGTCGCGACCCACTGACGTTCGTCGTCCGACATCTGGCCAACTACGGTGAAAACCGTGGCCATCTACGGTGCTCAGTCACATCGCAACCTCCAGAAGCAACCTCAGAGGCAACCCCTGCACGGTGCCTCGCGGACCCTGCCGAAGGTGGTCAGCGCCACTGGTAGGACGTGGTGGTCATCGCCGGGAGCAGCACGGGGCCGCCCGCGGTGGTGTCGGGCCGGACGGCCTGGTCGAGGACGGTGCCGATGTCCGGGTACAGGTGGAGACCGGCCGCGTCGGCCGCCGGCAGCCACACCACCGGTGCCTGGTCGGGGTCGTCCTGCTCGGCCTGGGCGACGGTCTCAACCAGGTGGTGGGGCAGGTGGGCGGTGAAGACCAGGTGCCGACGACGGAACGGCTCCACCTCGCCCGCCCGCAGGGTGCTCTGGTCCTGGACGAAGCGGAGTACCGGCGGGTCGGGCAGCACGGCCAGGTCGAGGCCGAGCTCCTCGAGGAGCTCCCGGCGCAGCGCCGCGGTGGGGTCCTCGCCGTCCTCGAGCACGCCGCCGGGGAAGGTGAGCTGTACTCCGGCCGGGCGCTGGCGGCGGATCAGGCACACCCGGCCGTCGTGGACCAGGACCGCGCACACCCGCACGCGGACCGGCCCGGTCACCACACCGCTGCTCGTCATGGCCGGTACGGGGTCGCCGAGGTGGCCGCTTCGTCGGCGCCGGGCGGCAGCGTCGGCAGCGGCCAGGACGGATCCGGTGCCCAGGTCGACCAGCCGCCGGCGAAGGGCCCGGTGCGGTTGTCCAGCATGCTGATCGCCCGGCCTCGGGCCTGCTCGACCTGGCGGCCCACGTAGTCGTCGACCACGCCGAGGCGGCGCAGCTGGGAGTACTCCTCAGTATCCTTCCAGTGGTGCCCCGACAGGTCGGGGGTGATGACCAGGTCGAGGGCGAGGTCCATGGTGTCGATGCCGAGACCGGGGCGGCGCCGGTAGGGCATCTCGAAGTTGACATACCAGCGCAGCGGCTCGTGGGTGGTCGCGTCCTGAAAGCGGTGCACGGAGAACCACTCGCCGGCCAGGAAGTGGGAGAGCAGCTCCGTCCCCTCCCACCGGTACGGGCCGAGGGCCCAGGTGCCAGCCGCCAGGTCCGCCAAGCCCTGCTTACGCGCGGTGTCGTCGCCGGCTCGCGTGGAGGTGATCCAGGTCGTCGGGGCCAGGCTCTCGATCCCCGGCCAGTAGGCCAGGGTCAGCACGTGGCCGGTGTCGTCGATCACCCGTTGCGGCATCGCGGTCCACACCCGATCGGCGTGGACATCGCGGCGGATCACGGTGGTGCCGGGCTGGAACAGGGCGGTGTCGGTCATGGCGGAGAGTGTTCCCGGCCTGGGGGCCGGGAAGTCCGCTCGAAGGTGTGACGGCGGGTCAGGGCTTGGGGAAGCCGTAGCGTTCGGCGGCCCAGCGGTTCGGCGGCTGCGGGGCGTCCAGGCGCTTGCGCAGCTCCTGGACGGCCTGAGCGAGCTCCTCGCGGTCGGTGGCGTTGACCGTGCCGTCCAAGACGGCGGAGACGTCGGCGAAGGTGCCGTCCTCCCCGAGGCGGCCGGCGCACAGCTGGACGCGCAGGTACGGGGCGAAGGCGTCGATCCCGATCCACCAGCCGTCGTGGACCACGCGCAGCTGGGAGGGCAGGTGCCCGAGCAGGACGCGGGCCTGGTCCTGCCAGCCGCACACCTCGATGATCCACTCGGCCACCGGATCCGGCCCCATCGGCTGCGTCATCGGTCCACCCCTCCCTGGCGACAGTACGCCGAGCCTATCCGCGCCAGGACGGCCAGGCCCACGTCGAGCAGACGGGCTCGTGCCAGGTCGTCCGGACGACCATCCAGCCCGGGGTCAGATGCTCGCTGGACCAGGTCCGGCAGCACCCGCCGCCGTCCGGCCGGACCGGGGCCGGCGGCCATCCGGCGCGGACCGGAGCGGTGGGCGCAGCCGGACGGCGGCGACGGCGGCGCCTGGTCTGGGGTGTCGTCATGTCGCAGGCTCTGCCCACCGCGCCGCGGTGCCGAACCCCGCCGCCACCCGGACGGCGTACCGCAATCCCGTTCTAACCGGCCGCTGAACTGCGACGACACCCAAAACTCACCGGGTCCGAGGCGAAACTCACCAGCGCCCCGGGGCGAAACTCACCGGTCCCGGGGCGAAACTCCCCACCGCAGGTCAGCGGGGGTGCCGAAACTCCCCGGTGCAGGTCAGCGGCCTGCACCGGGGAGGGGGCCGGGTCAGGACCGGCGCCACCAGGAGCTGGTGCGCTTCGCCTCGGCGGCCGCGGCTTCGGCAGCGGCCCGCTCGCGCTCGGCGGCCTCCCGCGCCTTCCGGTCGGCGTCGGCCTGGCGGCAGCCGGCGCACAGCCCGTCGTCGTTCCAGCCCCGTTCCTTCTCCTCCCACCGCTCGTCCGAGAACGACGCCGAGCAGCGGCGGCAGGCCGGACGGCGCCGCTCCCGCTCCGCTGCCTCCCGCGCCCGGCGGGCCCGATCCGCCTCCGCCCTCTCGACGGCCAGCAGCTCGTCGCCGTCCGGGTTGTCGAGCGCGTCGGTGAGGGTGTGCCAGCCGTCCCGGCCGAAGCGGTACCAGACCGCCGCGTCGGCCCCGTGGCGGCGTAGCAGCGGCAGGGTGGTGGCGACGACCGGCAGGGCGCGGTGGTGGTCGCGGGCGTGGACGGCGTCGCCGCCGTACGCGGGGGCGTGCCAGATGTCCTCGGAGGCGGTCTCGACCTCGGTCATGCGGTTGAGCAGGCGTTCGTGGTCGCGCTTGGCCTTCTCCGCCTTCTGCTGGGGGGTGAGCCGCTTGGCGTCGGGTCGGTCGCGCTTGCGGCCGGCCTCCAGGACCAGGGCGACCGGCGGCAGGCCCTCGCGGCCGGTCGGCGGGTAGACGGTGGGCCACAGCCGCAGGCCGTGCGTACGGGCGCCCCGGCGGCGCAGCGAGGCCTCGAACGCCGGCTTCGCCGTGCCCTTCGCCGGGAGCTCGCACCAGGTGCGGTAGGAGGTGAGCTTCTCCACGAGGGTGCCGACGCCCTCGTTCTCGCGGTCGACCTCGACCAGGAGCACCGGCACGTCCGAGCCGGGGTCGCGCAGCACGAGGTCGGTGAACAGGGAGCGGCGGTGCGGGATCGGGTGCTCGACCTCGGTAGTGAACGCCTCCAGGTGCCCGAGGCCGGCGCGGGCGAGGAGGCTGGCGGTGGCGACGACGTCCAGGGCGTGCTCGGAGTACGCCGTTGCCCGGCCGTCGCGTTCGGTGCGCAGCTTGGACAGCTTCGTCCCGGCCGGGAGCAGTCGGGCGGCTTCGCGGCGGCCGGCTGCGGTCAGGGTCCACAGCTTGCGGTTGTCCGGCAGGCGCAGCTCCTCCCGCACCCTCCCGGCGGCCGCCAGGTCGACCAGGGCGTCGCGGGTGGCCTTGTCGTTCCGCTGTCCCGGCAGGACCAGATGCCAGAGCTCCCTCGCGGTGGCGCGCTGGAACAGGCCGAGCGACACCAAGACCCCACGCCGCACCGGTTCCGTCGAGTCCGCCTTCCACCGCACCTCGGCAGCGGCAGGAAGAGGGTTGTCGCCACGGCTTCGGCCCCTTGTCCGGGGCTGCTGGCCTGCGGAAACGGGCCGGTCGGCCGCCGCGGGCACGGAGGTGCCGGCGGAGGTGCCCGCGGAGGCGGTGCCGGGCCCCTTGCCCCGGCCGGGCGAGGCCTTCGCCTGGCCGGTCTGGTGGTGGTCGGCGGCCTGGTCGCCGTCGTCCGGACCGGGCGCGGCGAGCGAGGTGGTGGACATCAAGGTGGCCTTCCGTCAGCAGGAAGCCGGGGTCGGCGCGGTGGCCGGCCCGGCACCCGGACCAGCGCCCGGGTGCGGCCGACACTGCACACCACCCCCTTGTCCGCGGCCTGACCACACCCCTTGTCCGACCCCTTGACCAGCGTGTTGTCCCGCCCGATTCGCCCAGGTCTTGGGCCTTGTCCTCCCGGTATGTCCGTGACCGACACCACAGACCGTCAGGCCGCGCGCCCAGGCGCCGACGCGCGCGGTGCGGGTGCGCGCGGACCGCGCGGTGCGGTGCGGACGCGCGCGGTGCGGTGCGGAGCGAAGTCCGCGCAGCGCGGCGGTGCGGGTGCGGGTGCGGGTGCGCGCGATGCGGTGCGGGTGCGCGCGGACCGCGCGGTGCGGTGCGGGACGAGGTCCGCGCGGCGCGGCGGTGCGGGACGAGGGCGCACCGGCCGGTGCGGTGCGGTCGCCGGGCTTCCTCCGGCACCGCGCGCGGCACTTTGTCCAGGGGAAATGCGCCGTTGTCCAGGGGAAACGCGCGGCCGCACCAGTGCGGCGGACCACCGCGCGACGCACTCTGCAGGGCCTGTCCATAGGCGCGCCGCGCGCTGCTGGAACTGTCCATCGCGCGCGGGCCGGCGCGCGGCGCGGGCGCGGGCCGGATGGTGCGGTGCGGTAGCGGCGCGACTACCGCACCAGCCGTGCGGTGCGGACCGCGCGGCGCGGTGCGGTGCGCCCCGGCCGGGGCGCGCGGTCGGAACCCGCGCGGCCTGTCCATAGGCGCGCCGCGCACTGCTGGGACTGTCCATCACGCGCGGGCCGGCGCGCGGCCGCGTCGGCCGGCCCGGCCTACCAGCGGGTGAGGTCCTCCCCCAGCGCCCGGCGCAGCAAGGCGAGGGCGCCTTCGGCGCCGGGGCAGCGCAGGGGCTCGCCGCTGGCAGCGTCAGCGACGAGGCTGCTGTCGATCAGGGCCGTCCAGATGCCGCGCTGGACGTCGTACTCCTCGATCCAGCCGACCGGACGGCCACCTTGCTGGAGCTCCTGGACGCCCGGGTGGTCGGGCCAGGTGAGGTGGACCAGGCCGTCGCCGAACGCGGCGCGGTCGGGGTCGCCGAGGCCGCGGGCGGAAGGCACGCTCCAGCCGGTCGGGCGCTTGAGGGCCAGGTACTGCACGTCGGGCATCGCGCGCTCGGCACGCAGCCGGTCGAGGTGCGCGCGGTGCAGGACGTCCAGGGCCTGGCCGACGGAACGATGGGTGCGGGGCCGGACCACGGCGGTCTGCTCGCCCTGGTGCTCGGCAGCGATGTGCCCGGCCTCTCCCCAGGGACCGTCCGGCAGCGGCGCGGTCCAGCCGATCGGCCGGCCCCGGTGGAGCAGCTGGTGGACGTCCTCGGCCTGCGGGTCGTCCCAGGAGGCCACCAGCCAGTCCTCACCGAGCGTCGGGCTCAGGTCGTCCAGGCGGTCCGGCTCGCCGAACCGGAGGCTCGGGTTGGTGCACGCGGCGCGGCGCAGCGTCTCGAAGTCCTGCGCCCGCTGCTGGACCGGGGCTGCGGGTGCCGGCACTCGCACGGGCGCCCCGAATTCGGGTCGGTCCGAAATAGCGGGTGCTGCCGCCTGGGCCGGTACGGGCGTCTTTTCGGACCGGTCCGAAACAGCCGGGCCGGTCGGGGGCGTGGCTGGGGCGGGATTTTCGGACCGATCCGAAACTGTCGGTGCGGCGGGCGCCTCGGCCAGGACCTTGGGGTCGACCCGGGCCAGGACGTCCGGGCGCATCAGCATCTCCTCGGCCCGGCGCAGCAGGCGCTGCTGCTCGGTCAGGTCGGGCCAGCGGACCTCGTCCCGCACGTCCTCGGCCGCCTCCGCCGCCCGGGCGCTCAGCGTCCCGTGCAGGCGGTGGAACTCCTCGTACGCGGCCACCGGGTCGGCGTCCACCGCGTCCAGGAACGCGCGCGCGGCGTCCACGGCCGCCTCCGCGCACCGCAGCACCTCCGCCCGTACGCCCTCGGCCGACCGGAGGGCGTCGGCCTTGAGCTTGTCCCGCGCGGCCTTGGACTTGCACGCCGTCGAGCACCACTTCTGGCGGCGCCCGCGCTTGCCGGGTTCCGGCACCGGCACCGACTTCCCGCAGCCCGCGCGCAGGCACACCTCGCCCGACGCCACCTCGAACAGCACGTCAGAGGTGCCGGAATTTCGGACCGATCCGTATTTCATGCCCGGATCGTAGCCCCGACGGCCACCCAGGCGTCCGGGATTTCGGCCCGCAAGCCGCACCAGGCCGAAAGCCGCACCAGGGTGTCCCGCCGCCCGGCGCGACAGCGGGCAATGTCGTCCCGCCACCGCGCCGGGCCTTCCCTGGTGGTCAGAAGTCCTGGAGGTGGGCCTGGCAGTCGCTATCGGAGCTGGACAAGGCGGCGGCGAAGGAGGTCGTGAGCACGAAGCAGCCCCTTGAGTACCGGGTTGTCCCGACATTGTCCCGCCCGTTCTGTCCCAGGCAGAGGCTTTGTCCTCCCGGTTTATCCGTGGCCGGACTTACGAGGCCTCGGCGATGTCAGAGGAGGCCCGTTGTGCGGGCAGGTTTCGATTGGGCTTCCCCTGGCTTAAGTGACTGGCAGCGCTGGAAGCATGAGCATGACCGGCAACGTCCAGGGGGGACATCTCGATGAGCGTGTTAGAGGAACTTGCGTCCACGGTGGTCCAGCTGATGGTGACTTCCGCCACCGCGGCCGCCACCGGAATCGGAGGGGCCGCCGCCGCACAGGTCGGGGACCTTGTGCGCACCCGGCTGACCGGAGCGGGACAGGGCGATGCGGTCGCGACCTTCGACGTGGCTCCCCAGGAGCCCGCCGCGCAGGCCGCGCTGCACACCGCCCTGGTGACCGTGATGACGGCAGACCAGCCCTTCACGGTCCAGCTGACCACCATGGTGCCTGCCACGAACCCGGCACCTGGCCCCCAGAGTTCCGCGTTCGCGGGCGCAGCCGTGGTGCAGGGCAACAACAACCAGCTGCGCGGCACGTTCGCCGGACGCGACGTCATCAACCACATCCGGCAGGGTGACATCCGCACCCTCGCGGTCCTCGCCGTGATCATCATCGTGCTGGCCCTCGCCGGATACGGCGGCGCACAGATCATCAGCGGCGGCAGCCCCTCCACCGACGACCGTCCGGCGACCGGAGCGTCGTCGCCCGCCGCCGGCAGCCCTGCGGCAGGCACGCCAACACCCGCGGCGGTCCCGGCCACGACTTCGCCCGCGGGCCAGTCCGCACAGCCTGCCCAGCGGTGGTCGCTGCCCGAGCCTCCCTGGGTGTTCTCCGAACCCGTCCTGGCCGACGACCGGATCTACTACATCAGCTTCACCGGTACGACGATGAACCTCCTGACCGTCGACGCGGCCGGCGGCACCGTGGAGAGCTCACTGCCCATGGACGGGATCGGATCACCCAGCCCGCTGACCGTCTCCGGCAACCGGTTCTACTTCGTGGACGACAGAGGGATCCTGCACGGCGGGCAGGGCACGACGTGGCTCTTCCACTACCCCACCGGCGCCGCCAACTACGGTCTGAAGGCCCCGACGGTCGCCGACGGCACGGTCTACGTCGGCGGCGGGAGCGGGCGCCTCAGCGCCGTCGACGCGACCACCGGCACGCTGCGCTGGAAGTTCACTGCCAAGGGCCGCATCTCCTCCTCACCCGCCGTCCACAACGGAGTCGTCTACGCCACCAGCCGCGACGGCAACCTCTACGCCCTGGACGACCGGGACGGGCACGAGCTGTGGCACTACGCGGCCGGGGAGGAGTTGTACGACTCCTCCCCGGTGGTGGCGGGCGGCACGGTCTTCTTCGGCGGCTCTGAAGGCCACTTCTTCGCCGTCGACATCACCAGCCGCACCGAGCGGTGGAAGTTCCGGACCGAGGGCGGCGACGGGCAGATCGCCACGGATCCCTTGGTGCTGGGTACCACGGTCTACTTCGGCAGCATGAACAACACCTTCTACGCCCTCAACACCACAACCGGGACCAAGGTCTGGTCGGTGACCACCGGCGACTACATCCACGACAACGCGGCCACCGCCGACGGCGTCATCTACTTCGCCAGCCGCGACGGCAAGCTCTACGCCGTCGACGCCGCCACCGGCACACCTCGCTGGACCTACACCTCCGAAGGGAAGGTCCCGGTGGGGCCCGCGGTCGGCAAGGACACCGTCTACGTCGCCACCGTCAAGGACGACGGGTCGTTCACCGGCCACCTCATCGCCCTGCAGCGCTGACACGCGCCGCTCTGGCGGGCCGCTCAGAGGCCGTGGACATGGGCCTGGTGGATGATGCGGGTCGCCATCTCCGGGGTGTCGTGCAGGGCTGCCCGCTGGGTGACGGGGTCACCAAGGAAGTAGCCCTCGTAGACCGCGACCCAGCCCGCCCCGCCGTCCAGACCCCGCTCGACCCACCCGACCTGATGACCCTCGCCGAGGACCAGCATCACGTCCGGCTGGACCGTCCAGCCGGCCAGCGCCCAGTCGTAGCCGAACACCTGCGGGTCGAGCGGGATGTGGACGTCCATGCTGCTGGGCAGGCCGCGCAGCAGCGGGTCGCGCGGCACCGACACCGTCCGGTCCTCCCGGTCCGCGGGCCCGGCCGGGGGCTTCTGCTCTGCGGGCTCGGGGGCGGGGGTGGTCTGCTGGGCCAGGCTCCGGTCGACCAGGTCCCGCAGCCGGCCGCCCTCCGCGGCCGGGCCGGCCTGGTCGCGTGGCCCGGCGCCGCCGGGGGGTGCCGGGGTTTCTCCCCGGGGCGCAGCGGGCGCGAATTCGGGGATGTCGGCGGCGGGCGTCGTTTCTCCCCGGGGGGCAACGGCCGCCGGCGGGGCCTGTTCAGCGGCGTAGGCGGCACCTTGTCCCGTCGTCGTTTCTCCCCGGGGGAATTGGTCGGCGGGTCTGCTGGCCGGACCCGGGGTGACGGCTGAGGGGCGGGGAACGGGCGCGGCGGCAGGTACGGCGACGGCCGCCCCTGGGGTGCTCCCGAAACCGGGGCGGGTTTCGCCCCGGGGCGTTTCGGCGGGCTCCGGGGCAGGTTGTCCCGCCGCCGGGGCCTGGGTCGGGTGCTCGGCGAGCAGCCGCTCGACCAGCTCCCGGTGGCGCTGCATCACCACGTCGGCAGCGTGGAGAACGTCGCTGACCCCTTGGCGCGCAAGGGCCGGGTCGTTGTCCCGGGCGGCGCGTTCCAGCTGGAGCAGCAGCAGCCGATCGTGCCGGAGCAGCTCCTCGCCGAGGGTGAGGAGCTCGGCCGCGGCCGGGTCGTCGGCCAGGCCGTCGGGCAGTCCTGTTTCGCCCCGGGGCGTTTCGGCGGCTGCGGCGAGGGCCCTGGTCTGCTTCTCCTTCTCCCTGACACGGTCGGCTTTCGACGAGCACTTCTTCGAGCAGTACTTCCTCGGGCGGCCCGTGCCGCTCGGCTCCATCTCTTTTCCGCACACCGCGCAGGCCGGCGCGCCGAACAGCATCGGCTCGGACACCGCATTAACCCCCGGGGAGAAACTCATGCCCGGATGCTAAGCCCCACCACCGACGCCGTTTCCCCCCGGGGTGAAACGGCCGGGCAGCAAGGTGCTGCGCAGCCCGTTGCGCAGCGGCCTGGGTCGTGCGCAGCGAGGTTGTCCCCGTTGCGCAGCAGGTTGTCCCGCGCTGCGCATGCGCAACGGGTGCTGCGCAGCGTGGGCGGGTGCGCTGCGCAGCGCTGCACCGGGTGTAGCAAGGTGACCCTTGCTACACGCGAGTGCAGCGGCGTCCGGGTGCAGCAAGGGTGCCCTTGCTGCACCCGTGACCGCCCGGGCCCCGCGCCGGTTGCACCGGTATGACGACCTCTCCGCTGCCCGCGCTGCCGCTGCACTCCGACACCCACGAGACCGAGGCCCCCGACGGTGGTGAGGACCAGGCGCAGCGCGCTGCCGAGCTGGCGGCGCTGCACCGGGCGGCCGACGCGGGCGAGGCGGCGGCCACGTGGGTGCGCGAGCTGGCCAGCCGCCAGGGCGAGGAGGACCACGGCCAGCTGCTGGAGCGCGTGGCCGAGGCGATCGTCCAGGCGAGCAGCCGCGAGATCATCCCGGGTAGCTTCGGCCTGCTGACCGAGGAGCTGCGCTACACCCTGGCAGCAGATGTGGTACTCGGCGCCTCGCACACCACCGGCACCCTGCCCGAGCTCCACCCCGGCGAGCGGATGCCGCTGATCGCCGTCTGCGCGATCGCCGCCACCTTCCCGTCCTGCGTACTCGGCGACCTGACCCGCGAACTCGAGGTGCTGGCCGCCGAGCTCGAGGCCGCCACCGACGCCGGCCGGGCCGCCGCCGAGCCGGCGACCGGATGAGCAGGACCGCCCGGCGTGGGCTCGCCCCGGGTGCC
Organism: Kitasatospora sp. RG8; assembly: GCF_017813315.1. NCBI lineage: Bacteria > Bacillati > Actinomycetota > Actinomycetes > Kitasatosporales > Streptomycetaceae > Kitasatospora > Kitasatospora sp. RG8. The sequence continues at coordinate 11,335 of NZ_JAGIYX010000027.1, forward strand.
GGGCGGGTGCTGTCCGCCGCCGTCCGCCCGCCCCGCACCCCGCTGCCGTGGTCGCCCGCCGCTCTCGACACCGAGCTGCACACCGTCCTGGCCGCCTACGACGAGGCGGCCGCGCCGTGGCGCGAGGCCTTCGAGGAACTGGACGAGGACGCCCTGGCGGAGGCCGCCGCCGAAGCGCGGGCCTTCGGCACCGACCCGGTGGCCGCGGTCGACGAGCTGGTGCGCTCCCTGCTGCACCAGCTGACCGACTGGCAGCAGGCGATCGGCGCGCTCGGCCGCGACCTCACCGCGGCCGCGCAGGAGCGGCCGCTGCCGGAGTGGGCGGCCGACGCCGGCCGCACCGAGGACGTCCGCTGGCGCCAGGCCCGCACCGCGCTGCTCGAAGCCGTCGCCCGCCACCACCACGGCGCCCTGCCCGACGACGCACCGGAGGGGCGGCCGTGGTGATCACCACCGGTCCGCGCACGGGAGAATGAGCCGGGTGACCAGCACCCAGCCGCGCGGCATAGGCTCCCTGATCCCCACTCGCGCCCAGACGACGCCCGGCGAACAGGCCGCCGCCCAGCTCCTCCACCTTCGGTCCGCGACCGTGCCGGTGCCGGTCCTCGCCGCGGCCGCCGCGCTGATCGCCCCGCAGCTCGAAGACCCGGACGCCGCCACCCGCGAGGCCGCTGGCGCCGTTCACGCCCACCTGCTAGCCGCCATCGAGGACGCCGCCCCCGGCCGGTAGCCGGTTGGCTGTCCCAGCTCTGTCCCAGCACCCCCGCGACACACTCCCACCAGGCGAAACAGGGTGGGACAGTCCCAGATCCGTCCCAGCAAAAGGCCCGAAACGGACACCCTGAGACACGGGTAGGACAGAGCTGGGACAGCCTGTCCCAACCCCGGAGTCGGGCAGTGCGAGGCGCAGCCCGACCGGTCCCGGGGAAGCAGGGGGGTGTTCCGCGGAATCCGGCCGGTGGGAGGTCAGCAGCGCCGGGGGCCGGGGCGCGGCTGCTCTGCTCGGCGGCCCGGTGGTGCTGTGGTGGGGCCGCCGTGCCGGGAATGTTAGGCCTCGGACGCCGGGGTGAGAAGTGTTCTGACCTGGGATTTTTCGGCCGCGAACATGCCATCCGCAGGGCACTGCTCCACCCGCTGGACCGAGTACGTCAAAGGGGATGTGCTCCGGACGGTGGTGCGCCACGATGACGCGATGGACGACACCCAGGCGATGGTCGACTTCCTGCGCGACAAGTACCGCCGCAGCATCCAGACGAGCGAGAGCATCCACAGCGCGGTGATCACCGGCCGCATCCCCGCCCTGGACGGCGACCGACGCAAGCACGCCGGCTTCACCCTGCAGTCCGTGCACGAGGCCCAGTCGATGCTGGAGCTGTTCGAGACCACCATCGTGGCCCACCTCGGCACCGCCGGCCCCATGGGCGCCATCGCCGAACAACAGCTGCGCATCCTCGCCCGACCGTTCCTGTAGCCCCGGCCTACGCGTTCCCCCGGCCGACCGCGGGAATGGGCCGGACATGGACGAGGACCAGGAGCAGGCCGGCCCGGTCGACGCGGCGCGCGCCCGGGAACTCACCGAGCAGCTGCGCACCGCGATCGAGGACGTCCGCGCCGCCGTCCTGGTCCTCGCCCGCCGGGTGCGCGCCGCCCACCAGGCGAAGGTGTGGGCCGTCCTCGGGCACCCGAGCTGGAGCGCCTACGCGCTCGCCGAGTTCGGGATCGGCCGCTCGACCGCGTACCGGCTGCTCGATCTGGCGGCCGTCGCGGAGGCGATCGAGGCCACGGTCACCGCCGAGCTGGGGGTGTCCCACGCGTGGGACAGCACCGACCTGGTCCTGCCGGTGCGCGCCATCGCCGACCAGCAGCTGCGCATCCTCGCCTGCCCGTTCCTGTGACCGGGCCGACGGCCCCCGCCGCCTCGCAGTTACCAGCGGCGCAGGAACTCGGCCAGTGCGCGGCGCTGCTGCTGCTCTTCGACGAGCACCTGGGCGAGGACGGAGCGGTCGATGTACGGCTCGACCGCAGCCTCCAGGAGCCGGCGCAGCTCGTCCGGCTCCAGTGCCTCGACCTCCGACTGGACGGGGTGGGCTGGGTCGAAGCCGTAGCGGGCGGCGAAGGCGGGCCAGCGCGGGTCGCCCTTCTTGCCCTCGGCGGCGGGGAGGCCGCACGCGAGCCTCTGTTCGTTGGTGAGCAGGACGCGCTCGACGCGGGCCCAGCAGCGGGTGCGGGCGGTGCGCTCGGCGACGACCTGGACGTAGGACTGGCTGGAGAAGCCGCGGACTACCAGGACCGGGATGCCGGCCTCGTCCAGCCAGGCGGTGAACTGCTGGCGCAGGGTGTCCTTCTCCGCCGCGTACAGCGCGACCTCCTGGCCTTTTGCGATCCAGGCGGAACCAGGAGGGCATCTCGGCGAGCATCGTGCCCGGGTCGGACCAGGCCTGCGGCACATGGACTTCGCGCACGGTGTCGACCAGGTCGAGGAAGTCGCGTCGCGGCGGGCCTGGGCCACGTGCGAGGACAGGTGCCGGTAGGCGGAGCGGCTGTTGGAGATCAGCCCGGCGCTCATCAGCCGGTAGAGATCTGTTCTCCACCGTTTCGATGTCTCATGAGACACGCGCTGGGCTCTCCCCGGATGTGCGGTGGTTCGGCCCACACTCCCGGTACGGGTCGTGCTTGAGACACTACGGGGTAGCGGCGAGCCGCGCGTAGGAGGCGAGCCGCGCGGGGGTGATTCCGATCTGGTGAGCGAGGAGCCGAAGGTCGGCATCGTCCTCTGAACGAGGCCCGAGGGCTTCGAGGACGAGGTTGCCGAGCGCAAGCTGCAGCCTGTGCTTCTCGCGCACAAGCGCCTTGCCCCGACGGACGAACTCCTCCCAGACCGCAGGGTCGATGGCGCTGACCACGGGGGAGTCGTACATCGAGGACACCTCCTTTGCAATCGAAGTAAATTCTCGACTCCAGCATCGCTCCCACGGCCTTCCAATGGCAATGACGGTTATCCGTCGCGCCACAAAGCAGGAGCGCTGAGCGGAGGTAGATTGGGTCGTAGACGGCATTCGTGGCTGTCACGGGGATTTGTTGCTTCCCACAGCCCGGTGGACGGGGCAGCCAGGGAATGTCTGCTCAGCGGTGTTCGGCACACGGGTGAGGAGGCTCCTCGTGGCAACCATGACACTTCCCACCGGCTACACGAAGGCCGAATGGGAGCCAATCGTCCGCAAGGGACGAAAACTAATCAAGCAGAAGTCCAGCATCCAGTTCGCGCTGGGCGATCTCGTGATCGACGCACTGGTCGACCACCCCCGTGGGCACGGCGAGGTGGCAGAGGTCCTCGACCTTCTGGCTCACCAGATCGGGATCAACGTGGGCACGTTGCGTGAGTACTACGAGATTGCGGGACAGTGGCCGGAGGAGAAGCGGCGGCTGGACGTCTGCTGGAGCGTGCACAGGACACTCGCCTACGTGAGAAGCCGGTATGTCCTGATCCGGAAGGACCCGTACGACCCGATCTCGAAAGAGAACCGCTGGACGGTGAACGAGGCGGAGAAGGTCGCGAATCGGGCTTTCGACACGCCGAGCAACAAGGAGGAACGGCTGGCCAGGACCCGACGGCTCCTGCACAGCGATGAGGACGCCGCCGAGGTCGTGAAGGAGATGCTCACCCGGCCCGATGTTCGCAGTCGGGTAGTCGCGGACCAGCGCGCGCGGAACCTGCTCCGGGAAGCCCAGTACGAGCACTGGCAGCAAGTCGACCGCGAGATTGAGGCCGAGGCCGAGCTCGCGCCGGCCGAGGACGCCGCAGAGGTCCAGGAGGCTGCCGAGGAGGCGGTACCCGCAGTCAGTTACAAGGACGCGCCCCTGGAGATTCTCCGGCTGATCGGGACCTTCGCGTCGTTCTTTGTCTCCCTGCAGCGGATCATCCCCGAGATCCACGCCCAGGACTACAACGAGGACACGAAGGCGGCAGTGCTCGAAAACGTCCACAAGGCTCGGATGCTCCTCGATTGGTGTGAGAGCGCCATCACGACAGGTCGGACCGACATGGACAAGGCGTTGGCGAGCTTGCTGGAGGACGAGGACGGGGAGTGAAGGTGGCCACGCAGCGTCGACGGGCGGCGCACGAGTTTGGAGAGGAGATCTGGAACCCGGTGGCCAGGGCCGGTGATGACGGCCTTCCACGAGAAGAGGCCATCGGGCGGCTGACGAGCCGCCCAGTTCGAGCTGGGCATGGCGTGGATCCGTGACTACCTGCCCGCGACCACGAGGAAGTTCGTCCCGGTGGACGGACGCTATGCGATGGCAGGCGACGAGGACGAAGGTGAGTGACCATGGCCACGACGCGCCGCCAGGCGGCGCACGACAGTGGACAGGACATATGGAACCGGGTAGTCAAGGCCGGTGATGACGGCCTTCCGCGAGAGGAAGCCATCGGGCGGAACACGCCCGCCCAGTTCGAGCGGGGCAAGGCGTGGATCCGCGATTATCAGTGCGGAAACAAGAAGACAGGTTTCGTCCTGGTACACAGTCATTACGCCGTGACGAACAACGTCGAGATGAACAAGCTCTACGTGACAACAAGGCTGGACACCTTGTTCAAATCGGTTAAGCGTCTCTACAAGTGCGCACTGGCGAATCTGCCGCCGGATGCCAAGAGTGACCTGTCGATCATGGTGCTGCTCAAGACATGCGACGACATCTTCGCCGCGATGAAGTTCCTGGAGGAGGCAGGCTTCTCGGCACAGGCCGCTGCGGAAGCCGCCCAGGAGAGGCCCAGAACGTCCACGGCAGCGGGTAGGGGCCGGAGAGCGTCGGGAGCCGCCGGGCGGAAGTAGTCCCGAAGGAGCACGAGCCGGGCCCACGGGTAGGGTGGGCCCGGCCCGCACACGTCGAGCGTCACGGAGGGCGCCCTCTGACGCAAGTCGAAATGGCGGGCCAGGGCGCGGCTATCTCGGATGGCTCCGAGGTGTCATGTATGTGAGTAGCCCTGAAATAGCGTTCCTTGAAAGGATCCGAGGCATTCCAAGCATGCTGGTCACGCCTGCGTCCGGCGGACCGGACGTTCCGGCTTCTTGCGTCCCACAGTTGGTGTCCTCCCAGCTCAGCATGCGGCGACCGGGCCATTGAACACCCGCCGCAGCCGTCTGACGCCCCGTTAATAACATCGGGTGCGAAGGCCGGCCGGGCCATGAGGCATGCGGGCCGCAGAGTTGCGGGCAGGATCACCGGGCACCGACGCAGCCGCGACATCAGGGGAGAGATGAGCAAGCGCAGGAAGCCCCCAGCCGACCCCGTTCAACATCAAGCCGCCCATTGCGGAGGACGAACAGCCGTTCATGGAGGTACTCGTCCTCGCCGACCCGGACACCGCGGACCCGTACTCCGCGACGCGCGTGCTGCTCGTGCGGGGCCCGCGAGAACGGGCGGATCATCGGCGCGCTCAGCGTCTCCGTCCCGGAGTGGGTCATCACCCACCCACGTCCACGGCATCGCCGTCCACCCCGACTACCGCCAGCGCGGTATCGCCCGGGCCCTGCTGTGCGGGCACACAAGCAGCTCCACCGACTATCTGCGGATGACCCTGGAACACGGCAAGGACCTGGCTGTCCACGGCCCCGAACACCTGGCCTTCGTCGCCGCCGAACTCAACGACCGCCCACGCAAAGCGCTCGGCTGGGACACCCCAGCCGAGCGCCTGCATAAACTCATCGCGGCCTGATCAAACCGACCACGTGTTGCAACGACCCCTAGAAACCGCCGTCGGCTCGGGGGGGGTGGCGGACGGGCTGCGGAGGGCTACTTGCCGAGGGCGGCCTGCACCTCTCGGGTGGGCTTGGCCTTGGGTCCGGCCACCGCGGTGAGCATGGGCAGGATGTCGCGGCCGACGGCGGCGCGCTCGACCGGGTCGGCGATCGACCGCCACTCGGCGAACGCGCGTTGAGCGTTGGCCTTCGTCAGGTCGTGTCCGAGGCCGGCGGCAGTGGCCTGCAGGCCGGTGACGTGCAGGTACAGGCGGGCGGCCTCGGCGCGCTGGCCCTGCAGGTGAGCGATCAGCGCGCGCAGCTCGCGCACCCCGATGACGTTCGGGTCGCTGGGGCCGCGCGCGGCGCTGAGCTCCTGGTCGAGCTGGACGGCTTCCGCGGCGGCCAGCAGCAACGTGAGGCCGGTCTGCGGCTTGCTGAGCTTGCCCGCCAACGCGGCGAACCGTGCGGCGTGGCCGGCTTCGGGCAGCGGCGGGCGCTGCGATGCGGCGGTACGGGCGGCGGCAACGGCGGCCGGCTCCTCGTATCGCAGGTCGTCCTCCCACTCGGCCGCTTCGGCCGGACCGGGGTCCGGCTTGGCGTCCGGTTTGGCCCAGAACTCGGGTGTCACGATGCCCCACGGGCCGGCTTGCTGGTCGTCCTGCAGCACTGCCGCCTCCCTGCCGTTCACCACGGGACCACGCGCACGACGTGGGTGATCCGGGTGATCGCCTTCGTACTGTTGCGCCAGCCGCTGTAGGCGACTGTGCGGGTCTGGACGCCGGTCCTCGGCGCCTCCACGATCCAGCCGTTGCCCACGTACATGCCGACGTGGCCCGGCGAGTCGTCACTGCCGTCGGTGCCGGCGTTGAACACCAGGTCGCCGGGCTTGACGTCGTCCACGCCCACTCGGGTGCCGATCTTGACCTGCTCGAACGTGGTCCGCGGGAGAGTCACTTGGGCATGGGCGTAGGCCTGCTGCATCAGTGAGCTGCAGTCGCACCGGCCTTGCGGGTTGGTGCCGAGCGGGTCAGTGCAGTCACCGCCCCACTGGTACCACCCGCCGCGCTGGGCGAGAGCCCACGCGACGGCGGTCTTGATCTGCTGGGGGGTGTCGGCGGGCAGCTGGTAGTCCGGGGGAAGGTCCACGGTCACGGTGTCGTCGGTGGTCGTGAACTTGCGGACGTTCTCCATGATCTTCTTGACGTAGTCGTAGGTCTGGCCGGCCGCGAATGAGGCCGGCGGCACGCCCTTGTACTGGTCGACGCGCCCCCAGCCGGCGTTGTAGCCGGCCAGGGCGAGCTCGATCGGGCTGCCGTTGTAGTCCGGGTGCCCCTTGGCGGTCTTGAGCAGGCTGCACATGAAGCGGCCCTGGGCCGCGATGGCGTCGCGGGGCTCCCAGACGCTTCCACCGTTGCCCCACGTCGCCCACGTCTCGGGGGTGAACTGGGCGATCCCGTCCGCCTGGCCGCTGCTGGCGCGCGGGTTGAACGCGGACTCGGCATCGATCTGCGCGGCCAGCACGCCCGCGCTCAGCCCCTGGTCGCACGCGGCGGACGCGTCCTTGATGAACTGCGCGTACTGCTCGGGCACTCCTCCAGGTCCCACCCGCAGGGTGCCGGACGACGCCACCGGCGCCACCCCGCCGCCGACGGTGCCGCCCTGGTCCTGCGCGGCAACCGCGATGAACATCACCAGCCCGGCCCCCAGCGCGAGCGGGCTCACGCCAGCCACCCCGACGGCGGCCACCACGCCCGTCTTCATCCCCACTTAGACCCCCCGGTCAAGAACTCCGTGCGAACAGCGCGAGTTCGGGTGCGCCATTCTGGCATTCGCATAGGACATGTCCGCGGCACGCATCACTGCTGGTTGAGACATGCTGGCCCATAAGACGCGTGCCAACAAACGCATTTCGGCGCTAAACCGACTAAGCCCCTCCCGAACCTTCGCAGGTTGCTACAGACGTGACGGATGGTCAGGAGCTAAGCGACTGAGACATGTGTCAGGTGTCGAGACTAGACTGCGGCCGACACGCACGGTGACTGGGGGGTGACCGGGGCCGGCGGGGCCCATTCAACGGGCAGGCAGCCCCGTTGTCATGAGTACACGTACTCATGACAACGCAGGTGACCGCTCGGGAACCTGATCACGCTGAACACGAAGACTGGGGGGTGCGGTGGCGCGCAGAACTGTCCCGGTGGTGGAGCTGCCTCTCCACGGCCGACTCGTCGTTCCTGTCCTGGCCGCCACAGGCGGCAGTGGACGGTCCACGGTGGCCGGCCTCCTGGGTGCCGTCCTGGCCAGGGCGGCGCCCAGCGTGGTGCTCGACCTGGCTCCCCGGCTGGCCTCGCCGTGGCCGGCCTGGACGGCGGAGCCCGGCACCGGGCTGGCGTCGATCCCGCCCGACCGTCCGCTCAGCCGCGCGCAGGCGCAAGCCGCAGCGGCCCGGCTTCCCGGACCGGGCGGCTCCTCCTGGCAGGTCCTGACGGACCACCGGGAGTGGAGCGCGCCGCCGCTGCCCGCGGTCGACACACCCGCAGCCTGGTACCAACTGGCTGCCATCGGCGGCTGGCCGGCCGTGGTCGCCGACACCTGCCACCCGATGGCTCACGACCTGGTCGCCGCCCGCACTGGCGGCGACCAGGGCCTGACCGCCGCATGGTGCGCGCTGCCGGTGAGCGTGCCGGTCGTGTGCGCGGCCGCGACCGGCTCGGGGGTGGCCGCACTGCAGACCGCCCTGTCGGCGGCCGCCGCCGAGGGACTGCCGCTACAGCGCATGGTCGTCGCCCTGGTGGCGACCGGCGACGGCCGGGCGCCAGCCCCGGTACGGGCGGGCGAAACGATGCTCGCGCCACGGGTCGCCGCCGTCGTCCGTGTGCCCTACGACCCGGACCTGCGAGCCCACGGCCTGCGAAACGCCTCCCGGCTCGGCGCCCGCTCCGTACAGGCCGCCGAGCAGCTCGTCCAGGCCGTCGTCACCTCCGCCCGTGAAAGCTGGGGCGACCCGCTGCCGGCCGCCGCGCAGCCCGCCCCGGCCGCTCCTCGAACCCCGTCCCACGTACACCCGACAGAGAAGGTCCTTCTGTGAGCCAGATCCTGCACGCCGTCACCACCCTGCTGAACGACCCGCACACCCACATCCTCGCGGAAGACCCGCCGCCGGCTACCGCGGTTCCAAACCCGATCCCGCCGTTCAAGCCGGAGCTGCCCACGAACGTCTCCAAGCCGACCGGCACGATCCTTGGCTGGGTGGCCGGCGGTGGCCTGGCGCTCGCCGTCCTCGGCGGGCTGCTGGGCTGGGCGGCGGTTGCCATCGGCGAGAACTCCGAGCGCGGCGGCATGGCCGCGCGCGGCAAGAAGGCGATCATCATGTCCTTGATCGCAGGTGTCGGCATCGCCTGCACTTCAGGGTTGGTGTTCGCCGCGTACTCGATGGCGTCCTGATGCTGGACCGCCACGACCGCGCCGCCCGCAGGGCGCGCCTGCGCCTGATCGGCATCGGGGTGGTGACCGGCGCGGTCGTCGCCGCTGGCGGCGTCGCGCTCCTCCACGGCCTGGACGACGGCGACGACCCCAAACCCAACGCGGCCCCGACCGCGACCGCGACGGCAAGCCCTGGGCCGACATCGTCGCCGAGCCCGTCGGCCACCAGGACGCTGACGCCGAACACGGCCAAACCGGCGCACCTGCCGAAGCCGGCCGGGCAAAAGGACGGCGCCTCGATCGGCTTCCCGCGCTACGGCTACGGGCCGATGGCAGCTGCGGTCTACCACCTGGACGAGCTGTCGGTGCTGGACGACGACATGGTCCGACGCCAGCTCACCGTCATCACGGCCAAGGGCAGCGAGGACTCCATCGACAAGGCCGTCAGTGAGGTCCGCAAGCTCCGCGAGCAGGTGGGTCTGCCGCCCTCCGGCGGCACCCCGGCCGGGATGACGATCACCACCACCGTGGACGCCGCGCAGGCCTGGGCGCTCAACAGCGACGGCTCCGTGATCACCGTATGGATGCACTACAGCCGCACCGCCACGCTGCCCAAGGGCGGCCCGGACGACAGCCCACTCCGGAACCAGCTGGCCAACATGATCCTGCAATGGGAAGACGGCGACTGGAAGATCACCACGGATCCCAAGTGGACGGCCAAGAAGGGCGATCCGATGCCCTATAACCCCGATTCGCCGGCATCCGCGAAGGACGGATGGCTGGTGGTGATCCGTGACTAACCGCAAACTCCTCCGGCTGCTCACCGTCCTGCTCGCCGCGTTGATGTCGGTCGGGGTGGCGGCCGTCCCGGCCGCGGTGGCCGACCCCCCGACCAGCGAACAAAAGGCTCACGCCCCCAACGGCCCCCCGGACAAGCCCAATCCGGAATGGCTCAAGCAGTGGAACGACCGTTCCGAGGGCAACTTGGGCCGCGACACAAACGGCCACTGGTGCATGCTGCCCGAGGCCAACAACTGCACCTTTTACAAGCAGCCTGACGTGTTCGACTCGTGCGAGGAGCACAACGTCGGCTGTGACGATCCGGCCGTCACCGAGGCCCGCAAACAGCGCGAGCTCAAAAACCTCAAGGACTGGGAAGCCGCCACGGACCACGGCCTGGCCGGCTACCAGAAGATGGACGACGCCATTCGGAAGTGCATCGAAGACGGCGTCAGCAAGGGCGAAACCTTCCACAGCTGCCGGGAACAGAACGCGAGCCTGATGACGCCGCCCGGCGGCCTGAGCGACTGGGTCGCGGGCAAGATCTCCAAGCTGGCCGCCGACGCGCTCAAGGAACTGGCCGGCGCCATCGGCACGGGCGTGGTGTGGCTGCTGCAGCAGTTCGCCGACTCGTTCAACGAAGCCTCGACCATCGACCTGAGAAAGGTCGGAATCGGCCAGGTCACGGGCATCATGACCATGCTGTCGGTGCTGATCGCCGTCTTCCTCGCCCTGGTGCAGTTCGCGAAGGTCGCCGTGAGCCAGCAAGGCGCCCCGCTGGCGACAGTCCTCAAGGGCCTGGGCAAGTACGCCGTCGTGCTCGGGGTGTACGCGGGCGCGGCGCAGGTGATCCTGGACTGGATCGACCAGGTGTCAATCTGGATCATCAACTACTCCTTCACGGGCGGTGGCTCCGACCAGGCGAGCGCCGCGGCCGCGATGAAGCAACAGCTCGGCACCCTGTTCTCCGGGCTGGTCGCCAGCGGCGGCGGGGGTGCCGCCGGGGGCGCGCTGATCACCGGCGGCGGCGTGATGAGCCAGGCGATCGGCGCGGTCATCGTCCTCGGCATCCTGGCGATCCTGGTGATCGGCGCGCTGTGGATCGAGATGTTCGTCCGGCAGGCCGGGATCATGGTCCTCATGGCCTCGATGCCGATCGCCCTGGCCGGCCAGCTCAGCGACGAAACGCAAGAGTGGTGGCCCAAGGCTCGGCGGGCGTTCACCGCCATGGCGTTTTCGAAGCTGGCGATTGTGGTCTGCTTCGCGATCGGCTTCAACGCGATGAACCACGCCGAGGGCATCCGCAACGTGATCGTCGGCCTGATCGTGTTCCTCCTCGCGGCGTTCGCCTGGCCGGTGCTGGCCCGGTTCCTGACGATGGTGGAGGCGGGCGGCGGCAACTCGGTTGCCGCCGGGATGGTCTCCTCGGTCGGCTCCAGCGTCGGCGCGATGTTCGGCGGGTTCGCCGGCGGCGGCCTCGCCGTGGCCGGGGCCGGGGCCGTCGGCGGCGGGTCCGGCTACACCAAGGCCCTGGAACAGGAGACCAGCCCCGCCGCACCCGACGGCGCACCGGGCGAGGCTTCCCCGGCCGGCTCGGGCGGTGGCGGGAGGTTCGGGACCGGCTCCTCGAAACGCTCCTTCCTGTCGCAGTTGGGCGGGGCCGTCGGGCTCGGCGCCCAGCTCGCCGCCGCCGGGGCCAGCACGCTGGAGGGCGCGGCGGCCAACGCGTCCGCGAACGCGGGCCTCGGTGCCCCCGGGAGCGGCCACGCCACGGTGATCCCGCCCCGTAGGGGCGGCACCGCGCCGTCCGTCGGCGGGCCGGAGGGCGAGGGCGCCGGTGCGGCCGCCGACCCGCAGAGCCCGGCGGCCGCGGGGTCGCCGGAGGCCGAGATGCCGGCGCCGCGCGGCCCGGACGGCTCGGCCACTCCCGCGTTCGGGACGGCTGTCCCGCCGGAGGCCGCCGCCCCCGTCATCCCGGCGCAAGCACCCGCCGCACCGCCGAGCACCTCCAGCACCGACACGCCGCCGTACGGAACACCCGCGTGGATGCCGGACCACAACACCATGCCCGGCAGGGCTCCGCGGTCGGGCCCCGCTCCGCAGCCGCCGACACCCGAGGGGAGTTGACCCATGTCCCTGACCCACAGTGAGCCGGACACCTACACCGGCTGGCAGCGCGAGAAGTCCGGGTTCATCGGCGAGTTGTCCGGGGTGGGCTTCGCGCTGATGGCCGCGGCCTCGGTCGTCGCCCTGGTCCCGGTCTACGCACATAGCTGGACCGCCGCCCTGGTGGCGCTGCCGCTGGCCGGCGTCCTGCTGCTGCTCGCCTACGGCCGGGTGATGGGCCTGGCCGCCGAGGAATGGGTGCTGCTGGCCGTCCGGCATCAGCTCGCCGTCGCCACCAAGCGAAACGTTTTCTACAGCGGGGTGTTCGCCCCCGCCGACAAGGAGGGAAACCAGCCGATGGACCTGCCCGGCGTGCTGGCGCGCCTGCGCATCCTCACCGCGCCCGACGGCCAGGGCGGCACGCTCGGCGTCGTCCACAACCCGATCGACAACACGTACACCCTCATCGCGAAGGTGACGTTCCCGGGCCTGGCCCTGGTCGACACCGAGCGCCAGAACGCCAGGGTCCGCCAGTGGGCGGCGTTCCTGCGCGGCCAGTGCAAGGAGGACGGCGTGGTCGTCCGCATCCAGGTGCACCAGCGGAGCCTGCCGGACGATGGCGAGGCGCTGCGGTCGTGGACCGTACGGCATGCCACCCCGGACGCCCCCGCCGCCGCCGTCCAGGCGCTGGACGAACTGATGGTCTCCGCGGGGCCGGCCGCCACGATCCGCGAGACGTACCTGTCGGTGACACTGTCGGCGACCCGCGCACGCCTGGCCGTGCGCGGGGCCGGCGGCGGGCAGGTCGGCGCGGCCGCCGTCCTCGTGCGGGAGTTCCACGCCATGCACGGCTCGCTCAGCAGCGCCGGCCTGCAGGTGGTCGAGCTCCTCGACCCGCGCCGGGTGGCCGCCACGATCCGCACCGCGTACGACCCCGAAGCGCAGCAGATGCTGGCCGCCCGCGGCGCGGCCGCCGAGGATGCCGCGTACAAGGGCGCGCTGCCCGGCGTCGACCCGGCCCTCGCCGGGCCGGCCGCCGCCGAGTACACCTGGGGCCTGTACCGGCACGACGGGGCATGGACGGTCACCTACCAGGTGCGCAACTTCCCGCAGTCCCAGGTGTACGCGACGTTCCTGCAGCCGCTGCTCAGGCCCCGCACGAACGCCCGCCGCTCGATGTCACTGGTGTACGAGCCGGTCGGCCCGGCCCGGGCGCGCAAGGAACTGAGCAAGGAGAAGACGAAGCGCCAGGCCGCCCGGTCGCTGCGGGCGAAGACCGGCCGGGCCGAGAGCGAGGACGAGCGGCGCGAGTCCGAGATCGCCCGGGCGCAGGACATCGCCCGCGCCTCCGGGCAGGGCGTGGTGCGCATGGTCGCGCTGATCGCCGTCACGGTCACCGACCTGGAGGAACTGGAGACGGCCTGTGCCGAGCTGCAGGCCGACGCGAGCGACGCCGGCCTCGAACTGCGGCGCTGCTGGGGCGCGCAGGACGACGCTTTCGCCGCGGCCGCGCTGCCGCTCGGCATGGGTCTGCCGCCGCGAAGGATGGCGATCTGATGGCCTTCCCCTTCCGCCGTGAGCGCAGCGACACCGCTCTCGAAGCGACCAAGGTCGCCGATCTCTTCGACCTGGCCGAGAAGCTGCCCGAGCAGCGCCAGCCCACCGCGCGGGAGCTGCGGCGGGCCCGCCTGCTGGAGGACCCGGCGACGGCGATGCGGATCGCCCCGAAGAAGGGATGGCACCAGCCCTACGCCGGCCGCGCTGCCTCGCACGCCAAGGCCGAAGTCTTCCGCGCCGACACCGGCCGGGCGAGCGGCATCTACCCGTTCCTGCACGCGGCGTCGCTGCCGCCGGTCGGCGCCTACATCGGGTTCAACACGCTGACGATGCAGGCGTTCAGCGCGCATCCGAGCGTGTGGGTGAAGGAGGGGCTGGCGACCAACCCGAACGTGATCCTGACCGGCATCCCCGGTAGCGGGAAGAGCGCGCACGTCAAGGCGCTGTGCTTCCGGCTGATGGCGTTTGGGCACCGCACGCTGATCGCCGGGGACGTCAAGGGCGAGTACGCGCGGTTGTGCCGGCACCTGGGGGTCGAGCCGGTGCGGCTCGGTCCCGGCCTGCAGGGCCGGCTCAACCCGCTGGACGCCGGCCCGCTCGGCGCGGACCTGCACCTGATCAAGGACGGCGCCGAGCTGCAGTCCCGGCTGACCGAGATCCACCGACGGCGGCTGACGCTGTGCAAGGCGCTGCTGGAACTGCAGCTCAAGCGGGTGCTGCTGCCGCAGGAGGAGGAGTGCCTGGACGTTGCCGTGCGCGAGGTGACCGGCGCGCTCGGCGGGGCCGGGCACACCCGTCTGGACACCCCGACCCTGCCGTCCGTGTACCAGGTCCTCAAGGACCCGACCACCGCCATGGCGCGGGAACTGCGCGTGCGCGGGAACGACGTGCAGACGGCCCGCGAGCAGATGGCCAGCATCCGCTCCGCCCTCGGCAGCATGATCTCCGGCCACCTGGGCGGTCTGTTCGACGAGAAGACCTCGGTGAGCCTGGACTGGGACGCCCCGATCCAGTCCGTCGACATCGCCGCCCTGCAACAGTACGGCGACGAGGTGGTGGCGATGGTGCTGACCTGCGTCTCCTCGTGGGCGCAGTCCGCCATCGACCGGCCCGGCCGGCCGTGGATCGTCGTCCGTGACGAGCTATGGCGACAGATGCAGTCCGGTGGCCCCTCCATGGTCCGCAAGATCGATGCCGACCTGAGGCTCAGCCGGGCGACCGGCACCATCCAGCTCCTCGCCACACACCGGCTGAGCGATTTCGAGGCGGTCGGCGCGGCCGGCTCCGAGGCGGTGGCCATCGCCAAGGACCTGATCGCGAGCTGCGAAACCCGCATCCAACTCGCCCAGGACACCAAGCCGCTGAACCTCACCCGCGAGGCGATCGGCCTCACCGACGCCGAGTGCGACCTGATCGGAAGCTGGGGCGCCGGCCAGCGAGGCCGCGCCCTGTGGAAGGTCGGACGCGGCGGCGGCTCACACGCCGTGCAGCTCCTACTCTCCCGCACCGAGAAGGAGCTGTTCGAGACCGACGAGAAGATGGTGATCTAGGACGGTGGGTTGGTTCGTGACTGCGGAAGAGATTGAGCCGAATCCAGGGAGTGAGCGCATGGTGCGCAGCGGACCGACGATGGCGGGGGCCTGAGGTGGCCTCGGACAACCGGGTGGACGACGGCACTTTCCTTGCGGGGCTGGCCGCCGGTGCGGTCGTTTCCCTGGGCGCGGTGTCGCTGGCGGCCGGTGCCCTGGCCGGGCTGTTGTCCGGGGGCGGTCTGCCCCGGATGACTGCGTCCGTGCCGCAGACACTGCTGCTGTCCGTCGTGAAGGGTCCGGCGTCGGTGTACCAACCGGCGCCGCCCGCCTGGCTGTTCTTCGCGGTATTCGGGCTCTTGGTCGTGCTGCTGACCGTTCTCGCCGGGGTGGTCGTGCGGCGCCTGGGCCGCCGTCGTCGTCGCTCGCTCGCGGGCGGTGCGACTTGGGGCGGGGCGAAGACCGAGAAGGAGATGGCCCTGCCGGAGAACCCGGCCGAGCGGCCGGACCGCATCACCGCCGGGCGGGGAAAGCAGACCAGGAAGGTCGTCGGCGTTATCGAGCGCTCCGCCTCGGCGATCGCGTTCGGCCCGCCCGGCTCCGCGAAGACCTCCGGCCTCCTTGCCCCCAACGCCGCGGAGTGGCAGGGCCCGGCGCTGGTAACCACCACCAAGGCCGCCGACCTGGAGGAGATCTACGCCGCCCGCAGTCACATCGGCCCGGTGTGGGTCATCGCACCTGCCGGCATCCCCGCGGGACCCTGGCGGACCGCGCACTGGTCGCCCGTCGACTACGCGGTCGACGAGGAGGCCGCGGAGCGGATGGCCGAATGGATGGCCGACGCGTCCCAGAAGGCGTACGACCCGAAGGCCGAGCCCTGGATGATCCAGGCGCGCGCCATCGTCGCCGGGCTGCTGCTGGCCGCCCGGATCTCGGAGGGCGGGATCGCGTCGTTCCGGCGTTGGCTCACCCAGGGCGAGGCGGCCGTCGACCACGTCCGTGCCCTCCTCGACGCCCGCTACCCGGAGGCGGCGCTGGACTACGCCCAGCCGTGGACGAACCTGCACGACGACGGCAAGGGCAGCGTGCAATTCACCATGAACGTCCTGGCGGCGACGTACCGCAGCGAGGGCATCCGGTCGGCCGCTTCGCGGACCGATTTCCGGGCCGAGGAGCTGCTGGCGAGGAACGGTACGCTGGTGCTGATCGCGGCGCCCTCGCAGGCCGACCGCTTCGCGCCGTACTTCACCTCGCTGATCGCTTCGGTCCTGCACGCGGCCGAGGCGCGGTACGAGAGGGTGGGCCGGCACCCCGACCGCACGCTCGGCCTGTTCGTCGACGAGGCGGGCAACTTCCTGCGCTACCCGAAGCTGCCGAACGTGCTGACCACCGGACGCGGCATGGGCATCGCCGTGCTGAGCATCTGGCACGACTACTCGCAGCTCGTCGCCCGCATGGGCCGCGAGGGCGCCAAGACCATCATCTCGGCGAGCACGCTGCGGTTGCTCCTGCCGGGGCTGGCGGACGACGAGACGCTGCGCTACATGTCGTTCCTGTTCGGCAAGGAGCTGGTGGAACGCACCGGCCACACCAGTGGGAGCGGCCGAGAGTCCACCTCGACCAACGTGGTGGAGTCCGACCTGTTGCCGGTCCACCAGTTGCGCGAGATCCCCGAGCACACCGCGATAGCCCTGTACTTCAACCGCCCGCCCATCCGCGTGCGCATGCGCCTGACCTGGCGCGACCGCGACGTCAAGGCCTGGTTGGCCCGGCCGGCGGCCACGTCGGTACCGCGACCGGCTCCGTCGCTCGAAAAGGCCAGGGAGGCCACCGATGTCTGATCCCTTCATCGGAATCACCGTCGTCCCCGGGCAGGCTTCAGGTCCGGTGGCCGAGGCCGCCCCGCCTCCGAGGCGGTGGGTCTGGTCGGCGATGACGCCCGCCGACCGGCAGCAACGTCTCCTCGAATTGGGGCAGTGGGTGGACTGGCTGATCGATCACCATCACCTGCACCGGAAGATCCCGCGCTGTTGGTACCGCGACGGCCACGAACCCGTCCTGGAGATCCTGACCGCCCTCTACCTCGGCTGGGTCCGCACCTACTGCGGAGACCCCGCCAAGGCCACCGCCCTCGGCGAGATCGCCTGGCTCAAGGAACTGCACCTGCTGACCCAGCACCTCGCTGCCCCGGCATGCGACGCGGGCCACCAGGCCCAGCCGCCGCGGCCGGGGCCGACCGGCAAAGCCCTGTCCGACTGGATCGACGCCAGTCCGGACCGGATTACCGCCGCCCCCTACCACCCGGCCGAAGCTGAGGCGAACCGCTTGGCCGCTGCCCTGCACGGGGCATAGGGGCACTGGGGACACCGCCCGGGCCTGACGGCGTGTGGGCGGTGCCCCGCTGTTCGCCTGCACCGCCCACACGCCCGCTCTACCGCGAAGCCCCGCCCCGGTCCTGCCCTCGGCTGGGCCCAGGCCCGTGCTGCTGGGACTGCTGGGACTGCTGCTGGACGGCCTGGGCCCGCTGAGCGTCCTCGGCGGCGCGCTGGGTGGGAGGCTGGGCCTCGCGTCTGCCCAGTTCCTGCTGAATCTGCCTGGCTGCGGTCTCCAGGCCAGCGGCGCGCAGGTGTGCGGTCTGTGCCTCGGTCCGGGCAGCGGCCAGGTTCCGCTCGCGCGCTGCGGTGGTACGCGCCAGCACCTCCGCCACGCTTCCGCCGGCCTCGTGCCAGGCCGCCAGAATGGCGTCGTCTTCGGGCGGAGGGCCGACAGCCCGGGCGCTGGACGCCGATTGCTCCCGGGCGGAGACCAGCTGCTGTTCGCCCTGCCTGGTGGCCGCCCGCAGATCGTCAAGCTGTTGTTCCAGGGTTTCGCGATCGGCTCCGCGTACAACCGGCAGGCCGAGCACGCCGCGCTCAGCCAGCTGCTGTTCCACCGCATCGGCCTGCCGACGGGTCCGCTCGACGTCGGCAGCCAGGTCTTTCACCTGGGCGGCGTCCCTGCGGGCCTGCAGGATGGCGTCCACCTGCTTGGCGCGCGCGGTGACGCGCTGTTCGGCCTCTCCGCCCGGAGCGATGGAGTCGGCGATCTCGGCCACTCGTGCCCAGGCCTGTGCCGCCTGTCCCCGGGCGGCGTCCGCTTGCTCGACGGTGTAGGCAAGCGTCGCGTTGAGGTCAGCATCCGGCACCTCCCTGTAAGGGGGGAGCGGGTCCGCTCCGGTGGCCGCCTGCTGTTCCTGGAGGCGGTCTCGCAGTTTCCCTTCCGTGTGACGCTGTTCAGGCGGCAACCCGGCCCGCCGGTCAGCCTCCGCGCTCGCCTGGGCGCTCGCGCGGATCGTGTCCTCGGCTGCCCACGCTGAGGGGCTCGCGGCACCCGGGTGGGATTCGTCCGGGGGCTGTCGGGTCGAGCTTTGGGAGGCTGCCGCAGCTGCCGAGACCTGCTGCGGGGCGACGTCGATCCCGGATCGAGGCGTGCGCCATGCCATGGGAGTGTCAGAACCGTGGATGATCCAGTCGGTGTCGCGGAAGTGAGATGAGAGAGCACGCCCGAGTACAGTCGCGTCGAAGGGCCCGCTGGACTCGAAGACACCCAGCGACAGCGGCCGTCCCAGTTTCACTTCCCACCGTGCCGCCCACGCGGCGAGCGCGGAGTGGGATCCCGTCACCGTCTGTTTGTCCAGGTAACCGTGGCCGCCCATGAAGTCGCCCGGGTATCGGTCGGACTGATGGGCAAGCCAGTGCGCGCGGGCTGCCCGGACCATAGCGGTGCTGTTGATGTCGAGGTCGAAGTCGCTGGGCTCTGACTCAAGACCCAACCGCCACATGGCATCGTACGGGCGGCGCAGGGGGCGGTCCTGACTGGTGCCGAACCACTCGCGAAGGTGCTGCGCAGCTGCGGGGTTGTCGGCCAGATCTTCTTCACGCGGCAGCATCTTGTGGATCCCGGAGAAGAACCCGGCGCCGGTTCCCTTGAGACGGATGTCGACTTCAGAGGGGTCGATGCCATCGCGCCCGAGCGCTTCCAGCATCTCCTCCCCGAATTGGCGGTAGAGCGTCGGCGTCATACCCATGGGCGCCTCGCCTGTGAGCATCCACTTGATCTGGACCGGGTTGATGCCCAGAAAGTCGAGGTCACGTTTCCTGATGGCGTAGCCGGAGTCGTCCCGAGGCCACCACTCAGGTATTCCCTCCTCGGCGCCGAGAACCCTCATAATTTGGCTGTCGAGCGGGTCGGTAGGGTCAAGCTGGGCTGTGATCGCGAGGGGGTGCCACCGACCGGCTGCGTCGGGGAGTGTGAGGACCGGCCCTTCCGGCCGGGCGCTGACCTGTCCCAGTTCAGTCTGCCGGACGTCTGGGCCGCCGAGCACGGTCGTGCTTGCCGCAGTTTGCTCAGTGTCGGCAGCCGGGGCGGCGCTGGTGAAGATGCCGTCCAACGTGACCCGGCCGTCCCCCGGGAGCGTCACCCATTCCTTCTGGCCTAAGTAACCCATACCGGTCATTGGGATGGACAGGATGTCCTTCGCCGGCTTGCGGTCGACGAGGATCACAGCATGGCCACCGCCGCGCTGCTCCAGCCAATCAGACACGATCTGGCGGTCCGACGACCAGCTCGCCAGCGGACGTTGACGTGCCTCGAAGGTGTCGCCGACGTTCAAGCCGAACCAGTCCGGCCGCTCCGATCCTCCCTGCCAGGCCAGTGCCCGGTAGGAGATCAGCTCCGTGATTCCCCGGCTGGCGAGAAGCTCCTGGGTCAGTTGGTACTGGCTGCGCAGGAAATCTCGTAGTGCGTTGCGGTTGTAGTCGAGCTCCAAGTCCACGGCGAAGCGGGTCTTGGGGTCCATCCGCCATTCCAGGACCTGGGTGAGACCGAATTCCTCCTTGGCGGCCTCCTGCAGGGCCAACACGCGCACGTTGTTGTTGGAGCCGTAGGACCAGGACCCCATCAGCTCGCTGACCGCGATCCATCGGACCAGCGTTTCGGCGCGCGGGTCGTCCATGCGCACCACCCTGTTCGGAGCGTGCCGGGGATCAGCCGGGTCCAGCTCGTCGATGTGGAAGATGTCTGCCCCCATTGAGGGGTATTGCTCGTTGTGGGGCACAAGGACGTAGCGGCCATC
This sequence comes from Kitasatospora sp. RG8, assembly GCF_017813315.1. Taxonomy (NCBI): domain Bacteria; kingdom Bacillati; phylum Actinomycetota; class Actinomycetes; order Kitasatosporales; family Streptomycetaceae; genus Kitasatospora; species Kitasatospora sp. RG8. Next base: position 31,581 of record NZ_JAGIYX010000027.1, read on the forward strand.
GCCCAGGCGGTGTCCCATGTCCGTACCGACACCCAGTCCAAACGCAGCGAGGACGAGCTCTGGTGTCGGCGACCGCATCCACTCGGCAAGGGCCTGGATGGCGATGGTCTTGGCCTGGGGAGTGTGGGTGATACGGCCGTCATCGGTCAGTAGCGCTTCGCTGATCCGCTGCTGGTCGGTTCGTTCCGGGGATCCCAGCGCCGACGCCAGGGGATGGTGCTGCCCCGCCCCCGCCTGGGACAGCACGACGTGTTCCCCGGGTGGCCGGGACAGGAGCGGCGCGGTGCCGACAGCGTGCTCCGTCACCCGGTCGAACCGTTCCATGACCGCGTCGAAGAGGTCAGGACGGCCCAGCTGCTCGAACAAGGCGTTCAGGTCGTCGAGTTGGCGGCGCATGATCGCGATGTCACCTGGGGGGATCGGGTTGTCCACCCAAGCGAAGACGTGCGGTTCGACCTGTCGGTAGAAGGTGCGCACGAAGGGGTTCGCGGCGTCGGGGACCAACCCATGCGAGGTGGCGCCGACACCGTTGCCGACCGCGATCAGGCCTTGCCCTGCGCCCAGGAGGATGTGGTCGGCATTGATGCGGTGGGTTGCGGTCAGGGCATAGTGCAGTCCGAGGAACACGCCGTCGCGGGTTGAGGGTGCCCCACGCTCGTCCAACCCACTTAAGCCCTGATCGCGGGTCGGCTCACCGGGCATGTGATCGGTGTACACGCCACGGGGCCCCACCGGGTGCGACAGCGGGACTCGGGCGCCAACTGCTCGGCCGACATACGCATCGAGCACCTTGATCCTCGCGTCCTCGGACCGGGCGAACGACTCGTACACGGCCCACGTGCCGTCCTCGAAGTTGACCAGCTCCCTGTTCTCGAAGTCACTCCCATGGTCGAGCACCACCGTGTCAACCACACGGGCGCCGGTAACTGGGTGTGCCGGAAGCGCAAGCGCCCCCGGGACATCGGCGCGCGGCTCCCCAGCCAGCACTGTTTGCAGCTCGGCTTGGACGCTCGTCCAGCTTGCAACGAACCCAGGGTGGAGATCCATGTTCTGGATCTCGGCCAAGGGAACCCAGGCCACTGCAACAGACTCCCCCGCGACGGGCTGGACTGTGATCAGCCGATCGACGGTGGCGATCACGGTGTCGTACGACCATCCGCCATGATCGTCTCGAACAACCCGCTCAACACGGACTTGGGCCGGATCCAGGTCGCTCTCCTCAACGGCTTCGCGGACGGCTGCGTCAGCCGCAGACTCGTGGCTGTCCCGCGCGCCACCGAGCAGCGCCCAGGTGCCCCCTTGGTCGGTGTCCGCGCCCCGCTGATGCATGAGCGCGTAGACCTCTCCGTCCGCAGCGCGGTGCACGAGCAACAGCCCGGCTGCGCCGAAGCGGCCCCAGTGCGCGTGTCCCTGAGCGCAGTTCACCCAGCCGTCTCCCAGCATCGCGGGCAGCGAACGTGCCCAGCTGCGAACGCCCCCTTCGTCGACCGGCTGTTCACTCATCACAATCCCCCCTCGCTGATTCGTTCTACAGTTCCGTGGCTGTCCGACGCGCCCTCTACCGCTTGCGGCCCGTCAGGCCCCACGCAGGAAGGACTCGGCTTGACGACGGAGTTTCGCCGGCGCCGCGGGCCAGGCAGGGCTGCGCATCACCTCTCGCAGCTTGATCTCCTTCACCTCCCGGGGCGCGTCCCTCCGCAAGCCGATGTGTGACCACATCTGACTCAAGTCGTCGTACGGGAGGTCCCACGCAGGACCGAGCGTGGATTCCGGCGCGCCGACCGGCTCCGAGGGCACGATGTGGACCTCGTCGGCACTGGCAGCGGGAGTGATCTCGACCAATGCGAGACCAAACCGTTCGACGGTGCCTCGGAGCAGAACCCGGTAGTCCTCGACAGTGGCAGTCGAGGGTGGTTCCCCGTCGAAGAAGAGGCTGAACACCCAACCAGACGTGCCGGTACGGGCGAGGTCCAGGATGAGGCGGGTGGCAGTGTCACTCGCCAGAGCTCGGTGAGCGACACTCTTGGTCGCCCCGGGCCCCTCCGTACGAGGGGTCCGTTCGAGCTGGAGTACGCCGAGCAGTTCCTGGAATTGGTGCGAAGTCAGGTCTCCGTGGGAAAGCACTCGAAGTGCGGGCCAGAGCATGGTGAAGGCTCCTTCATCGGTCAGGCGACCAGAGGAATGGTGTGGCAGCAGACAGCTGCGCCAGGACTTACGCTTGCGGTCCCAGGTAGATCGGATTGCTCCAGGCCCGTCGCCCAGCCGCGTCCTCGGCAGTGACTCGGCAGTACCCGCCCGCGAACATCGCTACAGGCAGCGAGCAGTCCGTGAGGTCTGTGCCTTCGAGAACCTGTTTGCCCGGCTTGCTCCCGGTGATCAGCACCTTGCGTACCGGCGAAGATTTCACCGAGATCTGGTCGTTGCTCAGCTGGATGTCGTGTAGTTCGGGCCCAGAACTCGAGTAGTAGTGGCCTGCTTTGAGTGCCGCGAGGAGCGCCTCCGGGCGGAGCGACTCCGAGCGGACTTGGACCCAGGCTGCACAGGCTGGTGGATCCTGGGGCTGGAAGTGCGAGTCGTCTGCAGCGTAGGCACTCAGTTTGTGACCGCGGTTGAGCATCACGTCGGTCAGGTGCCAGCTGTCGCCCCGGTCCTCGTAGGCGGACAGCGCGTTGTAGACCTCGACCGCGTGTGCCGCATCCAGGCTCTCCGCGTCGGAGAGGGTGAGGAGCGATGCGGCAGGGTGGGCCATCCCGATGAACGCGCCAGCGGTTCGTGCGCGGCGCGCTAGCTGCGGGCCGGTCTCTCCGGGCCCGGGAGGAGGGAATCCGAGCGGCAACCCCACGGCGAGGATGTGCCACTCCGAAGAAAACTCAGTGCTTGGGCCGTGCAGCTCCGCGCCAAGCAGTGTGGTGAACCCGGGGGTTCGTAGCGGTCGGGTGTCTGTCAGTGGGAACCCGTGCTTGGCGCGGAAGTGGTCGGTGATTGCCAGGAAGTCGTAGCCAGCTTCACGGTAGTGGGCCACGGTCTTCTCGGGTGACAGGGCGCCATCGGACTGGTTGGAATGTGCGTGCAGATTACCGCGCCAGAAGCGGCCCGGCTGATTGAAGGGTGGTTCGGTCACGCTATCCCCTCGTGGGCGTGGTCGGGGCGTCCGCCCCGTCGGCCTGTCCTGTCGCCACCGTACTGGTTCCCCCTGTCATCCCGGCGACTGCGACTGCGTGGGCGAACGCAGCACCACCGTAGCGATAGGGGCGGGGCGGGGGCGGCTCCATCGCTTCGGTGGTGAGGCGGCGGGCAAGGTAGTCGTCGTCCTGGAGGGTGTTCTGGGTGAGGCCAAGCTGGGTGCCCTCGCCCGTTCTGGCGAGCGGCAGCTGGCCGGAGATCGAGATGCAGCAGGGGGATACGGTCTTCGTCGGGCCGGGCCACCGAATCGACCCTCTGCTGTGCCGGTTCGGACAGTCCTCCCGGTTCCGGGGCTTCGAGGTGGAGACCCGCCGCAACTACGCGACCGACATCTGCCTGCTGCTCACTTTCCTGTCCGCCCCCATCCACCAGAGATTGTCCACGAACCGTCGGGGCCCCGGGTTGCGCAACCGGCGGTCTACGGACCGTCGATCCCGATCACCGTGCCGAAGGGGTCGATCAGCTGGGCGATGCGGCGCCCCGGCTCGATCCGAAGCGGGCCACGGTGATGCGAGCAGCCGGCCGCGAGCAGCCGTTCCCGTACCTGGTCCACGTCGTCCACCGACCAGTACACGATCGGGCTGCCGCCCCGCGGGTTGCGCTCGTCGTCAGCGGGGTGGAAGCCCAGCTCGACCCCGCCGCGCTCCACCCAGGCGTAGACCGCGCCCGCGTCGCTGACCTCCGTCTTGACCGGCATGTTCAGCAGGTCGCCCACCCCCGGGCCAACGCCTCGGGATCGAGCGCGAAGACCATCACCGTACGGATGCTCCTGAACAACGCAACCTCCTTGCTCGTCATCACACCGTCGTAAGGCCCGCGTACCGCGCGGCGTCGCAGAGCGGAATCGGGCCGACGTCGAGGGCCGGGCAGCCTCGGCGGGGCCGCGCACCTCCCCAGGGTGGGGTTTCAGCGGTCCGAATCGCCGTGCGTCCGGTCGAACCACTGGATGAACTCGTAGACCGTGCCGATCCGGGCGACGCGTTCATGCAGGGCTTTCTGGTCGTGGCCTGGGACGAACCAGCCGGTGGTGGTGGTTACGCCGCAGCCGCAGGCGCAGGCCTTGGTGTCGTGGGCGGAGTCGATGTAGGTGACGGGGTTGCGCACGGACGCCGGGACGGGAGAGGACTTGCCGACGTAGCTGTCGTGGACGGGGTGGCCGGCAGGAAGGACGGTGCCTTCCACGGCCCGGCGGCCGCCGGGGACCTGGACGAGCCGGTCGATCTCGACCGCCTGGCGGACGACGCCGTCGGCGGCGAGCAGCAGGTAGCGCTCACGGTCGGCCCTGGCCCCGAGGACCCAGGCGCCGCGGCCGGCCTCGTAGGTCTGCTCGTCGCTCATCCCCGGCTCCCAGCCGATGCGGCTGCGCCCGAGGGGGTCGTCGGTCTTGGCTGCGGCGCGGGGGCCCAGCTTGATGTGGATCATCCATCCTCCCGACACCTGGCTCTGCTTAGCGTCAAGGGTATTCGACGTTATGCTTCCCCTCAGAGCGCGGATAGTTGCTACTCCTTACCGCCTCATCTATCAACTATTCGGGGTGGAGTGGAGCGATGGTGCGCGAGCAGCGGGAGGCTGTCCCGGCAGTCCTGTCGGAGGCCGAGATCAGCCGGGTCCTGAGCGGGGTGATCCTTCCGTCCTGGGCCGGTGGTGCGGTGCCGCAGGAGGAGCCGGTGGTGCTGCTGGTGGCCGGCCCGCCCGGCAGCGGCAAGACCACCCTCGGCGACCTGTTGATGCCGGTCCTCGGTCGGCGCGGCGGCGCGGTGCGCGTCGGCGCGGACCTCTACAAGAGCGCGCACCGGCACTACGAGACGCTGCTGGCGAAGGATGTGCGCACCGCAGGCGTCGGCGTGCGGTCGGACACCCGGCGTTGGCAGGCCGCCGTGGAGGAGTACGTGCGCGCCCATCGGCTGGACGCGGTGGTGGAGACCGCGCTCGCCAATCCGGACGAGGCCCGGGCCCAGGCGCTGGCCTACCGGGCGGCCGGGCACCGGATCGAGGTGATCGCCGTGGCATGTGCCCTGGCCTGGAGCCAGCTCGGTGTGCTGGAGCGCTACCTCGGCAACGCCGAGGGGGCCGGGCGGTGGGTGTCGTGGGCCAACCACGACGAGTGCGCTCGCCAGTTGGCCCGGACCCTGGACGTGCTGGAGGAAGAGCGCCTGGTCGACCGCGTCATGGTGGTGCTGCGCGGCCTGGAGCCGCTCTACAGCAACGAGCTCATCGACGGGACGTGGGTACGGCTGCCCGGCGCGGCGCGGGCGGTGAAGGCCGAGCGGGCCCGGTGGTGGGACGCGGTGGAAACCGCTCGCTTCCGCCGGTCCCTGACCGGCACCGAGCGTGCCCTGGTGCGGGCGGAGACCCGGCTTCCTGCCGACCGGGTGCTGGCCGTCGTACGGGACGCGGAGCGGTGCTCCGCGCTGGCCGAGCCGGTGCGCCGAACCGCCCAGCCGATCCCCGGGCCGCCCGGCGTCGACTACCACCGGTTGTCCGCCGACGAACACGAGTGGACGTATCTGAACCTGATCGTCCCGGACCTCGGGGAGATCGCGGCGCAGGAGCGGCCCGTCGTCGTGTACGTCATGGGGGCACCTGGCGCGGGCAAGACCCAGGCGACGATGATGGTGCGCCGAGCGCTGCGCGAGCGGCGGCCGGTGTGGATCTCCGGCGGGATGTTCAAGGCGGCCCACCCTGATTACTTCCGGCTGCTGCGCGAGCATCCGCGCACCGCCTCCGCCCGGATCCGCGCGGACTACAAGGCGTGGCAGGCCCGGGCCGAGGCGTACGTGCGGGAGCGGCGCGCGGACGCGGTGATCGAGATCGCCCCCGGCAGCGCGGACGCCTTCCTCGCCGATGCCGCCGCGTGGCGCCGGGCCGGGTACCGCGTCGAGCTGCTGGTGCTGGACGTGCGCGCGGCCGACAGCCGCCAGGGCACCGCCCTGCGCTACGCCGAGGTCAGCCGGGGCGGCACCCGCCCGGGCCGGTTCACCACCGCCAGCGGGCACGACCGGTGCCTGGCGGCGGTGCTGGAGTGCGTCCAGGCCGTCGAGGAGCAGCGCCTGGTGGACCACCTCAGCGTGGTGCGGCGCGATGGCACCGCCGTCTTCCGCAACACGCTCGGCCCCCACGGCCGGTGGACCGGTCCGGCCGGTGCCGCGCTCGCCGCCCGGGCGGGGCAGGTCCGGCCCTACACCGAGCAGGAGGCCCGCCGGTTCCTCGCCCACCAGCGCGAGCTGCGCATAGCGCTGCCGCAGTACCGGCGGGACGTCGACGCGATCACCCGCCTCGCCTGGCCGTTGCTGCCGCCCGCGCTCCAGCCCGGCCAGCTCGCCTTCACCCCGCCCGCCGCGCTCCCGGCGCGGCGCTCCTACGCGCCGTTGATCTCGCTGAGCCTGGCGTCGTAGAGGGCCTCGATCCGCTCCAGCTCCGCCCCGGTCATCTCCGGAAGCTCGCGCAGCACCCTGGTGATGGCGGCACGCACGGCCAGCAACTGCTCGACGCGGTCCGGGTTGGGCCCGGGGCGCTGGCGTTCGGCGTGGATCTGCTCGGTGTACCAGGCCGCGACCGTCTCCATCTTCTCCGCGATCCGATAGAGGAGACCGTAGTCCCCGGTGTCTTCCGGCGTGCCGGAGCCGGTGTCGGCCGGAGAGGGGTCGGGGAGTTCAGGGTCGTGCACGGTCAACCGCCTCGTTCTCGAAAGTGCGCAGGCCAGGGTGGCCTGACAACTCGGAGCCTACGGTCCCTGCCCGGTTCCGCCTGCCCGGGCCGCCCGTAGGCCGTGAGGGCGTAGGTTGATGCCTGGTCAGATCTGTGCGGAGGGGAGTCTTCGATGGCGGGGCGGGATCTGCGGGCGCTGTTCGGCTCGAACGACCGGAGTCTGGGGACGGAGGAGGCGTTCACCAACCGGGAAGGCCAGTGGACGCAGGTCGGGGCTGCACTCGCCGAGCACCTCGCCCACGTGACCGCTGACGGCTTCGACGTCCAGGACCTGGAGACGGCGCGGCGCAACGTGCTCGTCTTCCACGGCATCGGCGGCGTCGGCAAGACCACCTTGTCGCGGAAGCTGGAAGCCGCCCTCGCCGCGGCCGAGCACCGGCCCGCGCAGTGGGGCGAGCCCACCTGGCCGACGGCGCCCCGGCTGCTGCCGGTACGCATCGACCTCGCCCGCTCCGCCGGCATCGACTTCGAACGCCTGATCCTCACCCTGCGCCTCGCGCTGGCCGGCCTGGACCGGGCCCTGCCGGCGTTCGACCTCGCGCTCGGCCGGTACTGGGAGCACAACCACCCCGGCGAGAGCCTGGAGGAATACCTGCGCCGTGCCGGGCTGGTGACCCGCTTCGCCAAGGCACTGCCAGGCCAGGTACAGGCCGCGCTGTCGAAGGCCGCCGAGGAACTCGCACTGCCCGGCGCGGTCGGCTCCGCCGTCGGGCAGGTCACCACGGCCGTCGTGCGGGCGGTGCGCGAGCGCCGCACCACCGCCCGCGCGCTGGCCGGCTGCCCACGGCTGGCGGACCTGCTGGAAGCCGAGCCGGACCTCGAGGCGCTCTCCTACTACCCGCACCTGCTCGCCTACGAGATCGACCAACTGCCCGCAAAGAAGGCCGTCGTGCCGGTGGTGCTGCTGGACACCTTCGAAGACACCGGCAACCGCACCAACCGCGACCTCGAGCGCCTCATCCAGCGCACGGTGTGGCTGATGCCGAACGCCCTGTTCGTCATCACCGGCCGCAGCCGCCTCCAGTGGGCCGACAACGCACTGCAGGGCCAGCTCGACTACACCGGGCCCGCCGCCTGGCCGCAGCTGGCCGCCCACATCCCCTCCGCCCGCGAAGCCGTCCCCGCCGCCCCGGCTGGCACGGCGGCCGACCGACAGGTCCTGATCGGCGACTTCAGCCCCGAGGACTGCGACGACTACCTCGCCCGCCGCCTCACCGCCAACGGCCGGCCCCTCATCGGCGAAGAACTGCGCCAGGTCATCACCGCCCGCTCCCACGGCCTGCCGCTGTATCTGGACCTCGCCGTGATGCGCTTCCTGGAGATCCGCCGCACCCGCGAACCCGAGGCGGCCGACTTCGACCACGACTTCCCCGCCCTCGTCTCCCGCACCCTGCAGGACCTCACCCCCGACGAGCGGCACGTCCTGCGCGCAGTGAGCCTCCTGGACGCCTTCGACATCCCGCTCGCCGCCAAGGCCTCAGGCATGACCCACCAGGCCGCCGCCCTGCGCCTGGTCGAACGGCCCTTCGTCCGCGAGAACCAGCTCGCCCTGTGGCCCTACCACCTGCACGCCGTGGTGCGCTCCACCATCCGCCGGGCCGACGACCACACCGACGACCGCTGGTCCGACCAGGACTGGGCGAGCGCCGCCGTCCGGGCCTTCGACACGCTCGGCGACCAGTGGGCCGGCAGCACCAGCAGCAGCCGGCTGCTGCTGGTCGCCTGCCTGCGCCAGGGCCTGACCCTCGCCCGCGACCACCGCCTCGACCTCGGCTGGCTCGCCGGCGCGGCCTGGGCGTACGTCTCCGACTCGGTGTGGGAACCCCTCGCCCCGCCCGCGCCCGCCGTCCCGGCCGGGCAGGCGACTACGGGCGGGCCGGCTGATACCGCCGTCCTGCAGACCCCGGCCGACGCCCTGGTGGAGACCCTCAGCGCGCTCGCCGCCCGCCAGCGCGAGCACCGCACCCACACCGCCGACCGCCTCACCCGCGTCATCGACAGCGCCCTGCTGCCCGAGGACCTGACCGACATGGCCCTCTACTACCGGGCCAAGGCCCACCGCGACCTCGGCCGCACCAACGCCTCCCGCCAGGCCATGCAGCAGGTAGCCGCCGGCACCACCCGCCTCGCCCCCGCCGCCCGCCGGGGCCTCGCCCACCTCGCCCGCCTCGACGGCGACTTCCCCACCGCCCACGCGGCCGCCCAGAACCTCGGCTGGACCGGACGCCAGCACCGGGTCCTGGGCGACCTGTGGTGGGTCCACGCCGAGATGGACCTGGCCGCGGCCGCCTACGAAGCCGCTCGCACCGACGCCGAACACCACGCCGTCGCAGGGGAGCGTGCCACCTCCCAGGCCCAGCTCGCCTTCGTCCGGGCCTTCACCGACCCGGCCCTCGCGGACGACGACCTCGACCTCGCCGACCAGTTCCTCGCCGGCCTCGACCTGCGCGCCACCGCCCTCACCACCCGCATCGCCGCCCTGATCCGCGACGCCGGAACCCCGGGCGACAACATCCCTGAACGAGCGGCCGTCCTCGACACCGAGGTCCGCGCCTCCGGCGTGCGCGCCGCCCGCACCGCCCTCGCCCTCGCGCGCTGCTTCCACCACGCCGTCCTTGACGACAACAACACGCTGGACACCGCAATCCGCGACCTCGACCAGCTCACCCGCGACCACGACTACGCCTACTACACCGACATCGCCCACTTCATGGCCGGCCGGCCCCTCCAGTTCCCCTCGCCCGCGCGCTGGTTCGACGGCCCCGACCCGGTCCGTTCCCGCTGGCGCGCACTCGTCACCGACCGGCAGAACCGCACACAAGGCGCGCGGTAGCACCAGCCCCCTCCCAGTCCGGTTCGCAGGTAGAAGGGTTCCGATGAGCAAGATGACCAGCCGCCCGGCGGCGGCCTGGCACCCCGGAATGACGACCGCCGACAAGGACGACATCCGCCACATGAAGCCCAGCCAGCGCAACCGCTACCGCCGCCAGGGCTTCAGCTGGACGCAGATCAGGAAGATCGACCAAGCCATCGGCCGCGGCGAGCGAACCGTCACCCTCGTCTCGCCCGGCTGCGAAATCACCCTCGACCTCCCGCCGAAACGGCAGTGACCCGAAACCCTGCCTCTCCCGTGCCGGCTCGACACCGGCCGACAAGACTGCCCCGCCCCAGCAGCCGCTGGCAGATCCGAGCGAGGACACCGTGACATCACCCCGAACGCACAAGATCGTCAACACCGCGCCCGTCGGCTCGATCGACCTGCCAGCCTTCGACGACGACGGCACGCCGTACGAGATCTGGCCCTGCAACGACTGCTACCCCTGGCACTTCGAGGTCGTCCGCGACGGCTCCGACGTCATGGTTCGCGAGTGGCACGCTGTGGACTGCACACTCTTCCAGCAGCTTCTCGCCAACGAATAGCCCTGGTCACCGCCCGGCAGACCCACCCCGCACGGCAGTAACGAAGAGGCCCGCCCCTCGGGGGGCGGGCCTGCCGATCAGTCCGCTCGCAGGATCCGCGAGACGTAGATCCGCGGCGGGTCCAAGTCCTCGTTCACCACGTACTCCACCAGCCCCAGATCCCGGCGCAGCGGCGCCGAGTGCATGCCGGGCCGGCCCGGGATGGGCATGCTCAGGTGGGGGAAGGGGTTCTCGCGCAGGTCGACCAGGAACGCCACGACGGCGGAGAAGACGTCGGCTGGCGTGCCAGGGTCGCCGAGGAACTCCTCGACGGCCGGGGAGAGGGTGAGCGGGTCGTCCTCGTCGTCCAGGAAGTCGCTGTAGTCGCTCACAGGGCCCCGAGGCGGCGCAGGACCGCGGAGGCGGAGGTGCCGGGGGCGGTGCCGGCCTGGACGGTGGCGTGGATGCGGTCGCCTTCCGGGTCCCGGTAGAGCTCCGCGCGCAGCCACCATCGCTTCAGCACGCCGCCGATCGTCTCGACGTCGGCCTCACCCATCTCCCGGTAGAACTCCATACGCTGCGCCGGCGGCAACGCCGCGGCGACGCCGTCCTGGGTACGCGGGATGGGCTGCTGGCCGTCGTGGTGGCCGTGCAGGGGTGCGGCGCTCACCATGTCCTCCGGAAGTCTCGTGCGGGCGGGACCGGTACCAGTGTCCTCTCCCAGAGGCATCGGTTGGTACCCGGGGCTTGGTCGGAGCCGGTCAGATCTGTCGGTCTGGGGCCGAGAAGGTCAGGCCCCCAGGCGAGAGGCGGCGCCGGATCGCTGCGGGTACGGCTACGGTCTCGCCGGGCGGCTGGCGGAAGTCGGCGCCCTGCTCGACCGGAGGCAGCCGGCGTCCGCCGGACTGGGCCGGCACGGGAGTGTCGACAGCGGGCTCGGAGAAGGTGGGCAGCGAGAGGGGGCGGCGGTCGGTCATGATCCAAGTCTCGCAGCCCTGACGGGGCTGGAGAGGCCATACCGCGTTTCAGATCTCCAGAACACAGCGGTCAAGCCAGAGCTACCACTGATTCCCGCCCGAACTGCGGTCGGCTGGCCGGTCAGCCGACCGCGCGCAGCCGGGATCGGCCGGCCTTGGGAGGGGCCGCCTGGTAGTCGGGGATCAGGATGGGCGGGACGCCTTCACGGGCTGCGCGGGCCATGGCGGCCTGCATCTCCAGTTCGGAGCTGTAGCCGGCGACGGCGGGGTGAAGGCGGTAGCGGTATCCCTTGCGCAGCACGAGGCCGCGTTCGACGAGGAGGGTCATCCCACGGCTGACCACCGACGGGAGGATCTGCAGCTCCTCGGCAATGTCCTGCTGGGTGAGCGGGACGACGCCGCCAGGGTTCTGCATACGGACCATGACGGACAGGACGTTCGTGGCGGTGGGGGTCAGTTCGAGGCGTGGCAACATCCCGAACAGGTCGGTGACCATCAGCATGTTGTCGACTCCTCGTCCCCGGTCTGGAGGGCTGCCAGTCCGATGATGTCAGGGAATCCGTTCTCCAGGGCGAGCGCTCGGAGTTCGGCCAGGAACGACTGCTGCTCGTCCCCATTGCCTTTGTACGCGATGAGGGGGTTGAGCTGCCAGACTCCCCGGCCGACGCTGCGGATGTAGTTGCGGGCGGAAAGGTGCTTGAGGGCGGGGCTGACGCTGGAGCGGCTGGTGCCGATCTCGTCGGCGATCTCACGCTGGATGGCGTGGCAAACGCCCCGCTCTGCGCGGCCCACGATGTTGGACAGTACGGCGCACTGCAGCTTGGTCATCTCGCCGGACATGAGTGCCTGCGGGAGAACGAAGCGGGCGAAGTAGCGGCTGAGGAGCGCGTAGCCGTCAGAGCCGAGGACCTCGTGGGGGGCACGGCGGTAGAACCGGGTCCGGGCTTCGTAGATGTTGTCGGGGATGTGTCCGGCGTAGCCGCGGACGATCTCGGAGGCGAGGTCCCGCTGGTGCTGGGGCCCGGCCGGCTGGAGTCTCGGCTGACGCGTGCGCTCGGGTGCCTGCCTGCGGGAGCTGCCGCGCCCTGCCTCTGCCTGTGCCAAGACCGTGATCCTTTGCTCGTGTCGGCAGCAGGCTACACGTTCTTCGCGATGGTGCGAAGGATTCTGCGCGGGGGTGCGAAGCACGTGTCGCAGGGGAACGAGCGCCTGCCCCGCGTGCAGTTCTTCCGCCCAGGTCAGATGATCATGCGGACGCAAGGGGCGTTGCGTCACCTCAAACTCAATGCTTCGCAGAATTGCGAAACATTGAGCCCTAATGTCGGCGCCGCGTGGCACAGGAACACACCAAGTGTCGGCCCAGCCAGACCTTTGATTTTCCAAGTTTGCAGGTCAAGGGCCTGATTCCCCGAATGCCCTCTTACATAAAAAGGCCCGCCGTCGCCTACCGGATGCTTGCCTCCGGCGGGCTGGCTGTCCGTGCCGCTGCCGCTACCCGGGCCAGGCACCTTGGTCGACCTGCTCACCGCGGCGGACCAAGGTCACTGCGCCAGTCATGGAAGTCCGGCTGCCGCCGGACCCGGGCCTTGACGGCCCTTTCCATGCCTACGAGTTCCGGCGGCTGGCGCCCGTGCCCTGCCGCTGCTGGCGCTGCAGCCCGGTAGGCCAGTGCGGGCTGAGGGCGGTCCTGGACAGCGTTCCCCGGTCGTGAAGGTGGGCAACATCCTGATAGTCAGGTGGGTGGTGACCTCCGCGTCGGCTGGGCGGTAGGCAACACGCGGTACTCGGTGCAGGCCAGATCAGCAGGTGGCTCCGCCCAGCACGAGCGCGGGCCACCCTCTCGATGGCAACTGCCCAGTGCCGGACCGTCCACGGTCCGGCCGGTGCGGTGACGGGCCGACGGCGGGGCCGGCCACGGCCCTGACGACGGACCGGCGGCGCAGGGCAGGCGGCAGGATGGCGGGTCCAGCGCCGCCGGGCGCTGGCCACGGGTGCGGGGGCGGAGCACGCCGCGCCCAGCCAGGCCCCGGCCAGCAGTCCGCGACGGTGGGCCGGTTGTGGCCCGTACCCGGCCGACCGGTAGGGCAGGTGCGGTTACCGCAGGGGTGGGGAGGCTGAGGGGAGGGCTCCACCTACCAGCAAGTGGTGGTAGCCGGGCGAGCGAGGTCCAGTGGCGACCGACCCGGCCGCACGGAGGCCGGGCAAGGACCCGATCAAGGTGGAGTGCCACACCTTCATCACCAGCGACTAGCCCGTCGCCATCTCGTACGGGATCTATGCCGGGGGCTGACCCCTGGCTAGGCGGTGCATGCCAGAACCCCTGGAGTTTCCTGGGACTTGTGTGAATAAAGTGATGATTGTGGCGTCCGTTCCGCGATAGGCTCCGCGCCGCATCCGTGCAGTTGGCAGCCTGGCGGAAGCCCAGCGAATCAGGGGGACACGACACATGACGGACATTCAGCCGGACGCCGCATCGGAGACGACCGAGACGATCTCCGGTTCGGAGGGCGGTCGGGGCCGTCGGCTCTGGCTGCTCGGCGGGGCCGCGGTCGCGGTCGCGGCGGTGGTGGTCGGGTCGGTGCTGGTCTTCGGCGGTAGTGAAGGGTCGGGACCGAAACAGACCCTCTGCGGGCTGGAGCGGGCCGACGGCACGCCGCTCGCCACCGTGCTGCCGGAGGGGCGTCCGGGTATCGAACATCGTGAGACAAGGGACGCCAATGGTGTCTCCTGCGAGATCGAGGTCGACGGTGAGACCGCCCTGAGGGTCGTCGTGACCGGTTTCGATCCGGAGAAGCCGGCGGAGCCCGGTCACGCGGAGACGAAGGACCTGATCGGCCGTGGCGTCATGGCGGCCGGGCCGGGCGGCTCAGTGATCGACTACTGTGCGGGAGACCACTCCAAGGGCGTCATGGTGGTGGTGAGCGCCGACACCGGCATCATCCCAGGGACGCCCGCAGGCCGGGACGCCATGACCAAGGCGCTGGGCAAGCTGGTGGAGAGGGTCCTGGCTGACCAGCAGGGCGCCGTCTGCTAGTACTGCAACGGTGCTTCCCGCGAAGGTTGTTGGGTTCGCTAGTTGGGCCGTTCATGGGTGGGGATATATCCGAGGTTGATGCTCGTCGCTGGTCGGACCGCATGAGCGGGGCCGGACCGGTCCCGACCGCGACCAGCGCCGCGACTGGGGGCGCAACGGCACCGACCCCGACAAGCAGCCCGAGATCGTCCTGTCCGGGCGCAGCGCGGTGGCACTGCTGAGTCCCTTGCACACGACGGTGCACGAGGGCCTGGACGCGCAGGGCGGTATCGAGACGTGGGCGCTCGCGGTGACGGCGAACGAGCGGATCGCCGAGGTGGTCAACGCCACCAGGCGGGCCACGGGGGCGCAGGATGGCCCGGACAGGACAACAGGCCGCGTGTGGTCCTGGACGACTGCAGCCCCGAAGCACGCCCCTGACAGCCGCCGCCTGTCAGGCCAAAAAGCGGATGGCCGGGTCCTCACGCGATTCGCGCGTGAGGACCCGGCCATCCGCGTTAGACAGTCGCCGCTTCAGCCTCGCTGATGCGCTCGTGCAGTACAGCCAGGAACTTCGGGTACTGGCCGGCAGCACGGGCGCCGTCGAAGGCGGCGTGCTCGCCCGCCTTCTTCCACGCGATGGTGGCTTCCTCCCGCAGCTGCCCCAGCCGCTCGGTGAGATCCGCGGGCCAGAACGAGGTGGCGGGCCCGTCCTGCAGACCACCAACGGGAGGGTCGGCGGGCCAGCAGAGCCGCTCCAGCCACTGCTCCGGGGCCGGGAACTTGGTACGGGCTTCGGCTGCGATCTCGGCGGAGAACTCCTCAGCCGCGCGCTGCGCGGCCCGGGCCGCCAACTGCAACCGGATCAGGTCGTCGGGAACGGAGATGTCATCAGGCACGGGAGAGGAGCCTACGGGGCAGGACTGACAAGGAGGAGGCGACCTGCTGCGTCGGGAAGCCTGCTCTCGGCCGGGCCCGCCCCATGCTGCTCACCCGCGGCGGCAAGATCAAGGCCCGCCAGACGAGCCAGGACGTCTTCAGCCCCCGACCGGGATGGATTCGACGTCCACGCGCAGCGGGGGTCAGGCAGAGTGGACGGCTCGGTCGCAGTCCCGGCAGACTCTCCCACTCCCGTGCCACTTCGGCGGGTACCAGGGGGAACCGGGGGTGGACGGCCGGTAGTCCACGGTCTGCATCCGCCGAGTGTCCGCACCGCACAGAGTGTGGCCGCCAGGGCCGCCAGGCACGGACGGGTCGGCCTCGGCCGCGTGCACGGCACGCACGCCCTCGACGTACGCCTCGCCGTCACTGCCGAGGCGGTCCACCCGTTGAAGCTCGGGCTCCAGAAGCACGATCAGACTCATCACCCCACCCTCGGTCGGAGCGGGCCGCGGCGCATCCGGGCCAGGCTCGGGACGATCAGTGCGGCGGCGTCCGTGCCCGGGACGACGGTCTGCTCGTCAAGCGCGGTGAAGAGGTCATCGATGAGCCGCTCGGCCATGCGCGGGGCCTGCGGCGGTATCAACGCAACCAGCCTGCGGTGTCCGGCCTTGCGGATCTGGGCCGGGGACCCGAACCGCTCCAGCAGTGCCAGGGCGGCCGGGTGCTGGACGCGCGGGCCGAGGACTCGCTCCAGGTGCAGGTGGATCTGGGTCAGCAGGCCCCGCAGCCGGTTGGAGACGCGGGTGGCTTCGCTGGCCAAGTCGTGGTCGAACCCGACGATCATCTCCAGCTCGGCGACGGTCTCATCTTCGAGTTCGATGGAACGGAGTGTGTGGGGCATGACGCGGACGGCGTCCGCGATGACGAACGCGTCTCTCGCGTCGGTCTTGGCCTCGCCCGGGTAGAGGTCGGCGATCCGCCGCATCGTCAGGCCCGGTAGGGAGGCGACCGGGCAGCCCATGTCACGGGCGACCACGAGCGGCAGGGCTCCGATCGAGGTCGGCTGGTCCACGACCACCAGCACGTTTGGCCTGGAGCTTGCCGAGGAGCCTGGGCTCGCTGTTGGGCAGCCGCTTGTCGAACGCCTTCTTCCCGGCCGGGGTGACGGCGGTGGCGTGGTGTTCGCCCTTGCCGACGTCCAGTCCGTGGGGGCGGTCAATGGTCGGTACGGGCAGTGACGAGCTGTGCTGTCGCTGGCCAACCGAGCTACACCGTTGTTCTTTGGACGCACCAATTTCCCGTCCTGTGTCGCCCAAGTGGTTCGGAGTTTTCGGCGGGATGGCTGGGAGCGCCCCATTGGAGAGGCGCCCCCAGCGGTCAGACCTGGTACCAGGCGCGGAAGGCTGCGCCGGGTTCGGGCTGATCGATGGCCCAGGTGGTGCCGGTGGCGTCCGCGGTTGAGACGATCATGGATCCGTTGGCGGCCAGGGTGACGCGGGGGTCGCTGGCGGAGATCATGTTCGGGTCTCCGAGGTAGCTGCCGGTGCTGAAGCCGGTGGAGGGGTTGGCCTGGCCGAAGACGGCGATGTGGCCGTTGGTGGTGCGGGCGACGAGGTTGACGGTGCCGCCCGCGCCGGGGGACAGGACGATGCTGGTGGCCCCGTCGGTGCCGCCGTTGAGGCTGATCCTGTACCAGGAGCGGAAGTCCGCGCCGGCCTGTGGCTGGTCGATGGCCCAGACGTCGCCGTTGACATCGATGGCCGCGACGATCATGCCGCCGCTGGCGGAGATGGTGGCGCTCGGGTCGCCGGCGAAGACTGGGGAACTGCTTCCGAGGTAGGAGCCGGCACTGAAGCCGGAGGTGGAGGTCCCCTGCCCGAAGTAGGCAATGTGGCCGTCGGTGGTGCGGGAGAAGACGTGGACGGTGCCGCCGGCGGCAGGCGAGAGGACCTCGGCGGTGCGCCCGGTCAGGCCGCCGGAGAGGCTGACCTTGTACCAGGAGCCGAACGCCGAGCCGGGGCTGGACTGGTTGGTCGCCCACAGGTCGCCGGCGCCGTCGAGAGCGGTGACGATCATGGTGCCGTTGGCGGCGAGCGTCACGGCCGGGTCGGCGGCGAACAGCGGCGGCGCGGAGCCGACCGGGACCGGCGGGCTGAACGAGGAGCTCGGGTCGGCCTGGGCGTAGTCGGTGATCTCACCGGCACGGGTGCGGGCGAAGACGTGGACGGTGCCGCCGGCGGCCGATGAGAGAGCCAGGGCGGGGTCGCCGGTGTGCCGGGCCGCGGGGCTGAGCGGGTACCAGGACCGGAACGAGGAGTTGGTGCCGGTCTGGTTGGTGGCCCACAGGCTTCCGTCGGCCAGGGTCTTGGCGGCGACGAGGGTGCCGTTGGCGGCGCGAGTCATCGCGGTGACGGGCAGTTTGAGGCTCTGCCCGCCGTCGAGGGCGGTGACGGTGTGCAGGTCGCCGATGGACGCGAGTCGGGGCAGACCGAGCCCGGTGGGTGTGCCGGGGTAGAGCAGCAGGCAGCCGGTGGGGCAGGTGGTGCTCTGGGCGGTGCCGTTGGCGGTGTAGTAGGTGACGGAGGTGTAGGGATCAGCGGGGGTGGTGGCCAGGAGGTCGCCGGTCTGCTGGCCCGGTGTCGGGGTGAACAGCGGGTAGCCGCTGCCGCTGGGGGCGACGGTGCCGTGGAATCGCGCTTCAGGTGCCCGAGGTAGAGGCGGGGCGGGGTGGATGGATCAGACGACCGGGTCCGGGCCGTAGGTGGCGCAGCGGCGGCGTCCGGAGCCGCGGGCGCGCAGTTGCTCTGTAGCCAGCAGTTTCGGTAGCCGTTCCCAGCTGGCCGTGTCAGGGTCGGTGGCCAGCTGTTTCTGGAGGGTGGCGAGGCGGGCTTCGGGGCCCTGGAGGGTGGGGCAGTCCCAGCGGTGCAGGCGAGTGCCGCTGGTGGGGATGACGTAGATGGCGCCGGCGTCCAGTTCGGCGCGCCAACGGGCGATGTCCTCTTCGGCGGTGCGCAGCTCGTGAGCACGGTGTCGGCAGCGGCTGCACTCGCCCTCGGGATGGGTGGAGCAGGCGCAGGTGCCGCATGCGGCGCAGCGGGTACAGGCCTGCCGTCGCCGGTCTTGGCGGAAGCGGTGCGGGGTTACGGTGCGCCGCTTGCTCGCGCCGTGGACGAGCAAGTCGACCGCACCGACGGCGGCGAGCTCCTTGGCCAGATCCTCCAGCCGCTCGTCGGTGACGCCAGCCAGGGCAGCCAGGTCGTCCCAAGTGTGCTCGGAGTCGGCGGTGGCCGCCTCCCGGGTAAGCCTGTCCACCAGCCCGCACATCTCAGCCGTCATCATGGTGCGCCGGCCCTCAAGGTTGGCGAGGAGCAGCAGTTGGTGCACCCGGTCGCTGTCCTGTTCCCGGACGGCGTGACCGAGGCGGGTGAACAGGTCCCGGCGGGCCTGCGCCTGGGTGGCGAACCACTGGTTGATGTTCTGGAGGGCCTGGTCGACCTGGGCGCGGGTCGGCGGGTCGAGCCGGCTGAGGAAACGGATCTCTTTGACGGTGCCGGTGACGATGACCACCGCCGGCCGTCTCTGCAGGTGGGGGCCACCCCTGGTCAGCTGCCGGCTGGGCCGGACCAGGTGACGGCCTTGCGCTCCTGCCCGGATCCGTAGGTGAACTGGACGGAGAACCGGTCGCCCGCGCTGGTCGGCACGGCGTACGCGGTCAGCTCGGTGGTCTCCGTGCCGGGGGCGAGGGAGGTGGGGAGGAGCTTCATCCGCCCGCTTCCGTCGATCAGCGTGAAGACGAGGTTTCCCTTGGCGTCCCTGACGGTGGGCAGCCCCGACCCGTAGAGCGAGACCTCCGCCGAACCGGTGTTGACGACGGTGATCCTCACCTGGATGACCGTGGCGTCCTTGGGGACTTCGGACGTGGTCCGGCCAGGGACGTAGGGCACCGGCGCGGCCATCGTGACCTTCAGCCCGTCCCCGTAGGTGTAGGACTGGCCGAACGTCAGGTTCCGGGCCTTCTCGTCCGCCGCGGCCTTTTCCCGCTCGGCCTCGATCCGCTCCCTCTCCTTCGCCGCCCGCTCCCTGGCAGCCTCGAGCGCGGACTCGATGCGGTCGTGCTCGGCGGCCTCCCGCGCCCGCCGCTCCTTGTCGGCCGCCCGCCGCTCCTCCTTGACCGCCTGCACCTGCGCCACGACGAACACCCCGCCGCCGACCGAGACCAGCAGGCCGGTGACGCCCAGAATCACACCCGCGAGCGCCATCGCCCGGTTGGTCGCCAGGCCCTTGCGTACGTGGCCCAGCCCGATGGCACCGAAGATCACGGCCAGCAGGGCCGGCAGCCAGGACAGCCAGAACAGGACGACGAGCAGGCCGAGGACGGTACCGACGATTCCGAGCACCATGGCCGCGGTGCCCAGGCCGTTGCGGGGCCGCGGCGCTGGCACCGGATACGGCGGCCAGTACGGCACCCCCGGGGCCGCACCCTGGGCAGCGGCGGCTGGGGCAGACGCCGGGGCCGGGGCGGCGTCCTGGCCCTCGACCCGGCCCTGGCCCGGCGGTGCCCACGGGTCGGCATCGGCCTGTTCCGGGGCGGGCTGCGGGTGGTCGGGCGGGGCGGGAACGGTCATGCGGAATCCTTCGGGCCCGTGGAAGCGGCGTGCGGCTGTTCGGCCGCGACGCCGAAATATGTTCTGGCCCCGGCTGCGGCGTCCCGATGTCCGCGCGGCGGTCACCGGCCGGGCCGGACCCCGCACGTCACCCCCCCTGGGACGGGACACCGGCAGGGCCGGCAGGTGATCAACATACAACCCGACCGACGAACCGCAGAATGTCGTTTCCCGTACCGTTCCGCCGCCGAGTCCCCAGCCCCGTGGACACCACGCTCCCGGATCGTCCTCGACGGTGGACGGGGCGCCCCCTGAAGCCCCGTCGCCGCCTTCTGTCCGGCTGATGGCACGTCAGATTCGGCAAAGCCGTCCGCCGTCTGCAGCGCCGTCCCGGCGACTGCCAGCCACAGCCCGAACGTCTCACCGGAAAGGCCGTCCACCGTCATCTTGTCGATGTCCCGGTCGACCGGCTGACCCCCGCCCGCGCGGGGGTCAGCCGCTGATAGGTCCTGCCACGGATCAGGCCCTCACGTCCTCTCCGCACCCGGGCGTCAGGGTGTTGGCGGTGGCGTGACCTGGCAGACGACCACGAGTTCCAGGCGCGGGACGACGTAGTAGGCGAGCAGACCGCCGGCCACGTCGAGGTAGCGCATCGGCTCGCCGCTGCCCTGGTAGGAGGTGCCGTCCAGGTAGAGCGCCTCGGAAGCGCGAACGAGTTCCGCGGCCCGCTGCTCGACGGCAGCGAGGAAGCCGGCCGGGCATCCGGCGGTGACGTGCTGCTCGCTCGGGAGGTACTCCCAGCTCCAGGTCACGCGTTCACCGCCGCGTAGGCGGCACGGTAGAGCTCGGCGACGGTGGTGGCGTGCTCCCGGCACTCCTGGACCGTGCCGGCGTGGTTCGCGAGGTAGTTCGCCCGGTGGTAGGCCTGCGCGGTGGCCGGGTGTCGCTCGATCTCCACGACAGCGGCCCAGTGCGCGACGAACGAGCGAATCGGCTGGACGCTGCCCGTGGCGATGGCCTCGGCCATGGCCCTCGTCTGCCCGTCGATCATCTCGGGAAGGCGGTCCGCAGCGACGACGGCCAGGGCAGCCTTCAGCGCGGCCGGACTCCGCTCGGGCCGGGGGATCAGCTCGACTCCGTCGTGCACGGGCTGACTCATGGCGACACTCCATCTCTCGTCTGCTGCGAGGCTACTCGCTCCGGGACGTACGGTCGGTTGCCTCACGCGGCACCGCGGGCGGGAGCCGGCTTCGGCTGGCAGGCGGTGCGCAGCGGGATCGCCCCAGCCTGGGTGGCGCGGGCGACAGCGAGAGCGGCGCGGTGGCGCTCGCGCTGCTGGCGGGCGTGCTCGTTGGTGTCGGTGACCGGGGTGTGCTCGATCGCGGGCCGGTGGGCTTCCTCGGGCTCACGCAGCCGGTTGTAGTGCTGACGCAGGATGGCCTCCCGCTCGGCGGCGGCCTCGTCGAGCGCGGCCTGGCGGGCGGCGGCGTCCTCACGCATCCGGCGGCGCAGCTCCTGGTAGGCGTGGTGGTCGGCAAGCGGGGGCCGGGCCGGTCGCATGGTGGGCCGGTCGTCGCGGCGGGCGGGCCGGTCGTCGGGGTCCTGGTCGTGTTGCACCACGGGGGCCGGGCCGACGCGGACCTCGATGGCCCGGACCGTGCCGGGGCGCAGCTGCTCGAGGACGGTGAGGATGCGGCGGTGGTGGAGGCGTAGCTGGGCGGCCCAGGCGGGAGAGTCGGCGACCACGCGCAGGCGGCGGGTGTGCGGGTCGTAGCCGGCGAGGTGCCAGTGGGCGGCGGCGTCGGGGCCGACGATCGAGGGCCAGCGGTCGCGCAGGCCCCCGCCAGCGGTGCCGAGGGTCCAGCCGTGGGCGGCGACCAGGGCGAGGAACACGTCCGCGACCGGCTGCGGCTCCCGGGCCTCGCGGCCGTGTCGGTCGGCGCGGCGAAGACCGACGACGGGGCGCTTCGCCGGGGTGTCGCCGCGGCTGGCGGCGGCTTTGCGGGCGGCTCTCAGGGCGGTGCGGGCCAGGTCGGCTCCGGTGGTGGCGGGCTGACTCATCAGGCGCTCACCACCCGGTCCGTGCCCTCGAAGTCGGTGCTCCAGGAGTTCAGGAACGCCCAGTCCTGGTCGGTGAGCTCAGTGGTGGGCCGGGCCGGGCGGGCGTGCTCGCGCACCCGGCGGTACACCTCGTCCGCCGCGATCCGGTCGAAGGCGTACAGGCACCACTGCCGGTAGCCCGTCCCGAAAACACCCAGGCCAGCGGCCACCTCGTCCCACCGGTCCACGGGCTGCCAGGACGGCAGGCGGCTGCCCTGCGGGCGCTTGGCCGGGGTGTCCAGGAGCCCGTCGGCCAGGTAGTACAACTCACCGACCTTCACGACCAGGCCGTGCTCCATCAGCAGAGCCAGGCGGGCGTGCACGGTGGCGCGGTGCCGCCGGGTGCTGGCCGCCAGCTCCACCGCGGTCTGCCCATCCCGGTGGGCCAGAGCCGCCACCACCTCGGCGGCCGTCTTGCCCAGCCCCCGGGCACGGAACGCATCCCGGGCCATCAGGTCTGAGAGCAGGCGGAAGTCCAGCTCAGCGGGCTCGACTGAGCGGGCAGCGGACGTCGTGGCGGGGACGTGTCGCCGGTTGACCCCATCCATGTACCCGGGGGCCTCGTGCCCCACCTGGCGGTTGGGGTCAACCGGCGACACCTCGTCAGCCGCCCCCGTGCTCGGCTTGCCCAGCACCCACTTCGAGGACTTCCCAGACCCGCCCTGCTCCGCCCGCCACAGCCACCCAGCAGCCACCAGACGGGCATCCGAGCGCTTCACCGTCGACTCCCCCACCCCGATGCCCAACGCCAGCTGACGCTGCGACACCTCGTGGTCCGCTCCCCCGGCCCGCTCACACAGCTCCAGCCGGTGCAGCAGGTTCGCCCGATCCGTCTGCCCGGCCTGCCTGTCCCAGGGGAACACCTCAACAGCAATACGCAGCTCTGCCAGGGCCGCCAGCGCGTCCCGCCGCTCCCGGATCGGCGCGGACTCACCCGTCACACGCACCGCACGCCGCCACAGACCGTCCAAGTACTTCGCGGCGTGGTCGTAACCCTTCGCCCGGGACAGATCCCGCAACAGCGCACCACCAGGCGCCGGCGAGGCCAGCAGAACGTCCCGCAGCGCCAGCCGGTCTGCTCCGGCCCGGGCGAACCCGAACGCGATCGCACTGGTGACCCGGTGCGTGTCCCGGCCAGCCCCAGAACCGCCGTCCGACCCACCCTCCCGATACCGATCCATTCCCGCGCCCTCAACCACCAGCGCCCGCATCCGCGCGGACAGGCCGCTGGGGATCTTGGAACACCAACCAGCGGACCGTTGGCCGGGGATCGTCGGCGCAGCGGCAGTTTCACCCGCGAGAGCGTCAATGGCGAGCCCGCCAGGCTCACCCAGGAGAGTGAGATGCGTCACGTCCCTGGGGAGGTGAGACGGCGGTGCGGCTGCCTGCGCCAGCACCGAGCTGTCCCCACAGACCAGGCAGGAAGCGGGAATCGTCCCAACGGGACGGTCGAGAGCGGCGCCAGCATCACCGAAACCCGCAGCGTCGACGACGACGCCACGAGAACGATGACACTGGCAGCCCGCGTGGAGCTGCTGCAAAATGGCAGGGCCTCCTAGCAGTAGGTGGGCACGCAAAAGGCGCCCCTCGTGGGTGCTGGTTCTGGCTAGAACCTGAAAATTCGCCTGATCACCCGGTTGGTAGCCGGAGTCGGGCCTTCGCTCCCGAGTTGGTAGCTCGGTGGCGGTGATGTGAGGGCCGCACGTGCTGGTGGTGGTACACCAGCAGCGGCCAGGCGGTGGAGACCCGGTGGTACGGGCCAGGAGCCGCCTTCGACGGCTACGTCATCTCAACAACCCCCTTCGGGGGCGAGGTGTATCCACACACAGACACAACGGCACCCCGCCGGAGCGACCAACCAGCGATCGCGTCCACGGCGGGGTGCCATGTGTGTGCCAGAGAGCGCGTACGGGTACGCTGCATCACGTCGACCTTCCTACGATTCAGGTCTGACCACGGAAAGGGCCCCTGCCAGGGGGCGCCGTTCCATTCGCGCCGTCCGGACTTGTCCAAGGTCCGGACGGCGAATTCTTTTGTGCCGATCAAATGCGGAGCCAGCCTACCCCTACGGAGCGCCCCACACGCAGCCGTCGAGCGGCCGTGTCGATCTGAGGTGGCGGTCAACTGACGAGCTGGCAGGCCTGCCAGTGGATGGATCATCAGAGCCCCGCGGGGTCTTCGTAGAGGGGCCGATCTGGCCCCCAGCTCCCGTCAGCGAGCTTGTCCGAAACTGAGTAGCGGGATGGAGGCAGGTCGTAGGACTCTCGCTTGGGCACGGCACTTTCACCTCCTGCTCCGTCGTACCCGAGGCATCGACATGGCCAGGCTGCGTTGGTCGTGGAGTAGGGATGATCGGTGCCGCAGGTCATCAGTTGCCCGCCGACTGACAGGCTGTGGTACCCGTGGCTACCAGCACGATGACCACACGAGCAGATCGATGCTGTGAACACCCTGGCGACGCGAGCATTGCGCTGGGCTGGCAGGCTACCTGTCTCGATCTGCTTGATGACGTCGGCAACGACGCGTACGGGGTCGCCACCAGGTAGATCGAACCACTCGCCGGCCACCCGGTACTCGCTCAACAAACGGTGTAGGGCCCGTTCGAGATCCAGAGGGCCAGGAAAGGTCGCCAGGACCGTGAGCCTGACAGGGGAACCGCACTGGAGTGCAGACAGCCGCCGTTTCATATCCGAGGTACAGCCGATCTTCACGGGACCACCGACTCCGCTTGCGATCACGTAGACCCAGCTGTGCACCTCTGCCGAGGGTTCACTCATGTCAGCACGGTGTCGGCTCACCTGGACTCCTGAAGCAGTTCCAGGGCGCTCTCTACGGTGAGCCCTTCATCGTCCTTCGCATCCGTCCAGCCTAGGAGCGTGTGCGCCACCGCGCGAAGCACCTCGTCCGGCAGACCCGCCGCACGCAGCGTTTCGGCGGCCTCCTCCATCTCCGGTGCCCACCGCCACGCCCTCGCTGCGGTCTTGGCGATGTAGTCGACCTCGACCAGGTAGCTGCCCGAGCGCTTTCTGGCGACGTCCAACAGCGCCTGGTCGACACCGTGATGACGCGCCAGGCCGTACGAGAGCGCGGCCAACACGCGGCTGGCCTTCTGGTAAGCCGTGTAGGACAGCTTCAGCGCGGAGGCCTGGCCGATTTCCTCGCCCAGAACCGGCGTCGACACCGCGGTACCGGCGAACAGCGCCGTTACCAACGCGGTGGCGCTGGACGGGCCGGAGAGGAAGAACCGCGTGCTTTTGCCACCGACCGGTGGGGAGCCGATCACTGAGCCGTCGACTACGGAGAGGGCGCTACGGCCCACCAGGTCGGAGATCCGTCGCGCTCGCTCCGGACTGATCGCGTTGCCCTCAACGTAGACCCCGGCGAACCCGCGCCCGGCGACTTCCCGGGCCATATCCTCAGCAACGGCCGGCGGGCACAGACTTAGTACGACCTCGGCCCGCTCGAGTAGCTCCCGCAACTCGACCACCGGCTCCAGCCCGGCTTCTTCGGCGCGCCGTACGGTCGCGGCGCTGCGCCCGGCCGGACACCACAAGACCTGGACTCCGGTCGACGCCGCGCAAGCAGCGACGGCCGCGCCCATGCTGCCCGGATGCAGCACCGCGAGCACAGGCTGAGCCGCCGTCATCGCGCACCCTCCACAACGTGGACGAAGGCCTCAACAGCGGTCCGCGCGACGATGTCCGGCTCGGCGCCACCCAACCAGCTCTGGCCGTGCGAGATCCAAACGGTGCGCAGCCCGGCCTCCCGGCCGCCAGCTACGTCGAGGTCGGCGTTGTCGCCGATCATCCACCCGCCCTGCGCGAGGTCCCGGCCGACGCTGGCGGCCGCGGCCTCGAAGATTTGGCGCTCCGGTTTCCGGATGCCGATTGCTCCGGAGATGCAAACAGCGTCAACCACATCGGCGATGCCGGAGGCCTTCAACTTGGCGCGCTGGATCTGGGCGCCGCCGTTGGTGACGACGACGACCTGGTGGCCGGCCTCCCGGACGGCGGCAAGGGCCTCGATCACGCCGGGGAACGGCTTCACCGACATGACGAGTTCCGTCTCGTACCGCGACCAGAGTTCGCTGGCCGACTCCGGGAGGCCGAGCTCGGCGCACAGACGCTCGATCACGTCCAGGTCCGCCCGGATCCGCATGGCCTCGAGCATCCGCTGCTCGACCTCCCGACCCAGGCCGTGCCCCGCGCAGTACCTGGCCACCCAGGCCGTCACCGAGGCGAGCCGGTCGATCAGTGTGTCGTCGAAGTCCACCAGCACCAGCTCGCTGGACAGCGCTCGGCGGATCTGCGCGGCCGCTGCCTCGGGCACGACCTCGTCCGTTCGGATGGTCAGGTCGAACGCGAAGCCCGAGTTGGCCGCGAGGTCGGCCCGGGTGGCGTCCCACGCGGCCAGCCGCGCCGGGGTGTCTACGTCGCCCCGGCGGGCCGACCGGGCTGCGGTCGTCTCCCTCGGGCACCACAGCAGGACGGTCAGCCAGCGTCCCGGGTAGCTGTCGAGCACGACCCGGACCCCGTCGACCTGGCCCAGGTGCATCACCGGCACCCCGGCGGCGGCTGCGGCGTCAAGGCCGGGCCGGTCCGTCACGTACGTGCTGTCGTAACGGGCGTTCTCGTACACGACCGCGCCCGACGCCCGCAGCTCCTGGAGCTGCTCTGGCGTACCCATCCGGTAGCCGGCCGACCGGCCGGGGCCCACCTTCACCCGCGAGAACAGTGAGTACGTTGGGTCGAGGCTGGTCAGAGCACTGGTGACGGTGTCCTTCCCGGCTGCCGGCGGCCCGTAGAGGATCACGCCACGAACGGCGGGTTTCTGGCTCATGCGTAGACCTCCCGGATCGCCTGCCGGGCCTGGTCGGCGAGGCTGATCGCGGCGCCGAGCCGGTTGTCGACGACCAGGTGCGGCACGGCCGGCCTCAGGTCGACATCGATCGTCTGCAGGTACTCGTCCCAGCGCTGCAACTTCCAGGCGTCGCGGGCGGCCGAGCGGAAGGCGACATATTCGCGCATCGACTCCGGGTCGCACTGGACCCAGATGGGAGCGATGTCGACGCCGAGCGAAGCGCACTTGTTCGTGAGCCGCTGCATCCAGTCCGCGTTGGTCATCTCGGCGATGAAGGGGGCGGTGAGCACGGTGGAGATTCGGCAGTTGATGTTGGCCCAGGCGGCCTGCATCAAGCAGTCGTACTCGAGGTTGCGTACCTGCTCGCGGTACAGATCGGTGTGTCGGTCGTTCGGATCGCCACCTAGCGAGACCAGCAGCCGCTCGACCAACGGCCGGGTCAGCGGGTCCTTGTCCAGCAGCGGCCAGCCGGTCAGCTGGGTGAGGAATCGGGCGAACTCCGTCTTACCGGACCCGGCGTAGCCGCCGACCAGAACCACGACCGGTCGGTGCGGGTCGCCACCGGTGTGTCGGCGCTTCCAGGCGTCCAGGATTCGCTGCTGCACACCCATGTGGTCGGCCTCGCCTCCACCCGGCGCGATCCGATGGATCGCCCGTTCGACAGCCAGCACGTGCGTTCCGTTGTGCTCGTCACTTGCAGGCGTAAGCCGGAACTGGGTCTCTTCGCCCGGCAGAGCGGCGCGGAACCCGAGCTCGGGGTCGGTCGCCCGGTACAGAAGACAGTAGGCCCGCCGGTAGTGCGGACCGGGGTAGACCTCACCCTGCTCGTGCTGCCACAGGGTCTGCGGGTTGGCGGCCGGGATGCCCCGGAGCTTCGCCTCCTCGGCGACCTGGCGCAGCCGCTCCCCCGCCCTCTCCAACGTCAGTCCGTGCGCTTCCCGCTGCGAGCGCAGCAGGTCAGGTCGCCAGCCTGCCCGTCCCTTGGCCATGTCCCCACCCTCCAGTCTCACCATGTCCGGCAGCCTAGGGCTGACCAGCCGAAACCCATGTGTACGCAGATGTGAATGCGTGTGTATGAACGTGTTGATGGAGCTGATGACGCCTCTGTGATTCTTCGTCAGACCGCCAGCCGCTGTGATGGACCTCGCAGCAGCTAGGTGATCCGAAGGAATCGGAGGTGTGCATCAGTGATCGTCTTCGGCAGGGCCAAGTTCATGCGGGAAGCGAGCACTCGAGTGTCGGCTGATCGTGTAGCCGATCTCGAAGAGTTCGCTGCTCATACGCGTGTCGTTGACTTCGACTACCTGCCCGCTGGGCGCGGTGGTGATCCGCAGCACACGCAGGAGCGGGACACCAACATCGGTCGGCAGACGCAGTGCTTCAGCTTCCTCAGGCGACGGCATGCGGGCGGAGACGCTCTCGCTCCACTCCAGAGGCTGGTGGCCCATCTCCTCAAGCCTGTCGTAGATGCCACCTGGTCCGGTGTCGGAGTCGGCGAGTCGAGTGCCGCGTGCCAGGTCCGCCGGCAGGTAACTGGTCGCGAGTTGCTTGGGCGCATCAGTTTCCGGGTCGCCCATCACCCGGTCGCGTACCAAAACCTCGGATCCGGGCTCCACGCCCATCGGCGCGGCCAGGTCAATCGGAACCACACCCCAGCGGACTGTGGGAGTTTGCAGAGCCTTCCAAGGCTGGGCGGTGGGATCAAAGTAGTAGCCGAGCTCGTCGCGGAAGACCTCGCGGGAGCGGGTGACGCGGAGCCTCTCGGGGCGCTCGCGGACGATCGTTCCGCGTCGGCGAACCGCGATGACCAGCCCCTCCTGCTCCAGCAGTGCGATGGCGCTGCGGACTGTCTGATAGCCCGCGCCGTACTGCTCCTGGAGCTCTGTCAGCATCGGGAGTTTGTCACCGGGCCGGTACTGGCCCTCGGCGATCTTTTGACGCAGGTCGGCGGCGATCTCGCGATACGAGGCGGCCACGGCGGTCACCCCTTTCTAAGACTGGAGGGGACAAGTCTAGCGATAGCTCTATCAGGCACTGACGGTCCGACACAACGGCGTCGGCTGGTTATAGCTATCGGTATTGACATCATGCCGCCCGTCCGCTCTACTTGGCAATAGCGATAGCTATAACGCTCCGTTTGGGAGCCGTAGCTTATTGCGGTCAACCTGCAAGACAACGGTGTTACCCGTCTTCGGGCGGTGGCGGTCACTTCGGTGACAAGGGGTTGAGCCCTAGCTCCCCCACGTCGGACGCCTACATAGCAACAGCGAACGACCTTGAGCAGCGTGCTGCGCTGCCTGTCCGCCAGGACCCCCGGCAACGGGCCGGTCCTGGCGGGCGGAGAGAGCAGCACCTCCGCTCCCCGGACTCCCCTTCTCCCTGCCAGGAGGCCCCCATGCCCGCTCGCACCCGCACCAAGCGCCGCAGCTCTCTCCCCTCGATCAAGCTTTCGACCCTGCTCCCCAGCCTCTACAACCTGCGCCCCGACGAGGTGAACACCGTGGTCTGCCCCGACTGCCAGACCTGGCAGCGGATCATGGGCGACAAGACGCGCATCATCCGCGACCACTACTCCACCGACCTGTCCGGCGCCGAGCTGGAAGCCGGCCAGCGGGACACCCGTTGCCCGTCCGCCCGCCGGATCGTCGAGGTCGACGTCACGCTTGCGCACTGGGCGAAGCAGGTTGAGGAGGGAAGCACCCAGGTCGCCGCCCGTCGGCCGACCACGGTGCTGAAGAAGGTCAAGACGCCGCAGCCTCCAGCCGTCCTGCACATCGCGCAGCCCCGTCCGGCCGTTCCGGCGCCGACCGCCGCCGAGCGTGCCGACCAGTGGGCCGACGTCCTGCTGCCGGTGTTCATCTCGGACGCCCTGCGCCGCATCCCGCTGCACGGCGCGCGTGGCCCGATCATTCCGCTGACCCTGCCGGCCGGGGCCCGGCCGATCGCTCAAAGGCCCACCGCGGACGAGGTGCTCGCGGCGAGCCCGCTACGGAAGGAGCGCGGTCCGATCACGGAGCCCGAGATGCTCTCCGCCTGATCCACCAGTAGCACGGACGACCACGGCCGCCGCCGACCCCGAGCACCACGGGGTGGGCGGCGGCCGTCGCATGCACCCGCACAGCAGCCCACGCACCGAGACCACCCCGAGGAGACCGCGATGCCCGAAACCCCCGCCGCTGCCACGCCGCTCGCCGAGACCTACACCTGGTACTCGACCGCCCTGCGTGACCTGGTCCTGGAGCTGCTGGACGAGACCGGCCTGGACACCGCCAGCGACACCGTCGACGACCTGTGCGGCGACCTGTGGCTGCACGCGGCGGAGCTTGCCTGCACCGGCCGCTCCTTCGGCGAGCTCCTGGACACGCTGGACATCAACGCCGAGATCTTCGTGGGCCGCCTTCACGACCGGCCGCGGGTGACCGCCGCGGGCCGGCTCGACACCGCCCCCGACCCGGCCGACGTCGCCGAACTCGCCACCGACTCGGTGGACGGCTTCGGCCATAGGCCGGTTCCCCGCCCGCGGCGCCCCGTCACCGCCAGCGTCGCATTCGAGCATCCTCGCCCGCTCAGCTCTGCCGCCTGAGCCACCACCAGGACGAACCGCCACGGCCGTCGCCGACCCCGACCTGCGGGGTGGGCGGCGGCCGTGGCTGCTCGTACAGCAGCCAGAACGCAGATGACGGCCCCGGGATTGCGCCCCGGGGCCGTCGCCGGTCGCACCACCCAAGCGATGAGAGGACCCGACCGTGCACACCATCATGGCACTCTCCGGCGACACCACGAAGGCCAGCAGCGGCACCATCGACGATCTGTACGCCCGCTACTCGTGCCGGCTCCTGGCGGCCGCGACCGAGCGCCTTGCCGCCATCAGCCCCCAGGCCGCCGACCTCGACGAGGACGCCACCCAGGACGTGTGGACGCACGTCGCCGAGCACGGCCTGCCCGACGGCCTGCGCGGCCTCGACGCCCTGCTCGCCGTCCTCGACCGCATGGTCGCCCGGGTCCGCCCCCAGCGCACCGAGTACCCCGCCGGCATCGCCCACCCCGCCCGTCGCACCACCGACCCCGTCGACCTGGACGCGCTCGCCGACACCATCCGCGTCACCCCGGCCCCGGCCCGCCCGCTCCGCCCGGCCACCACGAGCCTCGTCTTCGACGGCCCCCTCCGCACGCTCCCCCTGGCCGGGTGACGCGATGTCCCACCTCGACCCCGGAATCGCCGCCCTCCAGGCCCAGACCGAGGCCAACATGGCCGCCGCCCGCGCGGCGGCCGCCGCCGCCGAGGCCGCCCGCCAGCAAGCCGAACAGCTCCGCCAGCAACAGGCCGCCGGCCAGGGAGGCAGCAAGTGACCCTCACTCACCAGGTCGTCTGCCGCTCCTACATCGGCGGCGGCACCCCCGTCCCGCCCACGCCCCCGGCCCCGCCCTCCCCCACCCCCGGCGGTGGCCGGTGAGCAGCCCCGAGGACCAGGCCTGGACCGGCCAGCAGATGGACGAGCTGCTGCGCCGGGCCCGCGAGATGCACGCGAAGGCGCAGGCCGAGAAGGCCGGCGGACAGCAGCAGTAGCCACGACACGAGAGGGGACCGCCCGTGAGGACGACCGAGGAGTACGACGCCTGGCAGGCCGGGCTGGAGCAGATGAACTGCGACTACGAGGTGGCCGACCAGGCCGAGTACGTCGCCTACATGGACGAGCTCGACGCCCGCGACGTCGCGCGCTGGGCCGACCCGGTCCTGGAGCAGGCGGCCACCGGTGGCGCGCTCCTGGAGCAGCGGCACGTCCTGCACGAGGCCGCGCACCCGGACCAGGTCGAGGCGCTGCGGCGCTTGGCCGCCCTGGCCTGACCGCATCGGTCGGTTGTCGTTCGCCGCCGCGCCCCGACCCGGACCACCGGGCGCGGGGCGCGGCGGTGTTCGACGGTGCCCGACGCACCGTGCTCACAGAAAGGGGGCCGTGATGGCCAAGGAGAAGGACCCGAAGCAGCAGTCCCGCGTCCGGATCAACCTCACCGGCAAGGCCGGCAAGGACACCAAGCCCGCCTCCCGCGTCCGGATCAACCTGACCGGCAAGGCCGGCAAGAAGTAGCACCTCGGTTGCTGTCGTTCGTCGCCGTGCCTGCCCTGTACCTCGGGGCCGGGGCGCGGCGGTGTTCGAAGGTGCCCGACGCACCGTCCCTCCAACCACAGGAGATCAGATGTCCGAGACCGCCACCGCCCAGTCCCCCGCCGCTGGCGTGCCGCAGCAGGGTACGCACCAGTACGTCCTCACCCTCCAGAAGCCGATGCCGAACGGCGTCGGTTACATGGTCTCCACGTCCTCCGGCACCTGCTCGCCGACCGGGATGAGCCGCCACGACCTCTACACCTGGCTGGTCGGCGAGATGGTCCGCCAGACCCCGCAGCTCGCCAGCGCCTCGACCCTCTTCTTCGACGTCCAGCCCAACCGGATCTGACCGCGCCGGTTGCTGTCGTTCGCCGCCGCCCCCGCCCAGCTCCACCGGGCGCGGGGCGGCGGTGTTCGACGGTGCCCGACGCACCCGTCCCACGATCACGAGGAGGACCACAGTGTTCCGTCTGATCCGCACCACCACCTGGACCGCGACCCAGCGCCGTCTGCTCGACACCGAGGGCGAGCTGGAGAAGGCCGTCACCATCCTCGCCGCCCAGGCCGCCGGCTGGGAGCCGCCGCAGCCGCCGGTCGACGGCGACCTGACCGCCGTCCTGCGGCACGTCGACGCCGGCGTGCGCGACGAGGCCGAGATGCACGCGGCCGACTACGCCGAGAAGCACCTCGACTCCGAGAACACGCTGGGCCTGGCGTTGGCCGAGCGCTGGACCGGCTTCCCGGACGGCAGCGCCGTCCACTACCTCGGCGCTGGTCGGTGGCTGCACTATCACCCCGGCCGCACCAAGCTCCGCACCAGCCGTGCCCACTTCTTCGCCGAGTCCGAGCGGATCGGCCTGCTCGACAGCCACAGCAGCAGCCGGGACCTGGACCCGGTGGCGAGCCTGCCCGTCCTGCTGGAGCTGCTCGGCGGCCACTACATCGACTACCGCGCCCCGGGCGTGGTCCAGCCGGCCTGACGCCGGACGCTTCCCCGAGAGGACGGATCCGCATGAGCACGACGTACGAGAGCCCGCCGCCGCTGGCCCCGCCAGTCGCGGTGAACGGCGGCAGTCGGCCGCTGAACACGCTGGGCCTGCCGGTCCAGGACCGCACCGCCGGCGCCCCGGCGGCGCCCGGAGCGCCGGAGGCCGAGAAGAAGAAGGGCCTGGACTTCGGGAAGGGCGACTGGACGCTCGCCGGCATCGGCGGCCTGCTCGCCGCCGGGGTGTCCACGATCGGCCTGATGGCCTCCTACAAGGCACTGGAACGCAAAGCCGCCCTGCCGGTGGCCAAGGGCGGGTGGGCGTGGGAGGACCCGTGGATGCTCCCGGTCGGCCTCGACCTGAGCATCCTGGCGTTCTCGATCATCAACCTGGTGCTGATCAAGGCCGACAGCGAGCTGGCCTGGGTGAAGTGGGTGCCGCGCCTGGGCGCGGCCGCCACCGTCTACCTGAACTGGCAGGCCGCCGCGACGCTGCCCAGCCAGCTCGGCCACGCCGCGCTGGTCTTCCTCTGGGTCGTGTTCTCAGAGGTCGCCGCGCACATCTACGCCGCGCACATCGGTGCGGTGCACGGGCGTGAGCGGATGGACGGGATCAGGTTCTCCCGCTGGATCCTCGCCCCGTTCGCGACGGCGGCGATCTCCCGGCAGATGAAGCTGTGGGAGATCACCTCCTACACCGAGGCTCTGGACCTGCTCCAGGCCCGCCAGGTGTATCGGGAGCGGCTGAAGCAGAAGTACGGCAAGCGCGGCTGGAAGAAGAAGGCCCGGGCGAACGAGCTGCTGCCCCTGACGCTGGCGCCGTACGGGCTCACGGTCGAGCAGGCGCTGGAGAAGCCAGCCGCCGAGGAGGCCGCCGAGCGCCTTCGCCAGGCCGAAGCCGAACTTCGGAAGGCCGAAGCGGACACGGCGGAGGAGCTTCGCCGAGCCGAAGCCGAGCTTCGCCGGGTCGAAGCCGAAGCCCAGATCAACGCCGCGAAGGCCAAGGCCCAGGCGGATGAGCTGGCCGCGAAGGCGGCGCTGGAGATCGCCAGGGCGGAGGCCGAATCGGCGGCTTCGGAGGTCCTTCGCAAGGCCGAAGCGACGCTTCGGCTGCGCGAAGCGGAGGCCGAGGCGGAGGCCAAGCGGCTCGCCGCGCAGGCCGATGCGGACGCGCTGAAGGTGGCCGCCGAGGCGCAGGCCGCTCTCGCCCGCACCCGCCGCGAGGCCGAAGAAGCCCAGCTCACGTGGGACCGGGAGCAGCGCATCGCCCGCTGGGACGAGCAGGAGCAGGAGCAGGTCCGGGCCGCCGAAGCGCAGGCGAAGGCCGCTGCCGCTGCGGCCCGGGCTGAGGCCGACAAGGCCCAGGCGGAGAAGGACCGCCAGGAGGCCGAGGCCGGCGCTGCGGCGGCTGAGCGGGCGCAGGCCGAAGCCAAGCTCCGGGCTGGCGAAGCCGAACTTCGCGCCGCTGAAGCGGTCCGGAAGGCCGCCGAATCGCAGGCCGCCGGCACCACCGCGAAGGCCGAGGCCGACCGCCTGGCGCAGGAGCAGCGCCTGGCCGCCGCCCGCGCGGCGGAGGAGGCCGCGGCCGCCGAGCTTCGGGCCGCCGAAGCCCGGGAGGCTGCTGCCGAAGCCGAGGCGAAGGCGCGGCTGACCCCGGCGGAGCGCGAGGCGCGCAAGGTCGCCGACTGGATCGAGGCCGAGGGCGAGGGCGTGGTGACCCTCTCCTACATCGAGCGCGAGCTCGGTGTCTCGCAGACAACCGCGAGCGAGCGGCGCAAGCGCGCCCGGCAGATCCTCGCCGAGCGGCGCGGCGCTCCTGGCACTCAGGCGTGAGCGGACACAGGCCCGGACGGGGGCGTTCGTACCGCCCCCGTCCGGGCCTCCATCCAACCACGCACAGCGCCTCGCACGGGCCATAACAGCACGTCAGAGCACATTCCATGTCCGGCTGCTCGTAGTCGGCCCCGACCACCTCGACCGGGGTGGGTGCGGGGCCGGCCACGGCCGTCCGGCCGACCCGACGCCCCACGGAGGACCGCATGACCCACGAAACGACGCCCGAGGACATCAACGCGCCGCTGCGCGGCATCGCGCAGAGCCCGGACGCGTTCGCCGCCTACCTCGCCAGCATCCAGCTGGTCCTGCTCGGCATCACCACCAACCTGGAGACCCTGCGGGACGAGACCCGCGTGCACCTGCGCGCCACCCACGTCGAGGGCGACAAGTTCTTCCACGCCCGGCTGCGCGCGATGCCGGTGGAGCGGGCCCTGAAGGACGTCCTCAGCCACGTCCACGCCCTCACCGAGGGCCTGGAGAAGACCACGTTCAAGCGCCGCGCCCACGCCGACGAGGTGAATTCCCTCCCCGGAAAGCGGAAGGAAAAGGCCCACGCCAAGGCGCAGAAGAAGAACCGCCCCGCGATTTCCGGTACGCCGGAAATCGGCGGAGGTGTTCCCGCCGCCCCGGATTCGGTATACGCTGCTCCTGCGTCGATTTACGACCTGGGTGACCGGCGGTCGGCGTGATGCGGCCCCTCACCAGTGTCGAACGCCGAACGGAATCCCGGCGCGACTGGTATATCGACGAGGAGCGCAAGGCCCGAGAATCCCGGGGCGAGCAGGGCGCGATGGAATTCTGGCTCCGCGTCACCCGCTCCCAGATCACGAAGGAGATCCGGGCCGGCCGCACCGACACGTGGGCCGCTTTCGCGCTGGTGGTCCGCCTGTTCCGGGAGGCGATGCGCAAGCGGGCGGCGGGCGACGAGCGGCTGTGGGGCGACCTCCTGCGGTACGCGCAGGACGTCGTGGACCGCACCCCGGGCGCGTGACGATCCGTGACCGATGAAGGCCCCGCCGGGCTCCGGCGGGGCCTCGCGCGCGTATCGCGTGCACACGTGCCCGTGCACACGCGTGCACACGAGAGCCCACTGTCTGTCAACCCCCTGCAAGGAAGGAGCTGACCCGTGTCCGACGACGATGACGACGCCGGTGCCGGAGCCGGCGGGACCGTGCTGACGTTCCCCGGAGGCGGCGACCCCTCGTACGTCCCGCCGCCGATCGCCTCCTACCGCGACACCGTCGCCGAGGAGGCGGCGCATTCGCGGGTCCCTCCGGAAATCCCGGAGGAAATGACGCTGGAAATCCCGGCCGTCCCCGTAATTGCGGGAGTGCCGGACCCGGCTGCGGTGCTGGCCGCCCACCGGAATGCCGCCGCCGTTCATTCGGATTCCGGGGAAATCGACAGTGAATACGGGGAGGGCGAATACGCGGACGACGAATTCGTCGTCCAACGTTCTCTCGCCGATCGTCTCGGTGACTGGCTGGACCACCGAATTGCGGTGGGGCAGCGGCGAATGGACACGGAATCCCCGCTGCGTGAGGCCGAGATCGCGCAGAAGGTCGCCAGACTGCAGGCGACGACGGATCGCGAGGTGGGCCTGCTCGGGCAGCAGGGCAAGCTGCGTGAGGCCCAGGTGAAGGCGCAGGCCGACCTCGCGGCGGCCCAGGGCAAGTCGGACGCCGCCGCCGCGAAGGCCGGCGGGAAGACGACATCGGGTCTGGGGGCCGACGGTGGCCGCGGCCGGTCCTCCTCGGCCGGGTCGGGCGGCTCCGGCCGGACCGGCGCAGGAGGCGGCTCCCCCACGGGCGGTCCGAAGGGCAAGGACACCGGCGGCGGCCCCGGCCCGAAGGGCAAGAACGCCGACTCCGGGGCCGGCAACTCCCCCAAGGGTGCCGGGAAGGGCCCTGGGGGCCCTGCGGGCGGGCGGGACCGGGGTGCGGCGGGCAAGGAGACCGGCGGCGGTCCGAAGGGCCGTCAGAACGGCGCTGGCGGACCCGACTCCCCCGGTGGCGGGAAGCCGAAGGCCGGTGGCCCGGGTGGGGCGAAGCAGTCTGCCTCCAGCCCCGCCTCCAGCCCTGCCTCTAGCCGCGCCTCCAGCCCCGCCTCCAGTCCGGCTGCCGAACGGTCCCGGGGGCGCGGTGAGCGGGCCGCCGCCCGCCAGGCCGCCCAGCAGCAGCGGCGCGCCACCGGCCAGACCGCCGGCCTCGCCGACCGCACCAAAGACCGCGACCAGGCCCGCGAGCGCCGGCAGGCCCGGTGGCAGGAACGGCGCGCCAAGAAGGCCGAACGCGCCGCCGAGCGCAAGGCGAAGAAGGCAGCCGCCGCCGACCCGGACCGCACCACCCTCGGGGCGGCCGTGGCGCAGCAGGCACAGCACCGCTGGGACAAGCGCCGCAAGAGCGCGGACAGGGAGGCGAAGCAGGCCAAGGCGGCCAAGGCCGAGGACGCCCGGGCCGCCCAGGAGGAGAAGGACGCCAAGGCCGCCGAAAAGGAGGCTGAGGCGAAGGCGGCTCAGGAGGCGAAGGACGCGGAGAAGGCCGTGCGGGAGGAGGAGGCCCGCAAGGCGAAGGCGGCCAGGGAGGCTGAGGCGAAGGCGGCCCAAGAGGCCAAGGACGCCGAGAAGGCCGCGAAGGATGCCGGGAAGGCGGCGAAGGCCAAGGCTGCCCAGGAGGCGAAGGCGGCCAGAGAGGCTGAGGCGAAGGCGGCTCAGGAGGCCAAGGACGCCGAGAAGGCCGCGCGGGACGCGGAGAAGGCGGCGAAGGCCAGGGCCGCCCAGGAGGCGAAGGACGCCAAGTGGGCGACGCGGAAAGAGGAAGCGAGGAGGAAGGCCGAGGAGGCGGCCGCGTCGCGGGAGGAGCCGGCCGGGCCGGTGTTCATTCCCTCCTACCGCACCGACCGTCCCGGGCCCGGAGCACCGCCGCGGGCCGGGCGGGGCGACGGTGTCGAGGACGTCCAGGACGCGGTGATCGTCGAGCCGCAGGCCCTGCCCCGCTCCCCCGAGCCCCACACCCAGCGTCCCGGCACGACAAGACCCGACCCCGAGCCCGACTCCGGGCCCGACCCGCAGGAGGACAGCGTGAGCACGGCTCAGCCCGTGTCGATGCCGGCGCAGCGCGGTACGCCCGCTCAGCACCGCACAGACGTGACGTTCGACGAGTACCTGGTGGAGGTCGCGAACATCGCGGTCGCCGCCAGCTTGGACAAGGAGCGGGCCGAGGAGTTGGCGGAGGCGTTGGCGCTGGTGGCGGACGCGCTGCGGGACATGGCCGCGGACCTGGTCGGTGACCACAACATCACCACGCAGGTCATCGACCAGGTCGTGGGTCTCGCTGACGCCGCGGACGAGATGAAGGTGCAGGCGCGGCGGTGCGCGGAGTCGTGCGCTCTGGCGTCCGAGGGCGCCTTCGAGGTGGCCGCCGCCGTCGCCCGCGTCTACGGCGCGGACCTGGACGCCATGGACGCGGGGGGCCTGACCGAGGCCTCCGCCGCCGCCCACCACGACTAGCAGAAACGGGAGGATCCGATGAGTGGACTCGACGTACGGGCGGGCGGTGTTCCGGTGCCGACCGACGGCGACAACCGGTTCAAGTCCGTCCAGCACAAGCTCAAGACCCTGGCCACGGCGATGGACGGCGCCACGGTCGAGCTGGAGACGCTGCGCATGCGCATCCACGCCAACGGCGAGCGGGCGGGTGAGCTGGCCGAGCGGATCGCCGCCGCCGACCTCGACGCGAAGTTCGTGGAGATGACCAACATCGTCTCCCTCGCACTGGGCGGCGCGGCGGTGGACATCCGCACGCTGCACGACACCGCGCAGGAGGTCGCGGCGCAGGCCCACGACACGCAGGTCACGCACGCGAAGCTGTACGGCGCGCTGGACGAGGTACGCGCCTCCCGCTCCGAGCGCACCCCCAAGCCCGGCTTCTTCAACCGCTGACCGGCTCCCGCAGGCCCGGCCCGACCCCACCTCCCGGGCCCACCGGGCCGGCTCGGCCCGAACATCCCCGACCAGACCCCCACGACGGGCGGTCCCGCCGATCCGGCGGGGCCGCCCGCCGCTTTCCCGAACCCGAACGGAGATTCGTGTCCCTGCCCCGCAGCGTCGCCCTGGAGCGCATCGCGTACACGCTGGCCGCGCCGGTCCTCGCCGCGGCCCCCAACATCGCCCCCGCCGGGTCCGTCGACACCGTCATCCTGCTCGCCGGCGGCGCGGGCGTCGTCGGCTCGCTGTACGCGATCCGCGGCGACAACGGTGCCGGCCGCCGGCTGGTGCGCCTGGCCCCGCTCACCCTGGCTGCCGCCGTCGACATCACCGCCCGTTCCACCCCGGGCTGGGGCTGGGACGCACTGCTGGCCGCCGGATGGGCGGCGGCCGGCTGCCTGGTGCTGCCGCTGTCGCGCGGCGCCCGGCGCAAGGTACGCCGCGCCATCACCGCCCCCGCCCCCGTCCCCCAGCTCACCCCCACCCCGCAGCCCGTGGCCGCCGACGGCGCGGACGCCCTCACCCGCGGCGTGCGCCAGCTATGGGAGCGGGCCGGCAGCCCCGGCCGCACCCTCGTCGTCAGCGCCCACCGCCACGCCGGCATGCCGCACGACCTGACGATGCTGCTGCGCGCCTGCGAGCCCGGCCGGGCGATCACCAACCTGCGCGAAGCGGACGTCGCCGCCGCGTTCGGCATCGCCGAGGGCGACATCACGCTGGCCCGCGTCACCCAGCAGCCCGGCCGCCAGGGCGGGCCGGGCTGGCTGGAGGTCAGCATCACCCCCGACGAGGCCCTGCGCCGGCGCACGAGGCCGACCGACCACGAGTGGTGGGCCGACACGATCGGCACCAAGGGCATCCCCGGGTCGGTGTTCGTCCGCAAGGTCCGTAACGAAGCACGGGGTGTCACCTACTGGACCGCGCACCTGCCCGACGGGGTGCCCGAGCCGCGGATCGACCAGGTCGCGCTGTGCCAGGCTCTGAAGGTTTCCTCCGAGGACGGCCGGGCGTTCGTCACCACGGCCGGCTCGGACATCCTCGTGTCGGTCTGGGACTCCTCCCCGCTCGTCCGCGTCTACCCGGCCACCCGGGAACTTCTCACCCCCGACGCGGAAGGGCGCTGGGTCGCGGGCTACCTGACCACCGGCCAGCCGGCCCGCAACCGCGTCTACACCGATCGGGGGGCCGCCCACGGCCTGCTGGTCGCCCCCACCGGCGGCGGCAAGACCCAGCTGATGGCGCTGTTCGTCTGCGCCGACGCCAACTTCGGTGCCGTGGTCTGGCTGGCCAGCCAGGCCGCCGACGAGAAGACCACCGCGCTCGGCGAGTTCGTCGACCGCCAGGGCTCGGGTGAGCTGTACATGGTCCGGGCCATGCGGGCGGCCCTCGCCCTGATGGAGATCCGCGCCAAGATGCCGTGGGCCGACGGCCGGCTGCACGACTGGGACCCCAAGCTCCCCGGCTGCCCCTACAGCCCCTTGAGCGTGTACTGGGACGAGTTCCTGACCGCCGCCCGCGAGGGCACCTACGGCCCCGAGATCATGGACAACGCCGAGGAACTGTCGGTCAAGGGCCGCAAGTACGCCATCGGCGAGAAGGTCGCCGGCCAGTCCGTCTACGTCCAGGACGGCTTCACGCAGCTGCTCAACGAGAACCTGCGCGAGCTGTGCATCCCGATCGTCCTCAAGGTCGCCCCGAAGAAGGTCGCCGACATGTTCAAGGCGCTCGGTGTCGCCCCCGAGAACGTCCCCGCGCCGCTGCCCCGCTCCTTCTCCAAGGCCGAGGACGGGCGTATCGACCGGATCATGCGGGGCGAGCCGGAGCCCCCCAACAACAGCAACACCGGCGGCGTCGGCTGGATCGTCGACGGCAGCAAGCCCGAGGTCATGCGGTCCCTCTACATGGACTTCTCCAAGCCCATCGACCACCTCTTCCCCGAGACGATCACCCGGCTCACCGACCACGAGATCACCGAACTGACCAAGCGTGGACTGTGGTTCGACTGGCAGAACGAGCCGCCGCGCCCCGGGGAGTTCGGCCCCGACAGCGACGAGCCCCGCAAGCCCCGCGGGGCCGGCAAGTCCGGCGGCCGCCACGACGC
This sequence comes from Kitasatospora sp. RG8, assembly GCF_017813315.1. NCBI lineage: Bacteria > Bacillati > Actinomycetota > Actinomycetes > Kitasatosporales > Streptomycetaceae > Kitasatospora > Kitasatospora sp. RG8. The sequence goes on from NZ_JAGIYX010000027.1 coordinate 72,319, forward strand.
CATCACCTCCCCCCGCCAGGCCCTGGACGCCATCAAGAACCTCACCGGCGCCTGACACCCGACACCCGACACCCGACACCTGAACAACCGCGGTGGTGGCCCGGACCCGTCCGGGCCACCACCGCGCCCTGCCCGCATCCGCCCCAACCCACCCGCCAACGACCCGCCAGGAGCAACCGTGGCCGTTACCGTCTCCCTCGCCGTCCTCTTCGGCGTCATCACCGTCGTCCTTTACCGGAGCCGCGCCGTCGGTTTCTGGCCCGGCCTGGCCCTCGTGCTGTTCGGCTTCACCCTCGCCTCCACCGGCGCCGGCCCCGCCATCAATCAACTGCTCACCAACCTGGTCACCGCGCTCAGCAGCGCCGCCTCCTGACCCACCGCCATGCTGCCCGGCCTCACTACGCCCCGGAAGGACCCGCCCCGTGAACGCCCACCGCGCCCCCGCTTCCACCCCGCCCGGCGCCCGCCAGGTCAGCCCGGTCGACCTGCTCGTCGCCGAGGCCTGCCTCGACCCGCGCGTACAGCCCCGGCCCGTCGAGGACGCCGTCACCGCGCTCGCCGCCCTGCGGGCGGCGATGGAGCTGCACCGCCGCAGGGCGCTGCCCGCCGCGCCCCGGTGCCCCGAGCTGCCGCCCGGCCAGCCCCGCCAGGTCGTCTTCGTCCTGGACGAGGCCGCGTACCTGGCCGGGCAGTCGCGCACCGGCAAGCATTCCCCGGAGACGGCCCGCCTGATCGACCAGATCCTCGCCGTCGGCCGCTCCACCCGCATCAACGACTGACCACCACTCCGCCACCGCCACCCCGACCGTGCCCGCCGCCCCGCCCCGGAGCGGCGGGCACGACCTTCCGCGTCTGGGCCCCCACCGAGCAGTAGCCCGCCCGCTCCCGGCCTCTTCGGGGGCCTCCGGGCCTGCCCGCCACCGGCCGGGCCCGGAGGCCCCAGAAGGCGCCCGGCGCCCCCAGGCCCCAGCAAGCCCTTCCCCGCAGCCCTCTTGGAGGACCCCGTGGACAGCATCTACACCCGCCCCGCCTTTGCCGCCGACACGGCGGTCGACCTCAACGCCTACCTCCTCCAGGACGGCTTCGTCCCGGCCTCGCTCGACGGCCAGGTCGTCGCCGTCCCGCTCCAGCCTTCCCCCACCACCCCGGCCCTGATCCCCGCCCTGGTCGACGGCAAGGTGATCGCCGTCCCCGTGCACAACCCGCTTACCGCCGCCGCGCAGCCGCAGCCCGCCCCTGCCCCGGCCGCCCAGGCGCAGCCCGCCGCCGAGCAGGGCCTGCCGCTGGCCCTGCGTCAGGGCATCCTCTACGGCTGCGTCGGCGCGCTCGCCGTCGGTGGCCTGACCTGGATGGTCGGCGCCGGGGTCGGCGAAGTCGCGCCATACGCGGACCAGATCGGCAAGGTGCTGATGTGGGCGGCCGCCACGGTGGCCGCCGTGGTGATCGGCGTCGCCGCGCTGCTCGGCAAGCTCCGCTCCGTCACCTCCAGCTCCGCCGGGGCGTCTGCGACCGCCGGCGGCGACGGCTCCACCGCGACGGGCACCGTCCTCGCGATGTTCCACCGGCACACCGCGGTCACCGTCGGCAGGCAGTCCGCCGGGTGGAAGGGCACGGTCAACAACAACGTCCGCTGACCGGCCGCCCGGTCTCGCCCCCGGCCCGCTCCCGCCCGCCCCGCCGAACACCGGCCGGGCGGGCGGGCCGCCTTCCGGGGACGGGGCCGGCCGACCGGCCGACACCAGACGCGCCTGGAGGACGTCGTGACCATCACCGTCACCGCCACCGCCGACCCCACCCAGCCCGCCGACGTGGCCGCCGCCGCGGTCACCGCCATCACCGAGACCATCCGCGCCGCCGGCCGATGGTCGACCGCTACGCGCCCTGGCGGATCACCGGCACCCCCTACAGCGCCGCCCGCCTCACCGTCGGCGACCTCGCCGCCCGCATCGCCGACGTGCCCGAGCAGCTGCCCGTCCTGTTCTACGTCCCGGACTTCGACTGCCGCGACATCGCACCGCTGCGCTCCACCACCTGGGACGGTGCCCTCGTCCTGAAGAGCACCCCGGCCGAGCCCGACCCCGCCGCCCTGCTGTTCGACCTCGACCTGCCCGCCCCCGCCGACACCGCCGAGCCGGGCGCCCCGGCCCCCGCCGGCCACCGGGCGCAGCCGGGGGTGCTCACCGTCGGCGACCTCGCCCAGGTGCTGGTCGGCCTGCCCGACCACGCCCCGGTGACGGCCCTGGTGCCCGGCTGGAACGGCACCGACGAGCTCGTCGTGGACCGCGCCGACGACTACGGCACCTGCCTGGTGCTGGACACCGGCTTCCCCTCCTGCGACCCCTGCGGCCCCGACGACCTCGAGGACGCCGACGCCTGACCGGCCCGCCTCCACGGCCCGATCCGACCTCACACCACCCCGCCCCGAAAGGCACCCGAACCGTGAAGCTGCGCCTGCCCGTCTCCGCCCTCGCCGAGGCCGTCTCCTACACCGCCAAGGCCCTCCCGGGCCGCGCACCGGTCCCGGTCATGCTCGGCATGCTCCTGGCCACCTGCGACGGCGGCCTTAGCCTGTCGGCCGCCGACGGCGAGGTCCACGCGTCCGCCACCGTCTCCGCCGAGATCGCCGACGACGGCACCGCGCTGGTCCCCGGCCGGCTGCTGAACGACATCTGCTCCCGCCTGCCCAAGGCCGCCGACGTGGACCTGGAGCTCATCGACCAGGGCGCCCGCCTGGTCGTCGGCTGCGGCGCGGCCCGCTTCACCCTGCCGGTGCTGCCCGTCGAGGAGTACCCCGCGGTGCTCGCCCTGCCGGACGCGGTCGCCACCGTGCAGGCCGACGTCCTCGCCGAGGCCGTCGCCCAGGTCGCCATCGCCGCCTCCACCGACACCGCCCTGCCCGCGCTGACCGGCATCAAGCTGCGCCTGGAAGGCGAGCTGCTCCACCTCGACGCCACCGACCGCTTCCGCATGGCCCACAAGGAACTGACCGTCCGCCCGACCGGCACCCTCCCGGCGCCCGCGAAGCGCCGCGGGAAGAAGGACGGCGACGACCAGGCCGCAGCGCTGGTGCCCGCCAAGAGCCTCGCCGAGGCCGCGAAGGCCCTGGAGGGCGAGCACACCCTCACCCTCCACTGGTCCGAGGGCCTGCTGGGCCTGTCCATCCCGGGCGGGCGCACCTACATGACCCGCCTGCTGGACGGCTACGAGTTCCCGAAGATGGGCGGCTTCTTCGAAGGCGAGTGGCCGCTCACGCTGAGCCTGCCGGTCGCCGAGGCCGTCGCCGCCATCCAGCGCGTCGCCCTGGTCGCCACCCGCAACACCCCCGTGCGCCTGGTCGTCGAGCCCGGCGGCGAGCAGCTGCGCATCGAGGCCGGCTCCGGCGACGACGCGCAGGCCAGCGACCGCATCCCCGCCCACACCACCGGCACCGACACCGACGGCGCCGCCGACGGCCTGGTCCTCGCCTTCAACCCGACCTTCCTCACCGACGCGCTGAAGGCGCTCGGCACGAGCGAGGCCGAGCTGCGCGTGCGCCACCCGCACAAGCCCTCGTACCTGGCCGGCCGCCTCGGCGACGGCATCGACGCCACCTACCAGCACCTGGTCATGCCCGTGCGCCTGTCCGGCTGACCCCGCATCACCCGGCCCGCCCCGACCGCCGGGGCGGGCCCCGCCACCACCTCCAGCACACCGACCCGAACAGGAGCAGCACCCCGTGAACCAGCACACCGAGCCCACCGCCCCCCAGGAGCAGCCGAGCGTCAGCGTCCGCGAGTCGGCCCGGCGCCGGGCCCGCGCCCTGACCGCCCCCGGCGGCTGGCTCGACCGGCGCCGCCGCGAGCTGGCCGCCGGCCTGGACGACTTCGCCGACGCCGAGCCGTGGGTGCGCGCCCTCGCCTACCTGGCCGCGACCGCCCTCGCCGTCCTGGTGCTCGGCACCGTCGGCGGCATCCTGATCAACGCGGCCGGCGCCGTGATCGGCGCCGTGCACCTGCCGCAGGACCTGCCCGCCGACGGCGACGGCCTGCGCGCCGCCATCACCGGCCCCATCCACGCCTACCTCATCGCCCACCAGGCCTACCCGCTCACCCCGGCCACCGCGTACGGCGTGTGGAAGACGGCTGGCCTGATCGCCGCGCTGCTCTCGTTCATCACCCAGGGCGCCGTCGCACGTCTCGGCTGGACGGCCTGGTCCTGCGCCACCCTCGCCATGGTCTGGAACGCCGCCCCCGAGGCCGGCCGCCCGGTCGCCGTCGGCCTGACCGCCACGGCCATCGCGGCCATCTCGCTGTTCGCCCTGCGCGGCCTCTCCTTCTCGCTGCGCCCGATGGTGATCAACCGCACCGACGTGCAGCCGCAGATCACCATCCAGACCCCCGAGCCCAAGCCGGCCCGCCCCCGGCCGGCCGTCCCCACCCCGGGCGGTCCCTTCGACCAGCGCTGACCCCGCCCAACCCACGACGACCAGGAGTAGCCACACCCGTGCCCGAACCCGCATTCCCCCACCCGGCCGTCGCCGGCGAGCGCCTCGCCGCCGTCATCACCCAGCGCACCCAGGCCCTGGCCGCCGACGTCCTCCAGCTGCGCGCCGACGCCGACCGCCTCGCCGCCGTCCTCGCCCGCGGGATCAGTACCGAGGACACCGCCCGGCTGACCGTCCTCGCCCAGCGCATCCACGGCCAGGCCTGCCGGATCGAAGGCCTGCACGACGCCCGCAGCCTGACCTGACCAACCCGACCGGGGCCGCCCGAACGGGCAGCCCCGGCATCACCCACCACACCCGATCCGGAGGGCACGATGACACCGACGATGTCCCACAGCGACGAGCGGGCCTGGCAGGCAGCGGCCAGCCTCACCGACCTGGGAGAGCTGACCGCCCGCTGGCTGGAGGGCGAGATCGCCTCCCACCCCGGCTACCAGCCCGGCTGGGGCCCCGCGCAGGAAACGACCGCCACCCCCGGCCTCGTCCAGGCCCTGGCCGTGTGCAACCGTGCCGGCTACCTCACCAGGGCGAGCCAGCCCGGCCACAACGGACCCGGCGCGGACGGCGCCCACTGGACCCAGATCGCCGCCGTCACCGGCTGGGCCCTCGACCCGCGCATCCTCGCCACCCTGCGCGCCCTCGCCCACCGCTACAGCCTCACCCTGGTCGAACACGCCCCGGCCTTGCCCGGAGAGAGCGGACAGGGCGTCATCGTCACCACCCGCAACGGACGGCCCGCCACCATTTTCGGCAGGCCACTCGCGCCGGCCGACGTCGACTTCATCTGGACCCCCTCCGGCGCCCGCGCCATCGCGCAGGTCCAGGCGGCCCGGCAGATCACCCTCGCCACCCACAGCCCCACCGACACGAGCCTGTTCGCACTCCTTCGCACCGCCTTCGCCAACCCGGCCCGACCCGGGAAGACCGGGCACTGACGCTGCCCACCACCGCGCCCGCCCCCTCCGAGCCAGCCAGGCCGGGACGGCGGGCGCGGTGGTGCGCGGCGCGGCCGTCCGGCCGGCACCGAACCGTCCAGCACCTGCCCTTGGAGAACACGTGAACGGCCGTCTGCTTCGCTTCCTGCCCGCCCGCCTGCTCCGTCGCCTCGGCTACCACCTCGCGCTCCACGACCCGGCCGCCCTGGCGGCCGTGCTGGAGACCAACCTCGACGCCGCCAGGGCGGCCCGGCCCGCAGACCTCCGCAGGGCCCTGGCGAGGTCGACCTCGCCGCTGGAGTTCCAGCCCGGCCTGGTCGGCCTGCACCGCGAGACGGCCGACATCGTCGTCTACCTCTGCAACGCCGCGGCCGCCTCCGAGACCAACCTCGACCTCCGCGACCCCGACCAGCGGCAGCTCTACCAGGACCTGCTGGCCGCCGTCGGGGCCGCCGTGGAACTCCGGCTGCGCGTGGCCGCCGCAGCCTCCCGCGCGCTGCCCGCCTCCGCCGAGAGCGCCGCCGAGCTCCAGCACAGCTGACCCTCGTCCGGACAGCGACGCTGCCCACCACGGCGCCCGCCGCCCCCGAGCCAGCCAGGCCGGGACGGCGGGCACGGTGGTGCGCGGCGCGGCCGCCCGGCCGGCACTTCGACAGGAGGGCACCAGTGATCGCCGACGCCACCCCGCACGCCCCGGCTGCCACCGCCTACGAGCCGTTCGCCCGACCCGACCGCCCCTACCGCCAGGACAGCGTCCTGGCCGACGCCACCGACTGGGACCTGGCCCGCGTCGCGCTCAACGAGCGCAGCTTCGCCGTCTACAGCGACGACCCCCAGGCCGACGAGGCCCAGCGCATCGCCGACCTGCTCACCGCCGAGGAAGCCCGGCGGGTCGACCGCTTCCTGGCGGCGGGCCTCCAGGACACCGACCGCATGGACGCCGTCGCCGCCGCCACAGACCTCACCGACGACGACCGGAGCTGGCTGCTCGAACAGCTGCGGCTCGCCTGGCGGCGCCTGGACTGCCTCCGGGACGCCATCGACGACTCCGGCAGCCTCATGACCACCACCTACGCCGCGAGCTCCGTCGACTACGTCCGCTGGTCCCGGAAACCGCAGGCCCTCTCGCCCCTGAACGGTCGGCCCGGCCGCCCGACCACCGCCGGCTGACCAGAGACGCGACCCCCACGCAAGGAGAGGAGAAGGATGAGCAGCACCCTGTCCACGGAGCAGAAGCCGGCGCTCGCCGTCGAGTTCCGCGTGCCGATCCCCCAGGGCACGGTCGGCACAGACAAACTGCTCCAGGCCCTCGCCGAGGACGTCCGCCCCCGCCGCCTGCACGAGCTGTCCGTGCTGTGCGAGCACAAGATGCGCCTGCCGATCTGGGCCGCTCGCCTCAGTGTGGCCCGTCCTCACCATCTCCGCCGCAGCGGTCCTCTCCGCCGCGGCCTGACTAACCACCACCTTGCATCGGAAAGAAAGCCCGGCATGGCCGACTGGCGAGACCGCATGACCCCCGACGACCACGCGATGGTCGCCGCTCACGCCCCGATCGCCCGGGGGACCTTGGTGGTGCTGATCGGCCCGGCCGGTTCCGGCAAGACCACCTACACCCGCGCCGTCCCCTCCAGCCAGGTCGTCTCACTCGACGACCTGCGGGCCCTGGTGACCGGAGGCGACCCGGGAGACCAGAGCGCCACGGCCGCGGCGGCCCAGATCCACGACCTGGTCCTCGAAGGCCGGCTGCTCCGGGGGCGCACGGTCGTCTGCGACTCGACGAACGTGGAGGCCGCGGTCAGGGCGCGGCTGGTCGAGCGGGCCCGCCGCCACGGCCGGCCGCTCCTGGCGATCGTGATGACGACCCCACTCGATACCTGTCTGCGCCGGAACTCGGAAAGGCCGCCCACCCGGCGCGTGCCGGACGACGTGCTGCGCTGGCAGCACCAGCTCGCAACCGAAGCCCTCCCCGGCCTGGCCGACGAAGGCTTCGACGAAGTGCGTCTCCACCCGGCGGTCAGCCGCTCCGGGCGCTGACGCTGCGCACCGGCCCCGCGCCCCGCCCCCGGCACCCAGCCGGCGGCCGGGGCGCTCCGGTGCGCGGCGCGGCCACCCGGCCGGCACCGCCCACCGAGAGCACGGAGCCACCCGCGATGACCTCCCACCCCGACCTGCCCACCCTGCGCGCCGCGGCCCAGCGCGAGATCGAGCGCTACGCCGACCGCCCGCTGCCCGGCACCTGGCGCCTGGCCCGGCTCGACAACCTGCCCGCCATCGCCCCCGCCTGCGACCAGGACCACCACGGCCGCACCCCGATCCACCCCGGCACCGACGGCCTCCACGACTGCTGCCCCCAGCCGTGGATCCGCGTCGGAGTCCCCGCGGTCGCCGACCTGCTCCTGGCCCTCCTCGACCACCAGCCCACCACCCCGGCCCCGGCACCGACCGCCCCCGAGGCGTTCAGCGACGACCCCACCGGCGCCTGGAACTGACCACCCCACACCCCGCACCGCCCCGACCGAAGGGAACGCACCCCATGACCGAGACCGCCCGCACCCGCACCCTGCGCGCCGCCCTCGACGCCGCCGACAACATCGCCACCATCACCGCCGCGACCACCGCCGGCCTCACCACCTACCGCGCCCTCACCGGCCGCCCCACCGAAACCCGACTCACCCTCGCCGCGGCCGCCGCCGGCCTCGCCGCCTGCCTCACCGACCAGGCCACCCTCCACCTGCGCACCCCGCTGCGTTGCCGCCTCGGCATCCAGCCCGCCTACGGTCCCGCCGCCGAGGCCGGCCCGGCCCCGACACTGGAGCAGCTCACCATCGAGGTCGCCGCCGACGCCGCACACCGCGCCGCCACCGGCGCCCACGCCCTCGACCGCAGCTCCGGCAGCCTCACCCAGGCCACCAACTGGGTCGGCGCCGCGGACGGAACCGCGACGTGCGAGCTGCCCGGCGGCGCGCACCTGCTGTGCGTCCCCTCCCCCACCGACCACGGGTACAGCAGCCGCACCTACCTCCTCGTGCGGGGCGACGAGCAGCCGCTCGAGGTCCGCAGCATCACCGAGCTGGCCGCGCTCCTGGACAGCCCCGCCGCCGACACGGCGCAGCCCGCCGACAGCGAGGCCGGGGACGGCGACCCGTGGGCCGCCCTCGGCCAGACCCACGCCATCGCCGAACTCTGCAACCCGGCCGCCGACGGCGACGACCAGGCCGACGAGGACGACATCGACCAGGAGGCGCAGGCCCACGCCGCCGACCTGCTGTAGCCGACCACTCCCGGCCGCCACCCACCTGACCACCCGCCACCACCCCGGCTCCGGCCCGCACCCCAGCGGGCCGGAGCCGACCCGTCGAAGGAGACACCCAGACATGACGACCAGCCCCGCCCTGACCCAGGCCGGCCGCCGCGGCCTCTTCACCACCGACCCCACCGACCGGCTGCGCCCCGGCAACCCGGACAAGGCCTGGGAGCTGTGGCTCACCGGCCCGAACACCCTGCTGGAGATGCCCGACCTCGCCACCGCGCTCATGGCCACAGCCGAGCACAACGCCCTGGCCGCCGACCTGAACGACGGCTCCCCGCTCGAACCCGTCACCCACGCCCTGGTCCTCCACCACGGCTACGCCTGGCGCCGAGAGGGCGCGGCCCGCTCGGGCGCCGGCATCGCCGCCCCGTCGCTGTGCTGGACCGCCAAGTGCAGCATCTGCGGCGACGTCGTCGAGGACGAGTTCATCCCCCACCACGACACCCCCGAAGCCGCCGCCAACGACGCCATCGGCAGTCGCGAATGGGACGAGCGCCCCGACGGCCGGCTGCTCTGCGACCGCACCGACGACGCCCACGACGCCGCCCGCGCCCAGGCCCGTACCGAGAAGACCCCCGAGCAGCCGGACGAGAACCAGCTCACCTTCCTGTAGACCTCATCCACCCAGCGGAGGACCGGAATGCATCGACCCGTCATCGTGCCCACCCCCGACAGCCCCGCCAGCCAGGCCGTCGGCTTCGACCTGGACGGCACCCTCGCGATCGACCAGGGATGGCAGGGCGGCCGCATCGGGCTACCCCAGCCCGGCGCCATCGAGGCGCTGCGCACCATCGCCCAGCAGCGCGCCGTCTTCGTGTTCACCGCCCGGCCCGAGCGCTGGCTCCCAGAGATCGCGGACTGGGTCACCTGGTACTCAGGGCTGGAGGCCTTTGTCGACCCCGACCCCGAGCGGGCCTACTGGACCGCGGTTGGCGGTCCGATCCTGGTCACCAACACCAAGCTCGGCGCGGCCGCGTACGTGGACGACCGCGCCATCCACCACGCCGGCGACTGGAACGCCACCTTCGCGACCGTCAGCCACGCGATCGGCCTCGACCACGCGGGCGTTCTCGTCCCGGCCTGATGGCCAGCACAGTGAAGGGCCCGCTTCCCCCGGCAGCAACGCCGGGGGAAGCGGGCCCTTTTGCCGTTTCACGGTCTTTACGCCGTAAAGGTCTCCTAGGTGAGGCCCATGCCCGCGGCGATGCCCTGGTACTCGATGGCCGGCGCACTGGCAGGCGCGTACAACGGGAGGGTGGTCTGCGCGGAGTATGGCCTCGGCGACCTTCGTGCTGCGCCGGACCGAGGGGCTCAGAACGAGCGCCTGGTAGACGGTCTTGTGGACCACGTGCTTCCCCGGCCGGTTGGGAACCGAGCTGACGCGAGCGGGGCAGGGTCTGCCCGTGCTCCGGCTCGGGCGCTGTTGTAAACGCCGTTTACGTCGAAGGGGAGGTGATGAGGGACACGCGGCCCCTGAAACGTGCTTAAAACCCCTTCGCGCCACTATGGTGACGCCATGGCATCTCAGAACTCCGGTGGCGAGAAGGAAAAGGTGGCGTCGAAGCTTCCTGCGTCCCTCCGCCAGGAACTCAAGACCCGAGCGGCCCAGCTCGGCATCGACATGCAGGACGCCGTCACCCAGGCCGTCGAGCAGTGGCGCGCCCGTCCTGCTGACAACAACCCCACCATCGACACCGCCGGGGCCGAGAGCTGGAACACCTGGCTCCCCGTCGGCCTGTACAACGCCTTCAAGGACGACTGCCTCGACCGGGACATCTCCTTCGTCCAAGGCCTCGCCCAGGCGGTCCGCGTGTGGATCGACTCGCACACCGTCTCCCTCTCCGAGCTGACGATCCCCCGCTACACGCGGCGGATCATCGTCTGCAACCAGAAGGGGGGCGTCGGCAAGACCACCATCGCAGCGGGCGTCGGCCAGGCCATAGCGCTCGGCCTGCCCGCCAGTACCGGTGCGTCGAAGCTGCCCGCGCTACCGGGCCTTCGGACGCTGCTCGTCGACTACGACCCCCAAGGGCACCTCACCTCCCAGCTCGGCGTCAAGCAGATCCCGCCGGGCGAGGAGAGCCTGGTGACACACATGGTCGACCGCGACCGCGTCGCCGGCGCCCTGCTCGACCAGGTCGTGCCGATCGAGCCGGACCACTTCGAGGGCCGCCTGTCCCTGCTGCCCTCCAGCTTCGACGCCTTCCTGCTCGACTCCCGGCTCGGATCCATCCGCGGGCCCCGCGAGGCGAGCCTCCAGCGCGCCCTCGCCCCGCTCGAGGAGCACTTCGACGTGATCGTCATCGACGCTCCCCCGAACCTCGGACTAGCGATGGACGCCGGCCTCTACTACGGCCACCGTCGCAACAACGAGCCCGCCGACGCCTCGGGCGTTCTCATCCCCGTGGAGGCCGAAGACTCCTCCGCCGACGCCTACGCCATGCTCGACAGCCAGATCCGCACCGTCAGCCTCGACTACGAGGTCGACATCGACCGCCTCGGTCTCGTCGTCAACAAGTTCGACAAGCGCAAGGGCTACGTCGCCACCCACTCCCTCGAGAACTGGCAATCCCTCGGGACACCCCCGGTCGTCTCCGTCGTCCCCGACCTCAAGGAGCAGCGCGAGGCCGTCCACGTCAAGCAGCCGCTTCTCGTGTACGCACCCACATCCATCCAGGCGCAGCGCATGCGCGAGATCCGGCGGGGGATCGCATGAGTATCGCCAAGAAGCTGCAGGGCGGCGGCGGCTCGTTCGGGGCGCTGGCCCAGGGCGGCGCTCGCGGCAGTGAGGTGCTGGCGCGCAGTGAGGCCCTGGACGCGACAGGGCGGGTGCGGCGAGCGTCGTCCGCTCCGGTGCCGTCGATCGTCTTCAACCCGCTTAACCCCCGTAAGAGCATCGAGTCCGAGACGATCGACGAGCTCGCCGAGAGCCTGTCGCGGCAGCAGATCGTCCCGATCACCGTCGTCAGCCGGGCGGCATTCCTAGATGCGCACCCCGGCCAGGCCGAGGCGATCGGCGCCGCGGACTTCGTTGCGCTCGATGGGAACCGTCGCCTGCTGGCCGCGCAGCGGGCCGGGCTCACGACGCTCCGAGTGGACCTGAACGACGACCTTGTCTCGAGCGCTGCGGACATGGTCGAGGCCGCTCTGGTCGCCAACGCCCACCGCGAGGACGTGTCTCCTCTTGAGGAGGCCCAGGCAATCCAGCAGCTCCTCGACACGGCGTACGACGGTAACCAGGCGGCGGTGGCACGCAAGCTCGGCAAGTCCCGCGTGTGGGTGGGCCAGCGCCTGGCGCTTCTTCACCTGTCCCCGGAGCTGCAGGAGAAGGCAGAGGCCGGAGACCTGGCCATCGAGGACGCCCGCAAGATCGGTGCCGAGGCACGGGCCGGGAGGCTGTCGGCTGCCGAGCAGCTCGAGCGGGCGGAGGCGGCGAAGAAGGCCGCAGCTGACAAGCAGGTGGCGAAGGCGGCGGCCAAGGCTGCACGTGCGGCCCGCGGCCCGGAGCCCGAGCCGGTGGAGAGGTCCGGGGGAGGGTCTGGTGGTGGCGTTGCTCGAGGAGAGGAGAACCTGCCGGAGGTAAACGCCGTTTACACGCCGCCCTCGGCGACAACGTTGGAGGTTGACTCGCCGAACCCGCTCTCCGACGTAAACGACGTTTACACCGCGGCCCTGCCAGACCAGCGGGACGCTCCCGAGGAGCACCTGCGAGAGGTTGCGGTCCAGCTGAACCCATCAGATCCTCGGGCCAGCGCGCTGGCGATTCTCAGCGCGCTGGATCGCCGCCAGGCGGTCCAGGTGGCTTCCGAGCTGCTTGAACTCCTCAAGCGAGAAGCTGGCCATCAGCCAAGCTGAGCCGTTGCTGGCTGCTGCAGACGGCGCCCGGTCTTCCGACCAGGCGCCGTTTTGCTTTCCCGCAAGGCCTGTCCCGGTTGGGCACATGCTGCGTGAACGCGCGGCAGACGGCGGCGGACAGCGATGTTGCTGTGGAACACGACCGCCGACCCAGCGAGTTCGCCACCACCATGCCGACCAGCGAGCAGACGAAGAAGCATCCCCGGCCGGCCCGCGCGCGCCAAGCACCCAGACCAGGGCACGCTGCTGTGCCGACCCCGACAGGCTGCAGCTGACAAGCAGGTGGCGAAGGCGGCGGCCAAGGCTGCACGTGCGGCCCGCGGCTCGGAGCCCGAGCCGGTGGAGAGGTCCGGGGGAGGGGCTGGTGGTGGCGTTGCCCGAGGCGAGAACCTGCCGGAGGTAAACGCCGTTTACACGCAGCCCTCGGCGGCGACGCCGGAGGTCGGCTCGCCGAACCCGCCCTCCGACGTAAACGACGTTTACACCGCGGCCCTGCCAGACCAGCAGGACGCTCCCGAGGAGCGCGTGCAAGCGTGCCGCACCAGTACATGCACCTTCGCCCGCACCCCGGAAACCTTCTCCACCCACCGCGGCCTGGCGCTGCCCACCGACCAGGCCGAGCGGCTCGCGGTGGGACGCCGCAAGTGCCGCGTAGACGCCGTCCCCGAATCCTTCCGACCGGCGGTCGCTGCCTTCGACGCCTCGCGCATGCGGGCCCGGGACCGGGCCCGCCGGGCCAGCACCCGCCCACGCAGCAATCTCACCCTGGAGGCCGCCCTCGCCACCATGCGCGATCTGGCGGTGTTCCTCACGGATCAGCGCGGCAAAGGCGACTGGGCTCTGGTCGACGTCCACGACATCGAAGCCTTCCTAGCCACGCTGCCCAGGGCCCGCAAGCGCCGCCTCACCGTGCTGCGGCAGTTCTTCGGCTTCGCCCGCTCCCAACGCGTGATCCTCGTCGATCCGACCCGCGGACTGACCGCGAAGGAAGGAAACGGATACCGAGGCCGGACCCTCACGCTCGACCAGCAGCGTCACCTGTTCCGCCGGTGGACCTGCAATGACGGGGCCCACCCTCACGAAGCCCTGCTCGGCATGCTCGCCCTGCTGCACGGCGCCTCCGGTTCCGAGGTCCGCATGCTGCAGGTCACCGACATCGACCCAGCCACGCAAACAGTCCGGCTCGGCAAACGACCGCACCCGGTCCCACTCGACCCCGCTTCCTGGGCCGTGCTGCAACGATGCCTCGCCCACCGGGCGGCCTGGCCGACGCAGAACCCCCACGTCATGGTCACCAAGGGAACGAAGGGCGGCCGAAGACCGGCATCAACTGCCCACCTGTCCCACGTTCTTGACGACTGCGGCTACCCACCACGCATGGTCCGCGGCACCCGCCTGGTCGACCTCGTCAACACCATGGACCCCAAGCTGGTCGCCGCCGCCTTCGGCATGGACCCGCAGGCCACCCTCATCTACCTTGCTGATCACATCGATCCAACTCGTTTTGCCCGACCAGCACCAGCAGAGGAACTGACATGCGGCACCTTGCCCCCGCCTTGGCCATCGGCGCCCTCCGACGCGGGAAGCAGATCGAGCAGTTCCTGGGGGCCATCGAAAGCGACTTCGGCCCCGGGCTTCGCTGGATCGCCCTCAGCCCCGGCTCAACGGGCGTCACCGTCTACCTGAGCGAAGTCGAGGACGTCGGCACCGACACCTTTCTCGACATCACCGAGTTCCCACCCCTGGATCCCGAGGACGAGAGGTGGGGCCGGGAGATCGGCGTCCTGCCCACCCCTGAGGACGCACTCCAACTGGCAGAGCGCGAACTCGCCGCTGACCCCGAGCGCTGGGTCAACCAGGGCATCGTCTGCGACGAGTACCAAGACTTCCGAACCGTGCGCAGGTCGAACCCGTGAGGTTTCGGCGGCGCCTCGCACGGGTTCGCCGGAACATGTGCGCTTTGCCTGTCCGCCAGAAGCGGCTCTCGACCGACCCTGGTCTGGGTGGCGATGATCTCCCGCGGCCGCTCCGCGTTGAGGGGCAGGCGCTGGCTGACGGTCCGGGCGCGGAGGCCGCGAGGATGTCGAGCACATCGGTTCGTTCGCGCAGACCGGTGGCGTGGACGTAGGCATCGGTCGAGCGAACGCCAGCATGGCCGAGTCAGAGTGCACAAAGAAATAGCAAAGCCGCTGAGACCCTGCAGGTCATCAAGGTGCTCTCCGTGCGTGCGGAGATCAGCCGTCGATGAGGCCGAGTTTGGACGTCTCGGTTCAGTGCTCTCCGTGCGTGCGGAGATCAGCCGGCTGCGGCCGAGTACCCCATCGGGCCTTCCGGGCGGCAGCCCAGGGGTTCTCCTCGGCGGCTTCGATCTTGCGGACGTAGCGCTTCATCGCGCTGGAGCCCTTCGCCCAGTCGCCCATCTCGGCGATCTGGTCCTCGGGCACGCCGCTCTCGTACAGCTCGGTGGCGCCGCCAGCGCGCAGGCCGTGGGCGGTGACCTTACCGGCGGTGCTGGCGTCGATCAGCGCATTGTGGCCGAGCTCCACGCGGGCCTCCAGGGTGAGGTGCGCGATCCGTGCGAACGCCTGCTTGGCCAGTGCCTTGATGAACTTGTTGAGCGCCTCGCCGGAGAGCATGGACAGCGCCACCCAGTCCGCGGCGGTGAGCTCCTGGTCGGCTTTCGGGGTGCCATCCGGGTGCGTCGGCCGGGTCTGAGGGGTGAGGCGGACGGCCAGGCGGCCGGCCTTGTCGAGCGCACGGAACAGTGCCTGGTCGTCGGGTTGGCGGATCAGCCGACCGTACTCCAGCCATGCTCGGACCCGGCGGACCGGGCAGATGTGCGGGGCATCGTCCCTGGCCGGGATCCACGCCTCGAAAACCGAGCCGTCCTTGCGGCTCTTGCGGTCGACCAGGCGCACGTCGATGCCGTCCCGGCACAGGGTGACGTGGCTGACGATCAGCTGGGCGAGCTCGATCCGGCGGCTGAGCAGGTGGAAGCCCAAACAGGCGATGGCGGCGTCACGCAGGTCGGCGGGCCGGCCGCCCTCGTCGCAGACGGCGACCATCAGCTCCAAGTCGACCTCGCGAATCGCCGGGCTCTGCTTGTCGCTACAGGTGCGGTTCCACTTTGTCCGGTAGGCCGCGATCATTGCGGTGACCTGCCGGGTGCCGGGCCGGGTGTTGCCTGGGGTGTTCTCCTCCTGCCAGGTGATCACCGCGCTCTTGTAGACCGCGATGGTGTCCGGGTCGAGTTGGCGGTCGATCAGGTCGCCCACGTACTCGACCAGCGTGGAGGTGGTGCACGGCAACGCGACCCGGCCCTGATCGGCGCACCAGGTCTCGAACAGGCGGATCTGGTTGCGCCGGTTGCGGTCGGTGTTCTGGGGCCGGGACTCCTCGATGAGACGGGCGGTCTTCTCGGAGATCGCGTAGTCGGCCGCGGTGTACTGCTGCGGGGTGAGGGCGGCGGGCAGCAGCGCCCGGCCGGCGACCAGCATGGTGTCGTGGTGGAAGCCGGCCACATCCAGTCCGGTTGCCGCGGGTGGGGACGGGATGGCGGGGAGGACGGCGCCGGGTTCCCCGACCGTGGCCTGGAGGTCGGCGGTGATGCCGTGCTCGTAGGTGTGCAGAACCGCGGCGGGCCGCTTTGGGGCGGGCGTGGTGTTCACGGTGACTCTCCTGCGCGCGATGGGTGCCGACGGGGGAAAGCCTCCCACAGCAGTTACCTCGTATATCGGACCTTATACGAGGCTAACTACGTTGGCCGGGACGCAAGCGCCCGGACAGGTGTAGGGGCGGGTTCGGCAGAGCAGCGTGTCACGTGATGCGCTGCTCCGGGTCCGCGGCCGGGGATCACCTGCTCACGTGAGTAGGTGCACCCGGCCGGCAGTGCGCGAAACATTCTCGGCGGGCCGGGCGCGTCGCTAGGCTGGCCGGCACCGAAGCCCCTGCTGCGGGAGAGCCCGATGAGCGACGCCACCGGGATCGATTCGCTGGACCATCAGATCAACCAAGAGTTCGAACTCGTCGCCTGGCGACTGGAGTTGCTGACCGGCGACCAGGGGTTCGCGGATGCTGTCCGCTTCAGCCTGAGCCAGGCCTCGGTGCGCTACGCCGTGCAACTGCGTTCGGACGACGACGCGACGATGGGCGGCGCCGTGCTCGACCTGGTGACCAACCTCTACCCTGATGACGCCCCCATCCCCGACGACTGGTGGGACACGCCGCTCGGCCGGGCGACCGCGGCAAGCACGGGGCAACCCACCGCGGAGTCCGTCACCTACAGCGTGGCCGGCGCCATGCTCGGCATCGACGCCGAAGCCGTTGAACTGCTTGCCCGAACCTGCCAACTTGACGGGCACCCGGACGGCGGCGTCACCTCCCTCTCCGTCCAGCAGTACCTTCAGGCCCACCCCCGTCCCTGACCGCGCGCCCAACGCCGCGGCCGTCGGCACGCTGACGGACGCGACGCAAGCCGCGGCCGCCGGTCATCGTGCCGCCGTGACCGACCCCGACCTGCGCCTGCACCTCGCGCCGCTCCGCTTGAAGGACGCCCGTGAGTTCGTCGCGACCTGGCACCGTCACCACCGGCCGCCGCCCGGCATGGTCTTCGCCGTCGGCGCCGCCGACCAGCACGGCGTGCTGCGCGCCGTCGCCGTCGTTGGCAGGCCCGTCGCCCGGCACCTCGACAACGGCCAGACCCTCGAGGTCACCCGTACCGCCACCGACGACACAATGCAACGCTAACAGCCTTCTCTATGAAGCGAGTTGGCCGAGTAGCGAAGGTCCTCGGGTGCAGCAGGCTGATCACCTACACGCAGGCCGGCGAGACCGGCGCCAGCCTGCGCGCGGCAAGGCTAGACCGTCCTCGCCTACTGCCCGCCCCGCCGAGGCTGCCACTGCACCAGCCGGCCCCGCCGACAACTCGGCACCGACTACGTCGCCCGCACGCTCTGGGAAGCATCAGCCGGAGACTAACGGTGGTGGGGATTGAGGGGACAGGGGTAGGGGTACCCGTGACATATGTGACGGAGGTCGCCTGGACGTCGGTCTGCCGCCTACTCGTGTGAGCACCCCTGGTCGGCCGGCGGTTGGCCTGAGGCAGTGAACCACATGATTCACTGCTTCGCCCCAGGAGCGGAGTCCAGAACTTCCGAGTCTTCAGGTTGTTCTACTCCGGTTTGTCTCTCGCGAAGTCCCCGGTATAGACTTACGTCATCGAAAGGGCTTTATTGCTGTCGCCACCAGCAAAGAAAGAACTTATCTGTTTGCTCCGCTTGTGATTATTGCCCAGATCGCAAGTAATCTGAGTCGAAGTCTAACTAGCTTTGATCGGATTGTTTTCTTCTTGGATCAAAGATTTCCGACATCTACCTGTCGGGAAGCATGGTGATGCCGTCCGGTCTCACCCCTCAGAGTGCACACCGGACGGCCGGCAACCGCTACGCGGCGACATCACCTAGGGTGTGGCCAGGGGCTGGTATCCCCTGGCCACACACAGCCTCAAAGCAGGCGGAGCAGCTCCACCAGCACCCTCAAGGCCTCAATGGCGATCATGCGCCACTGCCAGCGGCGTCCCTGGTCATCCGGGCCAGGGTCCGACTCGTCGTCATCTCCTGGCCTCGTTCGAACCGTCATGGAACGCTGCTCCCCTCCGAGTTTTCGAACACTCAGGCCGGGCGGCCCGAGGCGCGCAACTTCACGCGTACACGGGGGAGGGGCAGGAACTCCTGAATGCAGTGCCGATGCTGATCCTAGGGCCACCATCCGGCCGATAACAAATTCAGTCCGAATGCGCATATCGTTTCGATATGTATTCCCTGAGGTGCCATCCGCTGACCTGCGATGACGCATTTCTATCGCGTAGCACGCTGGCCAATACGCGTAGGCACCCGGCCTGTCGTAGACGGTCGCCATCATGGAGGCGGTACACCGTTGCCCGACCCATCCCCCGCCCGAGGTCGCCGATGCCTCCCCGCCCTCCGCTGCCGCCCACGCCGTCGCCGTCCGTCGCCTACGCGACGACCCGGCCGCCAGCGACGGTGAACGCGCGTCCGCTCGGGAACAGTTGAACCGCATGCAGGCCCGGTAGGGACGCTCGGAGATCCGGCCGCCGGCCGGCTGGCGCCCACGACCGCCGTACCTACGGCTCCCGCACGCTGGCCACCCTGGACCTGTCCAGCCACGAGATCGCCGCCCTCATCAAGGACGAGATCAAGGCCGCCCGCGCACCGCTGCCCCGCACCGGCACGCAGGACGGGACCGTGGTCGCCCGCAGCCCGATCCGCGACGCCCCCAAGGGCACCCGCATCACCGTGCGGCACCGGCAGTTCACCGGGAACTCGGCAATCGACATCGCCATCCACGGCGTCCCGCTGGACTGGGCCATTGACGGCGTCAAGCAGGTCGGGCCGGGCCGAACCTGGCGACGGCTCTCCGAACCCTGCGCGGCCCTGGCTGACGCCGTGGCTGCGATCAGCGGGGCCTACAAGTGGCGCGGCGACGACACCCTCATGCAGGACTACGTCGACGTCGGCTTCTACTCCACGTCAACCTCTACGCCGCGTCCGGCGAACACCTCGTCACCTGAACTGGCGGACATGGAGAAGACGACGCAACGACCCGCCAGGCGGTAGGAAGACCCTCAGCGCGGATGCGAGTGGCCAGTGCGGTGTAGCTGGAGAAGCTGCCCCTGGAGGGCTTCCGTCCGCCCACCCGGGGCGCAGCGAGAGCGCTGCGCCCCGGGAACCACACGATCAGGTGAACGTCTCCCCTTGGCCCTGCCCCGGCACCTCATCTTGCCCGTACGCTCCGCAGGAACGGTCAGCGCCTGCGGACACTGACCGTCACCGCCAGCGGGGCGGCCGGAGAGGTGCTTGGGGTGGGCAACGGCGCAGTTGCGGGACTGGAGCCACGATGTGGACCCGCGAGGCTTCACTGATCCGACGCCCCGGGAGTCGGCCGCTGATGCGTCGGCGAGCAGGAGTTCGACCTCAGCCCCACCGGTTCAGCGGTACTGCTCCGGGGTCTCCACCTCATCCGAGCCGTCAGGAACGTATTCCGCCCCGGGGTTCGCGACCTCGGCGACGACGATCCAAGGCCGGTCCCCGTCCCGCTTGCAGACCGCCTGCAGGCGCAGGTTCGCATCCCAGTACCCGTCCACCCAGTCCGCCACGTTCTCGAACCAGCTCGGCGCCGATGAGTTTTCCATCTGCCGGAACGTGACGTTGCCACGTTCCAGATCCCGGATGACGCTCTGGCGGCCGGGCGCGGCGACTCCGTCGACCCCGGGGGTGAATCGGGCCGGCCCCCAGATCACCGACTGCAGCTCCGCGCGTTGTTCGTCGTTGTAGTGCGGTCTGGCTGAGTGATCCCACCCGGCCTCGTCGCGCACCGTGAGGGTGATCGTGTCGAGGTGGTCCAAGCCGACCGGCCCGTCGAGTGTGGTGGTGAGCCGCAGCTGGTGGGAGCCCAGGCGGGTCAGGCTGAAGGTCAGTTCGGGGGTCAGCTCGCGGTGCCATCGGTCGCGTTCGATCTGCGCCACCTCCCGGGCGGTTTCTGCCGAGTCCGCGGCGGCGGCCGCCGCCTTGCGGGTCGTCCAGTAGGCCATGACCGCGGTGACCACCACCCCGGCTGCGGCCGCGATGGCGCCGAGCGCCGTCCAGTCGTCAGTGTTCATGGCGGGGGACCGTAGCAGCGGTGGCGGCAACGCAGGGGTGGGATGATGGGCTCGGGACGTGATCGTTGCTCAAGGACATGCCTCTCATCGTTGTGGCCCCGGTCGCCCGGTAGCCGCGACCGTCCCCTTGCGGGCGTACGAGCCGCGCCGCCGGCCACCGCCCGTCTCGGAGAGGTGCCGCCCGTGGCTGCTGGCCAGCAGCCACGGGCACGGCGCAGTGACAGGGCCACGCAGCGTGCCGTGGGGCCGCCTACTGGCAGGGGCGGAGGGAATTCGGCGTGAAGCTGTCTCCGCCTCCGCCTTGGTCAGCGGCCGCGGAACGGATCCGGGCGGTCCCCGCTGAGGTTGCCGTGGACGATCTCCGCGACTTCCCGCGCGCCGGCCTCGGTGGCCGGTGCGTAGAGGGAGAAGACCCGGCTCTGTGGTTGGTTGACCATCACGTCCCACCCCCCGTTGAGGTAGATGCCCACCGCCAGGCCGGTGCGGCCGTTCCCGCCCCAGACCGGCCCGCCCGACAGCGGCTCCACCGCTGCACCGGTCCGGCCGGCCGACAGTGTCAGGACCAGACCGGCTTCGGTGAGCCCGGTGGTGAGTGCCTTCGTGAGCTGTTGGAGCTCGGCCACCGATCGGTTGGGCCCACGGTGGCGGTGCTTGCTGCTGGTGGCCTCCGTGGCGGCTGTGACCAGCCAGCCCAGGTCCGTGCTGGTGCGCTCGTGGCCGTGCTTGGCGGTGGCCGCGTACAGGTCGTCCAGGAGGAGGGCGGCCTCGAGTTGGACGGTCGGCCCGCACAGGCCGGCGAGTCGCTCGTAGGCGCGCGTGACGACGGCCGTGGACTGCGGCGAAAGGGCGGTCCTCATGCTCTCGTGCTCCTTGGTCATCGTCTGCGCGCTCAGCGGTACTGGTCGGGGTCGAAGCTGGTGCTGTTCTTCATTAGCCAGGTGGCGACGGCGAAGACGGTGTCCGAGTGGTGCCCGGCGCTGGCACCGGGCTGGAACGGCTGGTCCGCCACCGCCCTCCAGCCGCCCGCCCGGTCGGAGTGCCGGCCGAACAGGACGGAGAGGTGGTCGGCTACCTCGGTGTACGCCTGCGGGTGGGCTTTACCCCAAGGCCGGGTAGTTAACGGATTTTGCAGGTCACGCAAGGGAGTTGGTTGGCTCCTGGGTGACGGTTGTGTAGATGCCGGGGCCGCACCCGCTGCCGCCGGGATCGGAGCAGGGCGGTGAGAACCCTGCGTCCGATGAGACCGACCGGCTTGACGGTGGCGGTGACGACGTCGCCGGCCTGGACGACCTGGTCACGGGCGGCCTGGAGGGCGACGGTGAACCCGCAGTGGTCCGGATCGGTGCCCAGGACGGATTCGGCGGCGTCGACCATGACCGTCCGGAGCGGGGGGCGGCCTCGGAACACCTGCGCGAGGCGATCACCAAGGCGTACGCCCGCACCACGGATTAAGGCGGTGGAGTCCGCCGCCCACGCCACCGTGCAGCCCAACCACGCCCGCGCGACGCTAGGCACGATGCTCGGTGAACTGCCCAAGATCGCCCACAAGCTGGTCTTCGACATTGAGGGCAGCGATCCGCAGGACGGCGTCGAGATGGTGCGACGGATGATGCTGCAGCTGTGGGACGGCCAAACCCAGCCGACACGGCAAGCAGCGTCCCACCCGCAGGGAGATCCAGGCCGAGGCCGTGGCCGCCGTTCACCTCGCCGCGGTGCTGGTCCAATACTTCGCCTCCAGGGCGATCCGTCAGGCATAGGTCCGGGCCTGGCCGGCGCTGGGCGCGTTGTTCGTTTACGGATACGTTCGGTGGTGTTCTCGCTACGGCGGCCAGTCCGGGCGGCCCTGAAACGTGACTGGCCCGGCCACAACTGGGGCCTGATCGCCGATGAGAAGATCCGCGCCGCCTGACCGAGCATCGGGCCCGGGGCGGCCGCTTCACGAATGACGTGGGCGGCGGCCCGCGCCCCCTCGATTCAGGGCCAAGGCGGAGTGGGTGAACCATCCGGATCCAGCCCATACGGCCACCTCTCCCTGTTGACCAGGTAGAGGTAAAGCCGGCCGGCGTCGGCGACCTGGCGGTAGAGGATCTCGGCGCTCTCCCGGTCGCCGGCCCGGTCCCGCATCCGCGCCAGGTCGACCAGCGCGTCCGTGTGGCCCGCCTCGGCGGCCTCCCACGCGAGAGCTTCCGCACCCTCCCGGTCCCCGGTCTCCTCCCGCATCCGCGCCAGACTGCTCAGGGCGATGGTGCTGCCGGCTTCAGCGGCCTGCCGGGCGAAGGCCTCGGCGCCCTCGTGGTCCCCGGTCTGCTCCCGCATCCGCGTCAGGTACGCCAGGGCGTCGGCGCTGCCGGCGCCGGCGGCCTGCCGGTAGAGGCCTTCCGCGCCTTCTCGGTCACCGGTGTTCTCCCTCCTCTGCGCCAGGCTGGTCAGGGTGTCCGTGTTGCCGGCGCCGGCGGCCTGCAGAGCCAAGGCTTCCGCGCCCTTGCGGTCGCCGTCCCGCTCCCGCATCCAGGCCAGGCCCGTCAGAGCGTTGGTGCTGCCGGCGTCGGCGGCCTGCCGGTACAGGTCTTCGGCGCCCTCGACGTTCCCGGCCCGTTCCCTCCTCTGCGCCAGATCCACCAGGGCGTCGATATAGCCGACGTCGGCAGCCTGCCGGTACAGGTCTTCGGCGCCCTCGAGGTCCCCGGCCCGTTCCCGCATCCGCGTCAGGACGATCAGGGCGTAG
This sequence comes from Kitasatospora sp. RG8, assembly GCF_017813315.1. Classification (NCBI taxonomy): domain Bacteria; kingdom Bacillati; phylum Actinomycetota; class Actinomycetes; order Kitasatosporales; family Streptomycetaceae; genus Kitasatospora; species Kitasatospora sp. RG8. Next base: position 95,305 of record NZ_JAGIYX010000027.1, read on the forward strand.
GTGTCTCCGGTTGCCGCAGCCTGCCGCATGAAGGCTTCGGCGCCGTCGCGGTCGCCAGCCCGTTCCCGCATCCGCGCCAGGTCCGCCAGGGCGTTGGTGTCGCCTGCCTGGGCGGCCTGCCGGTAGAGAGACTCGGCGCCTTCTCGGTCACCGGTGCTTTCCCTCCTCTGCGCCAGGCTGGTCAGGGCGTCCGTGTTGCCGGCGTCGGCAGCCTGCCGGGCGAAGGCTTCGGCGCCGTCGCGGTCGCCAGCCCGTTCCCGCATGCGCGCCAGGCCCGTCAGAGCGTTGGTGCTGCCAGCGTCGCGGGCCTGCCGATAGAGGGCCTCGGCGCCCTCGCGGTCCCCGCTGTTCTCCCGCCTCTGTGCCAGGTCCATCAGGGCGTCGGTGTGTCCGGCCTCGGCGGCCTGCTGGTACAGGGTTTCCGCACCCGCCCAGTCCCCGGTGTTCTCCCGCATCCAGACCAGCTTCGTCAGGGCACCGAAGTGGCCGGCGTCGGCGGCCCGGCGGCGGAGGTAGTGCGCCCATTGCAGGCGGTGCCTGATCTCGGCGGATTCGGCGAGGCGGTTGAGGTCGTCGGGCCGAGTGAGGTGGGTGTGGGCGGCGTTCCAGAAGGAGGCGGGCGGGCAGCGCCACGTGCGGGTGGAGCGGCCGTGCTGCTCGAGGTAGTCCGCGAGGCGGAACATCGGTCCCGCCGCTGAGCCGAACGCCGCGACAGTCACCGGCCCGCCCGGAGGACGGAGCGGGGGACGGTCGGCGGTGCGGCGTAAAGGGGCCTGCTTACCGTGGACGGGGCGGGCGAGATCGGCGAAGGCTGCCTCGGCCCAGTCCTCTGTGAGCTGATCCCAGGCGTGGTCGGTGATGTAGTCGGCTGCGGCATCGGTGAGGAAGGCCTGCGGGAGTTGGAGGCCCACCCCGAGACGGCGGGCGTCCATCGCTGCCTCCAGCAACGCCCGAACGGCTGGAGTGCCGTGGTCGTAGCGGCGCAGGAGTTCGGGCGCTCCGGCGAGGTCCTGCGTGATGCGTCCGTGCGCGCGAGCACGGGTGAGGGCGTCGGCCAGTAGGTGGTCGCCGCCTCGCGCGAGAGCGGTGGCGGCGTGGAGTGCGTTCCGGTCGAAGGACTCGGGAACAGAGACGGTGCGTGCGGCGAGGAGTTCGCGGACCCGGGTGTGTGGGTCCGGTGCCCCCGGGTTGGGCAGAGCCGTGTAGCGGCTGGCGTACTCGGGCCACAGGGTGCCCAGGATGAGGACCGGCCGGCGGGCGGAGTGGGTGAGGAGGGTGTGGAGGGCGGCCGCGATGCGCTCGCCGGCCTCGGGATGGCCGAGGTAATGCTGAGCCTCGTTGAGCCACACCACCGTGCGCGGCGTGACGCGTTCGAGATCGGCGAGCGCAGCCTCGGCCCGCGACGGATCGAAGGGGTGCCACAACGCCCACCCACGGGCGGCAAGGGGCTGGACGGCCTCCCAGCACGCCCGTGTCTTGCCGGTCGAGGACGACCCGACCAGAACCAGCATCCCGCTGGCGCCCTGCGCGGCCTGCCGCACTGTCCCGGCCAGGACATGGTCGTGGTCGCGCGTGACATAGCCGGACAGCGCCACACCCACCGGCCGCCGGAGCCAGCCGCGGCGGCTTCGGCTCCGGCGGGATGAACCTCCAGATCGTGGGGGTCCCACTCCCCGATCGGCGCGCCCGGACCCGCTGCCTGCATGGCCGCAGGGCCAGCCTCTTCGGCTGCGGTCCGCCGCAGGGCCAGCAGGTCCTGCAGCTTCGTCCACAGGCCCAGTTCGCGGGCGATGGCCGTGACCGTCTCAGCCGACGGGGCGGGAGCGTCGGTCCGAAAGGCCTCCTGAACGGTGGTACGGCCCAGCCCCGCTCTGCCGGCGAGCTGGGTCTTGGTCATCCGGGTACGGGCCAACCCGTCGGCCAGCGTCTCGCGTGAGCTGCTCTGGCCTTCTTGGAGTCCCTGATGTCTGGGTTTGTTACGATCCAGGCGTAAGGAGAACCACGAGCAGTGCCAGCACCACGCAAGTACCCCGATGAACTCCGCGAGCGCGCCGTACGCGAGGTCCGCTCGACCGGCCGCCCCGTCGCCCATGTGGCCCGCGACCTCGGCATCCACAAGGAAGCCCTCAGGTCCTGGGTCCGTCAGGCCGAGGCCGACGCCGGCGAGCGCGACGACCGCCTCACCACCGTCGAGCGCGACGAGCTGAAGGAACTCCGCAAGGAAGTCGCCGAGTTGAGGCGGGCCAACGAGATCCTCAAGGCCGCCAGCGTGTTTTTTGCCCAGGAGATCGACCGTCCCCGGACGAGGCCGAGCAGGTGATCGACCACCTGCGCGACGGCTTCGGGGTCGATCCCGTCTGCCGGGTGCTGGAGCTGTCGCCGTCGACGTACTTCGCGCGCAAGCAGCGACCGAAGTCTGCCCGCCGGCTCCGCGACGAAGAACTGATTCCACTGGTCACAGCGGTGTGGGAGGAATCCGGCCGCACCTACGGGGCCCGCCGGATCACCCGCGCCCTGGTCCGCGCCGGCCACCAGGTCGCGCGGTGCACCGTCGAGCGGCTGATGCGCGAGCTTGGCATCGAGGGCGTGATCCGCGGACAGCGCCGCCGCACCACCGTCCCGGGGCCGATGGCGCCGCGTCCGCCGGACCTGGTCAACCGCCGGTTCACCGCCCAGCGCCCGAACCAGCTGTGGCTGGCCGACCTGACCTACGTCCGGACCTGGTCGGGCTGGGTCTACGTGGCGTTCGTCCTGGACGCGTACTCCCGCCGGATCGTGGGCTGGCAGGCCGCCACCCACATGCGGACCGACCTGCCGCTGGACGCGCTGGAGATGGCGCTGTGGCGGCAGAAGATCAAGAAGGACGCCGACCTCATTCATCACAGCGACCGCGGGTCGCAATACGTATCCATTCGCTACACAGAGCGATTGGTCGAGGTCGGCGCCTCGGCATCCGTCGGGTCCGTCGCGGACTCGTACGACAATGCGATGGCCGAGGCCCTGAACGGCACGTTCAAGGCCGAACTGATCGAACATCAGGGGCCGTGGCGGGACTTCGACGAGGTCGAGCGGGCCGTCTTCCAGTGGGTCGCGTGGTACAACAGCGAGCGCCTCCACTCCGCCCTCGGCTACATGCCGCCCGACGAGTACGAGCAGGCGTACTGGACGCGACTGGAGCAACACCCGCAAGTCGCTTGATCACACGATCGCGGACTCCATGAAAGTCGGGGCAGCTCACGCGCAACCTCGCAAGAGCCACCTCACGCTCGCCCACATGTCCCCCAGCCCCGGGTGTTCGCCTGTGTTCATCATCGTCCGGCCGAACCCCGGTGAACACCGTTCCCGCCACCTTGGGTCACGCCAGCACCCCACCGTGTATCGGGAGACCACCGTGACCCACCTCAGCGTCGTTCTGCTTACGACCGCCTTGGTCGTCGTGTTCGCTCTTCTGGCGGCCGCAGCCGCCGGCACACTCGCCCGCCTCGACGGCGCCACCTACCCCACTGCCCTCATGCGGGCGGCCACCGCCTTCGCTGCCGTACTCACCCTGGCTGCCGCCGTCACCGGCGCACTCGCCCAGTTCCTGCCCTGACCGTCCGCGATGCTTCCCGCCAGGTAAACGCCAAGCCGACCCGTGGGCCCCGCAGGCAAGAGATTCTTACCCCGGGGCCCAGTCGTAGGGCGCCTGCCTCCTGGCTGCGCCCGCACGCTCTTGACGGCCCGCCACCCGTGGGGGAGCGTCGTGCAAGTCCGTGTAACCGACCTGGTACGGGAGGCCGTCGTGACGCTACGTTTTCTGGGGATCTGGCCGAACACCCCATCCGACCAGTCCCCGACGATCTGGCTGGAGGAGGAAACCGGGGACCTGATCATCCAGTCCTGGAAAGCGGACGAGGAGACGGTCCGGCAGGCGCAGGAGGTCGGCTCGGTACCCGGTCACACGACGGACGTCCCGGAACACGAGACGGTGATCCGGCTGCCCGCCAACATGCTGCAGTTCATCCCGCGGCCCGACGGAGAGGCGAAGCGTGGCAACACCGGTTCGTGAGGCGCTCGCCCGGGCGCAGCGCTCGGCGGTGCATCTGGAGATGCGCGACTCCTACATGCTGGACGATCCGGAGTTCCTGGCCTTCCAGCAGGGCAAGCGGCTGGACCCGGCCGATCGCGGCTCGTGGTGGCACGGGTGGCACGAGGCGGTGGCCGAGGCGGTGGGCCGCGGGGTGGTGGTGCGGCGGGCGCGGATCGTCTCGGAGCCGGTGCACGACTACATCCGCTACGAGCACGACCTGACCTTCGGCAACCTTGCCGCCGGCGAACAGGTCCGGTGGCTGCCGAGGCGCAACACCAAGGACCTGTGCCTGCCGGGGCTGGACTTCTGGGTGTTCGACGACCAGGTGGTGCACTACCACCACTTCACTGGGGACGGGCAGCTCGCCGAGATAGGCGAGGAGATCCTCCAGGATCCCGCCCTGGCGAAGCACTGCGCCGCGGCGTTCGAGGCGGTGTGGGAGCGCGCCGTCCCGCACGACCGGTACTCGGTCTGACACGGTCACCCGCACCGGCAGCCGGACACCATGCCAGCTTCTCCGTCGTCCAGCGCCCAGGCCGCCCGCAAGGCCGTGGCGGAGCGCCTGCGCGAGCTGATGCTGGACGCTGGCCTGAACGGCAAGCAGCTGGCCGCCCGGTGCGGGTGGACCCCCGCCAAGACCTCTCGCATCATCAACGCCAGGACGCCGCCTTCCGACGCGGACATCCGGGCCTGGTGTGAGGCGTGCGGCGCCGACGACCAGGCCGCGGACCTCATCGCCCGCAGCCGCCAGGCCGACGAAATGTTCCTGGAGTGGCGCCGGATGGAACGCTCCGGTCTGCGCCAGGCCCAGCAGTCCGTGCGGCCCCTGTACGAGCGCACCCGCTCCTTCCGCGCATACGCTCCGTGGGTGCTGCCCGGCATTCTACAGACCCGCGACTACACCACTGCGATCCTCACCGCGATCCGCGACCGCCGCGGCCTGGTCGACGACGTCGAAGCCGCCGTCGACGAACGGATGGAGCGCCAGCACATCCTCCACGAAGGCCGGCACCGCTTCGCCCTGCTCATCGAGGAGAGCGTGCTGCGCAACGGCCTCGGCGGCCGCCCGGTGATGCTGGAGCAGCTGCGCCACCTGCTCACCGTCGGCCGGCTGCCCAGCGTCAGCCTGGGTGTGGTGCCCATGCGGCCCGACCGGGACAACGGCTGGCCGGTCGAGGGGTTCTGGGTTTACGACCAGGCCCAGGTCAACGTAGAGCTGGTGTCCGGATACCTGACGATCACCCAGCCCAGCGAGATCGCCATGTACGAGAAGGTGTTCGCCGAGCTGTCCGACCTGGCGGTGCGTGGCGCAGCGGCGCGGGCTCTGATCACGGCGGCGATCGACGTACTCGGATGAAGCCGTGTAATCCCGTGCAACTTCGTTGAGTGAGCCTTCCGTTACTCCCTAGCGTCGTTGATGCCGCCCGGTGCGAGGACGGGGCCGATCCCCCTCGGCACCGTGGACGCCCCGGGCGGCGACCAAGCCCTCCGACGCGCTGGAGTACCGCCATGCCCGCACTCACCCAGGTCGACGGCATCCTCGGCCCGCGCGCGGTCAGCTCTTCGATCCAGTGGTCCACGCCGGGAGTCGCCCGAGGCCGTGCCCCCCTCCTGACCGCCGCCCACCGCGACCGCGAGATCGTCCGCAACCCGCACCTCACCGAGGACTGGGCCGAGTACGCGGTCCGCTCCCCGAACCTGCTCGCCGCGGTCCAGGCCGTCCTCGGGCCGGACGTCGCGGTGGAGAACACCTTCCTCGTCGTGAAGTGGCCCGGGAAGGCGTTCGACATCCCCTGGCACCAGGACGGCATCGACGCCCACCTGGAACTGCACCCCGAACGGTCGGTGTCCGCATGGCTGGCCGTCACCGACACCACCGTGGCCAACGGATGCCTCGAAGTAGCCCCGGGCTCCCAGCGCCTCGGCTACCTGCCGGTCGAGAAGGAGCCGACGAACTGCGCCGAGCGCGGCCGGGCCGACCAGGCCCACGGCTTCACCCCGGAGACCACGATCCCCGTGCCGCTGCGCGCCGGCTGCGCCGTCCTGATGGACAGCCGCCTGGTGCACCGATCCGGCACCAACACCAGCGACGGCGCCCGCATCGGGCTGAACGTCCGCTACACCGCGCCGGACGGCATCCTGCGGCGCGATGCCACAAGTCCCAGCATCGTGCCGATCAGCGGCACGGGCTGGTAGTCCGCCAGGACAAGGGAGAGGAGAGCACCACTGTGACCATCCTCGACACGCTCGACCAGGCGACCGCGGTGACCCGCGTGCGCGTCCTGACCGGGGAGGACGCCGACGCGGCCCGCCGCGCCGACAAGACCCCGATCGGCAAGTCCGACTGCACCTACTACTGCCCCGACGCGGCGACCGCCCAGCGGTGCATCGAGGCCCTGCGCGAGTCCGACGAGCGCCTGCGAGGCCGCCCGGAGGAGCTGATGCTCTGGGACTGGCAGTGCACCTACTGGGAACCCGAGCCGGGCAACCCGAACGGCGGCGGCACCGTCCTGCTGGGCGTGGCCTGGTACGACCCGGAGTTCTTCGCCGACCGACGCGACGCCTGGTTCGGCGCGATGCACCAGAACATCTACAAGAGGCTGGGCATCCCGCTGGAGGACATCACCGTCACCCACTGGTCCCTGATCGCGTGATCTGAGACCAGGAGCACGAAGGGGCCGGACTCCAGCAGGAGTCCGGCCCTATGTGTGCCCTCAGCCAGCCACGCGCTCCAGCGCCGGTCCGGCCCCCGGCAGCGGTGTGCGGGTCCTCGCCCACCACACCACGACCGCGCACCCGACGACGCCCACCACGGCAGTGGCCACGCCCCCCGCGGTGAACCCCGCCCTCGGGTGGGCCGCAGCCAGGGCCGGAATCCCCACCATGGCGAGCGTGCCCATCGTCCGGATGACCGTCTGGTCGACCGTCAGCAACCGGCGCCGCGCGGCCGGAGGGAACTGCGCCAGGTGCGTGGACAGCGCCACCGCCAGGAACGGCGACACGGCCCCGTACGCGGCCGACACCGCCACCAGCTCGGCCACCGTACTCACCGACCCGGTCACCGCCATCAGCGCCCCGGAGACGGCCCACGCGGCGCAGTAGAACGCCGGCAGGGACTGCGGCAGCCGGATGTTCCCGGCCACCGCGTTCCCGACGATCGACCCGGCCCCGGTAGCGGCCAGCATCACGCCGTAGGTGCCGACCCCGCCGCCGAGCCGCACCGCCACCAGCGCCGGCATCACGATCGACACCGCACCTGCGAAGATCGCGATCCCGTGGACCACCAGCGCCACCCCGGTCTCCGGATGGGTGCGCATCAGGGCCCGGGCCCGCGGCACCAGACTCGGAGCGGCCGTGGCACCGGCCGGGGTGGTCTCCCGGCGGCGCGCAGTCCCGGCTCCCAAGCCAGCTAGTGCGACGGCGGACACCGCGAACGTGCCCGCGTCCAGCCAGAACAGCCCATCCATCGGCATCACCGCGAGCAGGATCCCGGCCGAGGCGGGGCCGGCGACCCGCGCGATCCGGGCGGTCAGGTCCATCAGCCCGTTCACGGCCTGCACCTCCCCAGGCTGCACCAGGTCCGGGACCAGGGCGCCGAGGTTCGGATCGAACAGTGCCCCGCCGACCCCGAGCAGGCCGGCCGACACCAGCAGCCCAGGCGTTCCGAACGCCTCCCAGGTCCACGGCAGCGCGGCGACCAGCACCATGCGGACCACGTCCACCACCGCGAGCGAGCGCAGTGTCGTGAATCGCTCCATCACCCGCTGGCCGATGGTGCCGAGCACGATGTACGGCGCCGACTCCGCGACGGCCACCAGACCCATCGCCGCGCCCCCGGATCTCTGCCAGGCGAGCCACATCACCGCCAGGGCGTACAGCCGGTCACCGAACACCGACGCCGTCTGCGCACCCCACAGGAGAAGAACCGGCCCCCGCCGCAGCAGCCGCACGTATCGCAAGATCTTTCGCCCTCCGGAAAGCACGAAGTCCCGGCAGCACGCTCGCCACCGGGAACTCCCGTAACCCTAGGGCAAGTTGAAGATCACCTGTCGCAGACTCCCCGGTTGACCCACGTACCCGGCCCGACCGCCGAGTACCGCCCTTGAGCGATCAGGACCCGCGTCGGCCGGCAGCCGGTCGATCGGCCGGGTGAGAGCGCCATCGACAGGCAGATCGAGCGGCGCCGCCGCCCGTGTTTCTACTCCTGCGGGCGCAGGCGGACGTAGCGGACGGTGCCGTGCAGGCCGCTGTCGACGGCGACCTCGACGGATCCCCGCTGACGGTCCACACGGAGCGCTGTCCGGCGGGCGGTCTCGAGCCGTCCGGCGAGGGCGTCGGCGTGGGTCCCGGCCCGGCCAGGGGCTGCCGGCCGGTCAGGATGCTGCGCGCCGTGGGCGTCCGGCGTGTTCGAGGGCGTGCTGGAGTTGGTTGCGGGTCATGGTGGAGCGGTGGGGGATGTCGAGGTCGGTGGCGCGTTTGTAGAGGTCTGCCTTGGTGAGCTGGGAGAGCTGCTGCTTGCCGGTCGCGCTCTTCCTGCGCGCCGTCCCTCTGGCGGCCGTGGCCTTGGCGGAGGTGCTCTTCTTGCCGCCGGCGGCTTTCGGGGCACGGGACACGGGCGCGGCAGCCTTCCGGCCCGCGGGCTTCTGCGTCTTGTCGGTGGGCTCGTCCTTGCGGGCGCTGTCGAGACTGCGGCGCAGGGCGTCCATCAGGTCGACGACGTTGGTGGCCTCGGGCGCGGGTCCGGCGGAGACGGCGATCTCGCGCCCGGCGAGTTTGTCCTCGATGAGCTTCTTGACCTGGTCCTCGTAGGTGTCGTGCCACTCCCCGGGGTTCCAGTCGACGGCGAGCATGCCGATGAGCTGTTCGGCGGTCTTGACCTCCTGCGCGGACAGCTTCATGCCTTCCGGGAGGTCGTCGATCTCGTGGCGGGGGTCTCGGACCTCGTCGGCGAAGTGCATGGTGTGCAGTTCGAGCAGGCCGTTCTCGGACCGGACCGCGGTGAGGTACTCCTTGCCGCGCATGGCGAACATCGCCAGGCCCGCCTTGTTCGCGTGTTCGAGGGCCTCGACGAGGAGGGCGTAGACCTTGGCGTACTCCTTGCCCTTCGGGCCGAGGTAGTAGGTCTTGTCGAAGAAGATCGGGTCCACCTCGGCGAGGTCGACGAAGCCGGCGATGTCGATGGTGCGGGAGCGGCCGGGCGAGATCTGCTCCAGCTCGTCCGGCTCGACGACGACGTACTCGCCCTCGGCGACGGGGTAGCCCTTCACGATCTCGCCGAACTCGACCTCCTTGCCGGTGCGCTCGTTGACGCGCTTGTTGCGGACGCGGTCGGAGGTGCCGCGTTCGAGCTGGTGGAAGCGGACGTCGTGGGACTGGGTCGCGGTGTACAGGGCGACGGGTACGGTCACCAGGCCGAAGGTGAGCACTCCGGTCCACACGGGTCTGGCCACGACGGCCTCCCTTCCTCGCACCACGCCGGTGTCCGCCGCGCGGTCGTGCGGGACGGGTCCACGGCCAGCGTCGCCGCCGGACCGCCGCTTCGCACGCGGTACTGGGCCGACGGGCGCCGCCGCCTGCTGGGCCCCGCTCGGAGGCACGGCGGCGCCCTACCTGGTACCTGGGCAACCACCATCTGCCTAAACCCCGACCGCGCGAGGGTGACGCGCTGCGGTCAGCCGCTACCTGCGCTGTGGCCGCCGGTCTCCAGCCCGCGCAGCTGCTCGGCCGCCTGCCGGGCCGCTTCCCGTGCCCGGCCGGCCTTGTCGCCGGCCGCGCGCGCCTCGGCCTGGGCCGCCTGCACCTGCTCCCCGGCCCGCGCAAGGTTCTCCTGGGCGCGGGCGTCGCGCGCTTCGGCCTCGGCCAGTGCGGCGTGGGCCTGCTCGGCTTCACCTGCTGCCTGTCGGCGGGCCGCCTCGGCGTCGGCGACCGCACGCTCAGCGTCTTTCAGGTGGCCTGCGGCCTGGCTTGCGGCCCGCTCCGCTGCCGCCACCGCATCGCGGGCCTGTTCCTGTTCGCGCAGCCGCTTGCGTTCGGCCGCAGCCTGGGACGCGGACCGTCCCTTCGCCTTGGTGGAGGCCTTCGATGAGGACGCCGCCGGGGGGTTCGCTGGCCGCGACCCACGACCCGACGCGGAAGTTCGCCCCGTACCCCCCTGCGGTCCGGCGGGACGGCCCGGCTCCCCGGCCGGCCCGCCGGCCGCAGCCCCAGGCCACCACACCGGTTCCAGCGGCGCGGTCAGCCGGCCTGCGGCGAGGGCCCGCCCGGCGTCCGGATCGGCGAGCGCGGCACCCAGCGTCCGGTCCACGTCGGCGACGGCATCCACGCCGAGCGGATGCCCGGCCGCCGCCGCATCCTGTTCCGCCTGCCCGGTCAACGCCCGCACCAGAGCCCGGCGCTGCTCGACGAGCTCGCGAAGCTGCTCCCCGGCGAGGTGCTCCTGGGCATCCCGCAGAGCCCGGCCGAGCTCCAGGAGCTGCTCGATCAGGTCGCCGTGCTGGTGGGCGAGGAGGTTGGCGGCCCAGGCGGCCTGGGTGGGCCGGTGCAGCGCGCGGATCCGTCTGGCGAGCTGCGGGTCGGTCTTCTTGAGTTCGTCGGCGCGCTGGTTGCGGGCGGCGGTGAAGTCCTGCGGGGCGAGGCGGTAGAGCTCGTCGGCGACCTGGTCGAAGGTGGGCTCGCTGGTGGTCATCGATTCGGACTGTACGGGCGCCGGGCCGGCCGCGAGGCCATTGCGGGGCTGGAGAGCGCGGACGGCCGCTGCCCGGAGGGCATCCCCGTCACCCCGATGATGGACGGCGCGATCGTCGGGCCAGCTCGGGCGACCTGCGCCAGAGCGCTGGTTTCTGCACCTTCGGGACGGCACCTGCCGCGCCGGCCGCACCGCCTACACCTTGGCGGCTTGGCACGACGGGTTGGCCACGATCTGTGGCTGGACCCTCGGCGCCCCGGACCCTGAGCCGCACGCCGCTGTCAGGCCGGACGGCAGGTCTCGCAGCGGTGGTTGTCGATCGCCGTCACCAGATCGCGAGCCGCCGCCCGCACAGGAGGATCGCTGTCCCGGGTCAGCCGGTCCGCTGCCGTCCTGCCGCTCAGCACGGCTTGGTGAGCGTCCCGCTGCACTTCGGTCCTGGGAGGGTTGCCGTGTTCGAGGACTGCCTGCAGAACCTCGATGACCCCGGGTCGGCAGGTCACGGCCTCGGACACTGCGAGCTCCCACAGAAAGGGAACCGCGGCGACCGTCGCGTCGAAGACAGCCAGCTCGGCAAGCCACAGGCCGAGATCACTAAGGGCTTCCTCGCTGGTCCTCGCATCGCCCCAGGCGACCCGCGACAGCGTGCCGGGAACAGCAGTCGCAGGTCCATATGCATGCTGCAACTCGTGCCACCGAAAGCGGCTCACGCCCTTCAGGATCGTCCCCACCCGCGCACTCCACTCCTGCAGCCCGTCCATGGTTACAAGCGAACCAATTCCACCGCACAGACCGCCATGAGGCGATCCCAGGCGACACATCGCCGAGGGGCGCTCTCAGAACTTGCCAACATTTCCGGCATCACCACCAGGCGACCGCTCTCCAAACTGACCTACAAGCGCTCTCGTTCTCGGCTACGCAGCCACCGGGCCGGCTGCGCGCGGCCGACAGTTCGGACGGCTGGGTGTCGGTGGTGGCCGGGATGCTGGGCGGCATGGACGACGATGCGCTGATGAGGGGCCGGGTGTACGGGGCGGACCACGACGATCCCGATCCAGGGCCGCGGCCGGGCCGCGCCTACCGGGAGCTGGTGGCCGGCCCGCTTGACGGGCTGCTGCTGGACGTGACCGGCTGGAGCCGGGAAGAGCTTGACGACGGCGCGGCGCTGCTCACCGAGATCGGCGCCTATGGCGCGGGCGGGCGCGCTCACTACGGGCCGCGGCCGGGCAACGGCCGGTACTGGGACTGGGAGGGCGACAGTGCCTGAACGTCTGATCGGCCAGAAGGCCGCCACCTGTGGGTGGCGGCCTTCGTCGGCTTTCTCGGAGCGGTCTCACGGTAGCGACTGCCACTGACACTGACAGCGTTGACCGGGTCTTCGGTGGTCGTGGCTCTGCCACTGACAGATGCCCTGCTGGGCCGTCAAAGCCCCAGCCCGGTGCGGCCGCTGGGGTGGCTCGTTGGTAGGGCATGGCGGATGAGGTGGGTGCCGGGCCGGAGCGGGCGCCGATGGTGTGGGCGCTGGCGGTGCGGGAGTCGGCGGCCGGGGCGCCGTTCGCGGAGGTGATCGTGGAGGTCGGCCCCCGACTGCACGGCGACCTGATCGAGAACGTGGTGGACAGCGGGTTCGTCCTCGCGGCGGGAGACCCGCCGGACACCACCGCGGTCGTGGAGATGCGGGGCGATCTGCTGGCGCGCCTGGTGCTGGTGGGCGGCCGGCAGGTCTGGGAGCCGGCCTCGCCGGTCGTCGCCTCGTCCGGATGGCTGTCGGCGGCCGGGGCCCGGGGCGGGGCGGTGGTGATGGTGGTGCCGCCGGGCACGTGGCCGCCCGGGCTGATGAACCTGGCACCGCAGGAACGGATCGACGTCTTCACCCGGCGCCTGGAGGAAGCCCGGGAAGTCGGCCTGGTGCTGCACGGCATCGCCACGCTCGACACCGGCCCGGCCGACCGCTGATCGAACTCGCCGGCGTGCTGCTGTCGCGCCCGCGGGACATGCACCACGGCCAGCATCTCCGCAGCGGCAGATCGCCGCGGCGGTCTCCCGGACAGGCAGCGGAGCTGCGTGGCCGACTACCGTCGGCGGTGATCGTTGGGTGCGAGGCGTGGGCCGAAACGCGGTGCGCGGGCACCGGCGAGGAAGGCGAGTTTGCAGACCCGGTGGCGCTGGCCGGCGTAGGGGGCGAGGAGTTCCAGCATCTCGTCGTCGGTGCTGCGCGCCCGCCCGGTGAAGAAGTGGCCGATGTGGTTGGCGAGGTGGAAGTCCCCAACGGAGACGGCGTCCGCGTCGCCGTTGCTGCGCTGCAGCGTTTCGGCGGCGGTCCAGATACCGATGCCGGGCACGCTCGCCAGGCGGGCGTGGGCGTCCGCGCTGTTCATGGAGGACGCTTCTTCGAGCCGTGGTGCGAGCCGGACGGCCCGCATGATCGTCGCCGAGCGCTTCGGATCCACACCGGCGCGGTGCCACTCCCAGGACGGGATCAGGGCCCACTGACGGGCGGCGGGCGCGACATACAGGTCCGTGCGGGGCCCCGGGGCTGGGTCACCATGACGCCGCACCAGGTACCTCCACGCCCTCCTGGCCTCGGTGACCGTGACCTTCTGCTCCAGCACCGCAGGCACCAGGGAGTCCATGACCAGGCCGGAGGCCCCGAGGCGCAGGCCCGGGTTGCGGCGCTGGACCTCCCGCAGTGGCCCGGGCGGCAGGATGAGCTGGTTGGGGGTGTCGTGGGCGCCGAGCATGGCCGGCAGGCGGTCCAGGAGCCATGGGGCCGCCGCGCCCCATGCGGCTGCGGTGATCTCCCCGTCGGCGGGACGGGCGGTGATGCGCATGGTGCCGGTGCCGCACGGGGTGCGGAAGGCGCGCCACAGGTCGCCGGGTGACCAGGCCGAGACCGGGTCGCCGGCGCCGCGGTGCAGCGGGCCGAGGACGTGGCCCAGGTCGAGCGGGTAGCCGGGGTGCCAGGTACGTCGGAGCGGTTCCACGGCTAGTTCGGCTCCTCTCCGGCGCGGCGGTACCGCCGCGGGTGCGGCGCGCTGAACGCTACAACATCTCTACCGCCGTGACCTGCAGTAATGCAATCAACTCGAACGAGTGAGCGATTAACAGCAAAGCGGAATCCGGCTTCCCTTTTTCGCTCACATGTTCGATTCTGGGGGTATGGAGGCAACACTCGCGGCGCTGGCACCCCAGCTCCAGCTGTCCCGGCCCACCGGACCGCTGGTGCCGGTCCTGCCCGCCCTGCAAGACCTCCTCCCGGAACGAGGACTGCGCCCGGGCGCAGTCGTGTCGGTGACCGGAGGAGGAACGGCGCTGCTGCTCGCCCTGGCGGCCGCCGCCACCTCGGCCGGCACCTGGTGCGCCGCGCTCGGCTTCGAAGGACTCGGGCTGCTCGCCGCGGCGGAGCTCGGCGTCGACCTGAGCCGGCTGGTCGTGGTCGAGGCGCCGCACGAGCGGTGGCCGGAAGTCGCACTCGCCCTGGCCGACGGCTTCGGGCTCCTGCTGCTGCGCGGCGGTCCGCCGCCAGGACCGCTGGCCGAGCGCCTGGCAACGGTGGCGCGGCGCAGCGGGTGCGCGGTGGTGGTGTCCGGCGGATGGCCGGGTGCGCGAGTGCGGCTTCGGGTGGCGTCGCAGTCCTGGGAGGGGCTGGGATCGGGCCGTGGGCGGCTGAGGGCGCGGCGGGTGACAGTGGTGGCCGGAGGCCGGGGTGCGGCGGCGCGCGAGCGCCGGGTGGGCCTGTGGCTTCCGGACGCGCACGGCGCGGTCCGCCTGGACAGCGCGGCGGGCCCGCTGGCGCCGGTCGCTGCCGAGGGCCGGCAGACGTCCACGGCCGCGCCGGTGCCTTCGGGGCGCGGTTCGCTGGTGGTGGTCTGAGATGACCGAGAACTCGCCGCGGGTGCTGGTCGGCTGGGTCCCGGACTGGCCGGTGGTCGCCGTGCTGGGGGCAGAGCCGGAATCGCAGCGACTGGCCGCGGTGGTGGAGCGCGCCCGGATCCTCGCCGCGACCAGCGGGGCGCGGGCGGCCGGGGTACGGCGCGGGCAGAAGCTGCGCTCGGCCCAGGCCCTGCTCGCGGGGCTGGAGGTCTACGAACGCAGCGTCGACGACGAGGCGAAGGCGTTCGAGCCGGTCGCGGACGCGGTCGGCGCGCTGGCCGCACACCTGGAGGTGCTGCGCCCCGGCCTGCTCGCGGTCCCGGCCGCCTCGGCCGCACGCTTTCACGGCGGCGAGGAGCCCCTGGCCGAGCGGGTGGTCGACGCGGTCGAGGCGACAGGACATCCGTGCCGGGTCGGCATCGCTGACGGCTTGTTCGCCGCGCAGCTCGCCGCCCGGGTCATGCGCATCGTCGCGGCAGGGGACAGCTCCCGGTTCCTGGCGCCGTTCCCGGTCGCCGAGCTGGCGGACGCGAAGCTGGCCGACCTGCTGAGCCGGCTCGGTCTGCTGACGCTGGGGCAGTTCGCCGCGCTGCCGGCCGCCGGCGTCGCCGACCGGTTCGGCGCCGCCGGGACGGCTGCGCACCGCCTGGCCCGCGGACTGGAGGCGCGGCCGGTCGTGCCCCGGCCGCCGGGCGTGGACCTGTCGGTCGAGGAGCGGTTCGAGCAGCCGTACACGCTCGCCGAGCCGCTGGTGTTCGCCGCGCGCGGTCTCGCCGAGCGCCTGCACGCCGGCCTCGCCGGGGCGGGGCTGGCGTGCGAGCGGGTCGAGGTGGAGGTCGAGTGCGCGGACGGCAGTACCGCTGCCCGGGCCTGGCGTCACGAGGGCGTGCTGTCGGTGGGGGCGGTGGCCGAGCGGGTGCGCTGGCAGCTGCAAGCCTGGCAGCACCACCGGCTGTTCGAGGAGGCGGCGGGTGGGGTGGTCGCGCTGAGGCTGGTACCGGACGGCCTGGTCCGCGATCCGGGCCGGCAGCTCTCCCTGGCCGACGGCGACCAGGAGGCCACTGCGCGGGCGGAGCGTGCGGTGGCCCGGGTGCAGGCCATCCTCGGCCACACGGCGCCGGTCACCGTGGAACTGGCCGGCGGCCGTGCCCCGGGCGACCGGGTGGTGCGCACCCCGTGGGGCGACGCGCACCAGGAGCGCCGGGCGGACGGGCCCTGGCCGGGCCGGCTGCCCGCGCCGTCCCCTACATACGTTCCGGCCATGCCGCGGCCGGTCCGGCTGCTGGACGCCGACGGCCGGGACGTGCAGGTCACCGCGCGGGCCGAAGTCGCCGGAACCCCCGACCGCCTGGTGCTGGGCCCGGGGGACACGGCGCGGGTGGCCGGCTGGGCCGGGCCGTGGCCGGAGCAGGAACGCTGGTGGGACCCCGCAGAAGCCCGGCGCACCGCACGGATGCAGGTCACCGCCGACGACGGCCGCGCCTTCCTGCTCGCCGTCATGGGCGGGCGCTGGCACCTCGAAGGCGACTACGACACCTGACGGCGACGGACGGCACCGCTTGGGGGAGCTGCCCCTCCACCGGACGGACGCTCCGGCTGCCACCCCGGCCGCCCCGCCCCCGCCCCCGCACCCGGACCACCGAGCACCACCACGTTTCAGGACACGCACGATGAAGTTCAACAGCCACCACACGCTCCCCTGGAGCGAGCTGCACCGGCGGATGACCGGCGCCCGGCCCCCGGCCGCGGACAGCACAGTGGTTCCCTTCCCCGGCCCGGCGCAGCGCCAGGAACCCACCCCACCGCCCCGGCAGGTCCCGGCTGGTGCGGGCTGGGCGGAGCTGCACGTCCACACCACCTACAGCTTCCTCGACGGCGCCAGCGACCCCGCACAACTGGTCGCCGAAGCCGCCCGCCTCGGCATCGAGACCCTCGCCATCACCGACCACGACGGCCTGTACGCGGCCGCCGTGCTCGCCGCCGAAGCCCGCCGCGCCGGCATCGGCACGGTGTTCGGGGCCGAGCTGACCCTGGACGCAGACCTCGCGCCGACCGGCACACCGGACCAGGACGGCGAACACCTGCTCGTCCTGGCCCGCGGCCCGCAGGGATACCGCCGCCTCGCCAAGGCCATCGGCGACGCGCACCTGGCCGGCGAAGGCAAACGCCGCCCCCGCTACAACCGCGACCACCTCAAAGCCGCCCACGACGGCCACTGGGCAGTCCTGACCGGCTGCCGCAAGGGCGCGGTGCGCCGCGCCCTGGACAACGAGGGCGAGGCCGGCGCCGAACGCGAACTGCACACCCTCACCGAGGCCTTCGGCCACGACAACGTGTACGTCGAGCTGACCGACCACAAGCTGCCCGGCGACGACGACCGCAACGACGCCCTCGCCGCCCTCGCCACCCGCACCGGCCTCACGGTGGTGGCCACCACCGCCGCCCACCACGCCACCCCGGCCCAGGCCCGCCTCGCCCAGGCCCTCGCCGCCCTGCGCCAGAACCGCTCCCTGGCCGACGCCGAGCCCTACCTCGCGGCGGCCGGCACCGCGCACCTGCGCTCACCGGCCGAGATGACCACCCGCCTCGCCCCCTGGCCCGGCATCCAACAGAACACGGTCGACCTCGGCCGCGCCTGCGCGTTCGACTTCCGCGACCTCGCCCCGCAACTACCCGGCTTCCCCGTGCCGGCCGGCCACACCGAGGCCACCTTCCTGCGCCAGCTCACCCACCAGGCGGCCGCCACCCGCTTCGCCCCCGGCAACGACAAGGCCCACCGCCAGATCGCCTACGAGCTCGACGTCATCGAACAACTCGGCATGGCCGGCTACTTCCTCATCGTCCACGACATCGTCGACTTCGCCCGCCGCAGCAACGTCTGGTGCCAGGGCCGCGGCTCCGCCGCCAACTCCGCCGTCTGCTACGCCCTGGGCATCACCTCCGTGGACCCGATCCACTACGGCCTGCTCTTCGAGCGGTTCCTGTCGCCGGAGCGCGACGGCCCGCCGGACATCGACCTGGACATCGAGCACCGGCGCCGCGAGGAAGTCATCCAGTACTGCTACGACACCTACGGCCGCGACCACGCCGCCCAGGTCGCCAACGTCATCACCTACCAGCCCCGCCTCGCCGTCCGCGACGCGGCGAGGGTCCTCGGCTACGCCACCGGAGACCTCGACCGCTTCAGCAAGGAGACGGGCTGGCACGAGATGCCTCCGCCGGACGCGCCGGTGCCCGCCGATGTGCGCGAACTCGCCGGCCAGCTCCGCGGCCTGCCCCGCCACCTCGGCATCCACTCCGGCGGCATGGTCCTCACCCGCGAACCGATCGCGGAGACCTGCCCCACCGAGTGGGCCACCATGCCCGGGCGCAGCGTGCTGCAGTGGGACAAGGACAGCGTGGCCGAGGCGGGCCTGGTCAAGATCGACCTCCTCGGGCTCGGAATGCTCGCCGCGCTCCACGACACCTGCGACCTGATCGCGCAGCACCACGGCATCCGCTACGACCTCGCCACCATCCCCCCGGACGACCCGGACGTCTACCAGATGCTGTGCCGCGCCGACACGGTCGGCGTCTTCCAGGTCGAGTCACGCGCGCAGGCCTCCGCACTGCCCCGCATGCGCCCGACCAAGTTCTACGACCTGGTCGTGCAGGTCGCCCTGATCCGCCCGGGCCCGATCCAGGGCGGCTCCGTCCACCCCTACATCCGCCGCCGCAACGGCCACGAGAAGGCGACGATCCCGCACCCGCTGATGGAACGCGCCCTCGCCAAGACCCTCGGCGTGCCGCTGTTCCAGGAGCAGATGATGCAGCTCGCCATCGACTGCGCCGGCTTCACCCCCACCGAGGCCGACCGGCTCCGCCAGGCGATGGGCTCCAAACGCTCCCACGAGCGGGTCGCCGAACTGCGCGAGCGCCTCCTCGCCGGCATGGCCGGGCGCGGCATCCCAGCCGAGGTCGCCGACGACGTCTACACCAAGATCGACGCCTTCTCCAGCTACGGCTTCCCCGAGAGCCACGCCGCGAGCTTCGCGCTGCTGGTGTACGCGTCCGCGTGGCTGAAGTACCACTACCCGGAGGCCTTCACCTGCGCGCTGCTGGCCAACCAGCCGATGGGCTTCTACTCCCCGCTCACCCTCATCAACGACGCCCGCCGCCACGGCGTCACCGTGCTGCCGGTCGACATCAACCACAGCGCCGGCGCCCCCACCCTCGAACCGCTGACACCGGCCGCCGGTGACGGGGAAGGGGCGGCGCCCGGCCGGCCGGCGATCCGGCTCGGCCTGTCGGCGGTGCGCGGCCTCGGCCCCGACCAGGCTGACACCATCGCCGCGGGCCGTCCCTACACCGACCTGGAGGACTTCGCCCGCCGCACCGCCCTGCCCGCCCCTGTCCTCGAAGCCCTCGCCACCGCTGGCGCCTTCGCCAGCCTCGGCGTCACCCGACGCCAGGCGCTGTGGTCGGCCGGACTGCTCGCCCGCACCACCGACGGCATGCTGCCCGGCACCGCCCCGGCGCTCACCGCACCGGCCGGCCTGCCGGAGATGACCGCCATCGAGGAGACCATCGCCGACCTGTGGGCCACCGGCGCCTCCGCCACCGGCCACCCCGTCCAGCACGCCCGCCCCCACCTTCAGCGCTGCGGCGCCCTGACCGCCGCCGACTTCAAGGCCGGCGCCGCCCCCGGCGCGCTGGTCGCCGTCGGCGGCCTGGTCACCCACCGCCAGCGCCCGCCCACCGCCGGCGGCGTCCTGTTCATCTCCCTTGAGGACGAGACCGGCCTCGTCAACATCATCTGCCAGCCCCACGTGTGGGAGCGCCAGAAGCGCGTCGCCCTGCAGAACGCCGGCCTGCTCGTCCACGGCACCGCCGAGCGCCGCGACGGCGCGATCAACCTCGTGGCCACCCGCCTCACCCCGCTCACCCTCGCCCCCGGAAGCAGGAGCCGGGACTTCCGATGAACCAGACCCACATCCCATTCCCCGTGTTCGCGCAGGTCAGCGACCCAACCCCGGTGACCGGTCCGGTCGGCGCGGGATACAGTCAACTGCCGAACCACCGAAAGGGCGCCATGGCCGACACCACCACCTCGCGTGCCCGCAGCGGCAGGCCCAAGGGCATCCGGGTCGGAGACGACGGCCTGACCGAGCGCCAGCGCCGGGTGATCGAGGCCATCAAAGACTCGGTCCGGCGCCGCGGCTACCCGCCGTCCATCCGCGAAATCGGAGAGGCCGTCGGCCTCTCCAGCTCCAGCTCGGTCGCCCACCAACTCGACCGGCTCCAGAAAATGGGCCTGGTCGCGAAGGACCCGCACCGCCCCCGCGCCTACTGCCTCCTCAGCGAGGACCTCGAAGCACCACCACAGCCGGCACCGGACACCGTGACCGTCCCGCTGATCGGCCGGATCGCCGCAGGCGGCCCGATCCTCGCCGAACAGCACATCGAGGACCAGCTCCGCCTCCCCCGCCGACTCGTCGGCGGCGGACAGCTGTTCGCCCTCACCGTGCAGGGCGACTCCATGACCGGCGCAGCCATCGAGGACTGCGACACCGTGGTCGTCCGCCGCCAAGCAGTTGCCGAGAACGGCGACATCGTGGCCGCGATGATCGACGGCGAAGCCACCGTCAAGCGCCTCAAGCGCGCCGACGGCCAAGCCTGGCTCATGCCGCACAACCCGGCCTACGAGCCGATACCGGGCGACACCGCAACCATCCTTGGCAAGGTCGTCGCCGTCCTCCGCCGCCTCTGACCTCCGGGGGGCGGCGGGCCGGCGACGCACATCCGACGATGAGGCGGACCGGCGGTCCGGGCACGCGCGCCGGAGCTGTTGCCGCCGGGCGCGAGCGGGGCGAGTGCAGCGGTGGAGTAGGTCGCCGACTCGTTGGTGAAGTCCCTGCGACCATGCCGAGGGCCGTGGAGACCTCCCGTACCGCGTCGCCAGGTGAGCGGCCCGGGGGCGCGTCGCCCCAAAGGCGTGCGGCGCGCACCCGGGGGTGATCCGGTCCAGGTCGGCGACGGCATGACAACTCCTGCCTGATCCGCGGTGGACCTCTGGCTGGCTGGAGTCCCACTGAGGTTCTTGTGCTGGTTGCTACGGTGAGGCGGGAGCACGACAAACCCGGGGGGTGGCAGTGACGGGTTTTCACGTCAAGCCGACGGACATGCTGCTGTCGTCGGCCGGCTTCACCGATCTGCAGATTTCGGCGGCACAGATCTACCGCGGGATGGTCGGCTCACTTGATGCCGCAGCGGGCATGGCAGGCGATGACGACGCGGGCAAGAAGTTCGGGGCGAAGTACGACCCGGCCGCCCAAAAGGTGGTCGACGCGTTGGCACAGGTGGTCGGTCAGCTCGGTGGCACCGCGAACGGCCTGTACACGATGGCCATCAGCTACCTTCAGGCCGATGCCGAGATCGCAGCCCGGCTGCAGGCTCCACAGAAACTACCGGCCTCCGCCAACCCGCAGTGCGACGAGGAAGCGGCCAAGGCCAAGCTCCAGTCCGCAGTGGGCCACGCCGGGGGCGGGGCCGTGCACGAGATCCTCGCCAAGTTCTGGCCCCAGGGCGACCCGGCGAAGCTGCGCCAGGCCGCCAAGGACTGGAAGCACCTTGCGGAGCTGATCAGCCGGCTCGGCGTCGAGGGTGACAAGCGGGTCCAGCGGGTCAGTGCGTCCAGCAGCTCGGACGCCGTCGACTCGTTCGTGGCGAACTGGGCGAAGGTGCACGACGGCTGCGCCACGTCGGGGCCGTTGCTGAACAGCATCACGAATGCGGCCTACAAGCTCGGTGTGGCGTGTGAGTCCTACGCCCAGGAGGTCGAGGACCTCCGCGACACCTTGGAGAATCTGGCCATCGCCGCCGGCATCGTCGCCGGCGCCGGAATCGCGCTGACGGTGTTCACGTTCGGCCTCTCGGACGCGGCGGCCGCTGGAGGGGAGGCCGCGATCGCTGCCGAGGCCGGCGCGGCCGCGGTCGCCCTGACCGCGGCCATCGAGGGCAGCGCCGAGCTCGCGGTCCTGGCCGAGGCCGCCGCCGTCGTCGACGCGGCAGCAGCGAGCATCATCCCGGTCGGCGCTGTCGTGACCGCGACCGTTGCCGGCACGGCCGTGGTCCTGGCCGGAGCGACCAGTGCGGCCGCCGCCCCCAAACCGCCCCTCTACACGGTCACACCGGGCACGCCGCCACTGCCGCACGATCCGGCAAGCCCCTTCCCCGTCCTGCCACCGCCCCAGCAGGCCGCCATCCAGACCTGGATGGCGCAGCTGGCGGCCGACGGGAGGACCTCCCAGCTGCCCGGACCGAGTGGGACCCTGAAGATCGACAGGCGCCGGGCGTACCAGCTGCGTGTCGCCGGGTCGACGGAGTACCGGCTCTACACCACGGTGACCGACCCGGACGGCCGGGAGCTGGGCATGGACGCCGACGGTGTCCGCCCCGAGGACGGCGCTGCCATCGACGCCAAGTACATAGGCCAGAACAGCAGCTGCAAGTCGCCCTTCCGTCTGGAGAACGCTGACGGCATCTTCGAGTTGGCGTACGAGAAGACCATGGAGGGGGAGGAGAAGAAGCTGGAAAAATACGCTTCCGCGATCAAAGACCCCCGTAACAAGGTCAACCACCTCGAACTGATCACCAACGACTCGAAGGCGTCCGCCTACTTCGAGGCGCTGATGGCCGCCAACAACGTCACCGGCCGTGTCCGGGTCGTTCCCTGACCTGCGCTCGGCGCAGGGCACCGACAGAAACGAGAGCACCTGTGGGATCCGAGTTCTACGTCAGCTCCGACCGAGAGCAGACCGGACCATGGCCGTTCACACGCGAACAGCTGGAGGAGTCCGTCATCAGGAACTGGCCCGGCGCATCGGTGGGCGAGTTCTTCGAAGGGCGTCATCTGGAGATCCAGGTGGAAGTGGAGCCGGGCCAGTTGGCGGAGCTCTCCTTCAGCCTGCGGCATCGCGTGTTCTCCTTCGCCGACCGCGAGCCCTGGTCCGCGCCGCTGACCGTCATCTATACGGTGCTGCGCGAGCTCGCCCCCACTGTCCCCGTGGTCTGGTGGATCGACTACGACGCCACCATGGAACCGCTGGACCTGAGCGCAGACCTACAGGCGTTCATCCGCAGCTTCGGCACGTAGCGAGTTTCGGAGAACTGCCAACTCCCCGACGAGGCAGCAGACTCATGTCCCGTGCCTGCCTCGAAAGGCTGACCCCGGCATGCATGTCCGACCGACCGGAATCGCGGACACGCACAGCATCCTCGCCGTCCATGGTCACCCGGACTATGAGGCTCCTGGTCGGTGGGGGCGGCCGAGTGTGGGAGCCGACTCGGTGGTGAGGGTGCTGCCTCCCGCTGGTCGCCTCGATGCTGGCCGACCTCCAGGCCGAGCCGGGGATGCGGGTGCTGGAGCAGGGGACCGGCACCGGCTCGAACGCCGCGCTGCTCGCCCACCGGCTCGGCGACGCGAACGTGACCACTGTCGAGATCGACCCGCAGATCTCCGCCCAGGCCCGCACCGCACTCGAGCGGGCCGGCTACCGGCCGACCGCCGTCTGCGCGGACGGCTCGCTCGGCTGGAAGGACGGGGCACCGTACGGCGGGCTGGCTCTTCACCCGGGCGGCGGCGTGCCCGGCACGGGTTGACCAGGTCCCTGTGACGCGGCCCGCTGCTCGACATCCAGGCCCGTGCCCCGTCCTGACGGTCGGCCATCCGAGGGCGTCAGGAAGCGATGCGCTCGGCACGCACGCGTGCCGGCCTGCGCAGGGGGCTCGTGGCGGGGGTGGCCGAGGCTGATGGCAGCTCGCAGCGCCCGCCATCGATTCAGGACTCTGAGTATGCGCGAGATGACTATGCGTCACTATTATTGGGTAGGATGCGAACCATCACTGGCGAGGAGCGACCACATGAACAGCATCACGCGCCGCATGAACCGCCGACTGGCCGTGGCCTTCCTGGCGGCCACCGCCCTGGTCACCGCCGCGCCCGACGCGTCTGCGAAGACCCTCCAGGGCACCACGGCCTGCGCCCCCTCTCCCACCTACCACCTGCAAGCGCTGGACATCTACGGCGACTGGGAACGCGCTGCCGAGGTCGACACCTCCATCAACGCCTGCGCCTTCACACCCGCCAACGAGTGGACCTTCGAGGTCGCCCAGGCCGCGCCGAACCGGGGCTACGGGCTCGCCGGCTGGAAGGTCCGCGCCTGGTTCCAGAACCAGGACCAGACCCCCGACTACCGCACCGTCATCCTCAAGATCCGGGTGGACCACTGCTACTCCACCAGCAAGTGCGCCAACGACCTGGCCGCCTTCGACGTCAAGTTCCGCCTGTTCCGTGACGGCTACACCCGGCAGGTCATCACCGACACCTCGGAAAGCGTGCTCGGCGATGCCCACGGCTGGCGCATCGACCCCCGCTCCTGAGCCCCGAGCCGTCCACCACGCAGGAATGAGGCAATGATGCGCTCCGGCCGCCGCACCCCGGGCCACGGCCCCCGACCCCGCAGCGTACTGACTGCCCTGTGCATGGCTCTGCTGGCGGTCGCCACTGCCGCCGCACCCGCCCATGCGGCCGGCTCCGACGACGCCTCGGGACGCCGGGACTACGTCCTGCTGGCCCCCGCGCACGTCCCGCTGACCGAGCCCGGCCACGAGCAGCCACTCGACCGGCTCCTCCGCGACATCCGAAGCATCCCGCCCGGGCCCAACGAGAACCACGCCCCCCGCGCCGCCAGGCGCTCGGGCCAGGACGAGCTCGCCGCCTACGAGTGCCGCGAACAGGACTCGGCCTTCCACGACCAGGGATACGGCAAGTCGCGGTTCGTCACCTGCCAGGCCTTCGAACTCCATCCGGCCCACGTCACCTGCTGGTGGATCTTCTGCTCCGTGACCGGCAGCGCGGACGCCGAGATGACCGACGTCCAGTACGGCCACAACGTGCGCCGCGAAGTCGACGTCGTCCAGGTCTTCGGGAACTGGCGCCTCGAAGGCGACATCGCCGAGGTGCCGCTCAGCGTCAACGTCACCTGCACCGCCCGGCCCGGCTTCGGCCCCTGCGTCGTCGACAGCGGCTTCGGCGGCCCCTACGTCCAGCCGATCGGCCAGTGGGCCGCAGAGGGACTCACCAGCCGCTACTACTCCTTCCGGCAGGACGGCGCCGGCGGCCTCGGCACCGCCCTCATCAGCTACGCCGACCTCGCCGCACACGTCTCGGTCATCGGCGAGGGCGCGGCCAACCCCTACGACGGGCCCAACAGCGGAATCCGCTGCGACTCCGCCACCTACATCGTGAACACCGCAGCCGGCGAGGGCTGCATCTTCCCCTGGGTCACCGAGTCACTGCACATCAGCCACGCCGACTACCCCGAGTCCGCCGACCACATCATCACCGCCCAATACCACCCGGACCAGACGGTTCCCGACGCCCCGAACAAGAACATCCCCGGAGCCCCGGGAGCCGCGCCGCTGCATCGCGTCGCCGACGACGCCGCGATCGACGCCCACCGCAAGGTCTCGGTCGCCGCCTGCGAAAAGTACTTCCCCAACTACGCCCACGAAGGCCTGGACTGCGACGAGTACCCCTTCGCCTCCACCCTTGAAGGCGCCGACGACAACCTCAAGAACTACAGCGTCGAGCCCATTCACGACTGGGACAACCGCGGCGTCGGAGGCAAACTCAGCGCCTTCTACCAGAACCGGCGCATCCTCGGCAGTGACCTCACCAACGACCCCTTCTACGTGCAGGTCGACCCCTGACCGCCACCCCAGAGACCCGATGACGCCCCAGCCCACCCCCGCACCTGCACCGATCGCCGAACTCCGCACCGAGGTCCGCGCCGAGCACCACCTCTTCCACCTCGTCGACACCGCCGCCCTGCCAAGCGGCGAGGCCGACGACCAACCACCCACCCCCCGGCCCGGCCAACTCGCCACCACCGGAACCGGCGCCCTCACCTTCAACAGCGCCCTGTCCGACCACTACCCCCTGATCACCCTCCAGTACTGGGGCGCACCACCCGCACCCCCAACACCTCCGTGGCCCCACCACGCCCAGCACACCATCGAATTCGAGGGCGGCCGGCTCACCCTCACCTCAGGCGTCTCGAACCTCCCCACCAAGGACGCCCTGAGCGTCCCGGCCGGCCGCTACACCCTCACCATCCACCGAGACGACCCCGAACCCACCAGCGAACCCATCCCACACCAGGCCGAACACTGGCTCCTGCGCCTGTGGCCACAGAAGGAAGGCGCCGCCAGTGTCGGTGCCTAGAGGTGTGCCGACGAGTCCGGGCCGCTGACGGCCGACTGCCAGCCCCGGCGACATCGGCCGGCCTGGAGCATCACCGGCGAGGTGCCGGACGACCTGGTCACCGTCGCTGGGGAACTGCTTCGCCAACGCCGCCTTGCACGGCGACCCCGCCCAGCTTCCGGTCCCGCTGCTGATGGAGCCGGACGGGGACCGGCTGCGCATCGAGGTCGACGACCAGGCCGCCGTCCTTCCCCGCCCGGTGACCGGCCCCGGCGATGACCAGACCGTCACCGGCCGCGACTTGCTGATGGTGACCGCCCTCGCCGACCGCTGGGGCACCACCCCGACCGAAACGGGGAAGACGGTGTGGGCCGAGGTCGGCCTGCCGGTGGCGCTTGACCAGGCCGCTGTCGCTGGCACCGCCCGCTGCGAGCGGTCCGGGCCGAATAGACAGCCGCCGCCCCGTGCAGGCGGGATCAGCGGACGTGGTTGAGGAAGATGCGGGACCCGTCGTGGAAGTCGATCGTCGCCCCGTGCCCGACGGCCGGGGGACGGGGCAGGTCGGAGTAGATCTCGACTGCGGAGATCTCGCCCGGGTCGGCGGCGAGGAGCACGGCGACCAAGGCGTGTTCGACCGAGGCCGGGTCACCGGCCGGGGTGGGCACGTCCATGGCAGTGGGCCTGGTGCCGAGGACCGGCTCGGGCTCGGGCTCGGACCACCCGCTGCCGGGGGCCCCGATACCGACCACCTGCCACAGCGAGGTCCGTCCGCCGGCCTCGACGGCGATGCCGTACGGGTGGCGGGTGTGGCCGGTGTCGGCGAAGGCCTTCGCGGCCGTGCCGGGCAGGCCGGCCGCGGCGTCGAGGAGCAACTGCTGGAAGCGGGCGGGGCGCATGAGTGTCCTCGGGGAGCGGGGGTGATCCACCGTAGCCGGGCAGGCCTCGTCGGCCAGCCGCGCCACATCGGGCGATCAGGCTGATGTCGGTGCGGCGGCGTGGAGGCGAGTTGGCTGACGTTTGATCACTCGAACAAATGGTCGAATACTGAGTCTATGACCTCAGCCGTGCCGTTCTCCCGCCCCGCACGCCCCGAAGGGCTGCCCGGGGATGCCGAACGGGCACCAAGGGAGCTGATGACGCTGCCCGGCGCCTCCCGGGACGTGCGCCGGTGGCGGCTGGTGGAGATCCGGCTCGGCGGCCGGTGGCGCCCCGGGCTGCTCACGGTCTGGCGTCGCCCGCCCGGCAGCCCGCGCTGGGTGGTCCACGTGCGGTGGGGCGACGACGCGGCCACGCCCGACGGACAGGCCTGGGGCTGGTTCCTCTATTCCGAGGAGACCATCCGGCCGCTGCCCGAGCCCGCCGGCCCGCCACCTGCCACCGGGCCCTACTTCGGCCGGTGGCGCGACGCCGTGACGGTGCCATCCGAGATGGCCGGCACTTCCGATCCGGCCGGCACGGACCGCTGCTGGCGGCTGGCCTGGGTCCGCACCGCGGGCCGGTGGCACTCCGGCCTCGTCACCGCCCGCCGCCGCCCCGGCCCCGGACCGTGGATCGCCCACGTGCGCTGGGGAGAGGACGCACAGGCCGCCTGGGTGATCGCCGACACCGCAGTCCTTCAGCCCATCCCGGCCGACACCACGCCCGCCCGGCCCGACGAGCAGTCCCCGGCACCGGCCGCGGCCGCCCCCGACCGGGAGGTCCGGTGACCGGCCTCGCCGCCGTCCGCGACCAGGCGCACGCTGACAGCTTCGAACGGCTCGCCGCCCTGCTGGATGCCACCTCCCCGGCGACCCGCGCCCGGCAGGCCCGGGCCACCGTTCTGCCGGTCCTGGAATCGCTCGCCCCGCTGCTCCCGCACGGCGGCCTCGCCAAGGGCAGCATCACCGAGGCCGCCGACATGAGCCTTTCGCTGCCCACCTGCGCCGCACTGGCACCGTCCTCATCACTCCCGGCCCCTGGCCCGGCGCCCAGCTGCGCCTGGACGTGACTGTCAGGGCCTGGTCGGGCCTGGGGGAGAGGCACGGGCAGCTGACCGGCCGGCGGGCGCGGGTGATGGTGTCGGGGCGGGACGAGGCCGGCCTGTGGCAGTGGTGGCGGCCGCCGCGGCTGCGGTGCGGTGCTACCGGTGCGCAGTGGTCCCTGAGGCCTGTCACGCGGCGGCGGGGCGGCGCGTGCATCGTCTTCCTGTTGTCAGGAGGTGACGCCCATGTCGCGCTATTTCTACTCAAACAGGGTGCTAATACCTGTCCATGGCTTCGTCTTTTAGCAGGCCGGGCACGCCGCGGTGGGTTATTTGAAGAAAGACGGACTGATTTTCACGGTTTCGAGGCGCGGAATTCGCACAATCCTGCAACAACCTGCAAAAGATGCCGTTTGTACCGATTCGAGGCATTCGGCTTCAGCAGAACGTGAGGCTATGGTCACGTTCGGGCACGCAGAGCCCCGGAGGGTCGCCAAACCATCCAGCCCGGGGCTCCGCGCCTATACCCAAATTCGAACGAGCCAAGGAAATACTGTGTCTCGATCCCCTCGGCGTCGCCGCGCCAAACCCTCCTCCGACGGTTCGGCCTATGCAGGTGAGCGTAGCAGCGGCTACGAAAACCGATCCGACGTGAACCGGAAAGGCAAGAACGGGACCATGCGCTTCCTCGCGCATATCCCGCTGCCGATCATCCTGATCTCCCAGGACCACCTCCGCGCCCAGACGCCGGCCGAGGCCACGTTCTGGCTGGTCGCCGCCCTCGCGACCGCCACCGCCAGCGGCTTCCACGTCAAGCGGCCCAGCCGCTCCTGACCCACCGGGCCGGCCCGGCACCCCGCCGGTCCGGCCCCGACGGTGGAACGAAATGGGTTGAGAACCCCGGTTCCGTCGCGCAACCGGCGGCTCTGAACCCTTTTCGTGACAGCGGAGAAGGAGAGAAGAGATGGTGAACGACACCCCCGCCAGGTACTGCTTCTGCGGCACCTTCCTGCCCGTCGAACCGGGCCCCCGCAGAGGCCGCCCCCGGGAGTACTGCGACACCGGATGCCGCCAGGCCGCGCACCGCGAACGGCGCAAGGCCGAAGCCCGCGCAGCCCCGAACCCCGAGGACCCGTCCACCCCACCCCCGACCGCCCTGCGCACCGCCCACCCGCCGAACGCCCCCGCCCACGGGAGCGCGCCCAGCCTGGAGGACACGCTCATGGAGATCGTCAAGGACATGCAGGAAGAGCTCCGCCAGCTCGCCCGCTGCCTGTCCGCCCCCGAAACAACACCCCAGGACGCCCTGCAACGCGCCGTCCACATGCGCGCCCAACTCGAAGGGCTCACCGCCGGCCTCGTCGGCCTCGCCCGGGACCGCCGTCTCACCTGGTCCACGATCGGCGAACTCCTCGACATAGGAGAAGACACCGCCCGCCACCGCTTCACCCAGGCCCACATCACCCGCCGGCTCGGCCAGCTCGTCCGCCCCCGCACCGACCAGCCGGCCGCCCCCGCCAAGCCCCCGGTCACCGAAACCGCGCCCCCCGCCAAGACACCCCCGCCCACCGCCCCGCCCCCGCCCGAACCCGGCAGGGCCAGCTACAACCGCCTCGCCCCCGTCCTGTCCATGCTCGCCCGCGCCAGCGACCTCCAACTGCAGACCATCGCCGAACGCACCGGCTGCTCACCCTCCTACCTCTCCCGCATCCTCAACGGAGACCGGGTGCCCACCTGGTCCCTGACCGAGCGCTACGCCCAGGCCTGCGGAGCGGATCCCGCGATCCTGCGCAAGGTGTGGGAGACCGAGCGGCTCAGGGAGACGAAGCCGGCCAGGCCGGTCCCGCCGGTGCCGGCGGAGGAGAGCCCCAACCCGGCCATGGACAAGCTGCTCGCAGCCCTGCGCACCCTCCACGCGCGGGCGGGGAGCCCGCCCGCCTACGAGATCGCCGTGGCCAGCCAGTGGCGCCTGACCCCGGACCAGGTCACCACGATGCTGGATGGCGGAGGAACGGAGGACTGGAAGGACCTGGCGAAGTTCCTGTTCGTCCTCGGCGGCGACCACGGGTACTTCCGCCCGCTGTGGCAGGCCGCCCGTGATTCCGTGGACCGGCTGAAGACGTGCGCGCCCGCAGCGCAGGATCCGCCGCTGCCGCCGGCCGGGGAGGACATCTCCCGTCGGGTGCCCGGCCTCCTGGAGCGCTTCAGCGGTGTCCTCGGCAGCCGGCCGAACCTGTCACCGCGCCAGGAGCGTGTCCTGAAGGCCAAGCAGAAGGCGGTTCTGGCGAGCCTCGCCGAACGGTCCGACAGCCTTACTGGCCAGCCGTCCCACAAGGCGGAGTCGGCAACGCCCAGCGACCAGTAGCCCCTGGTCCACGGCCGGGACCGGCGCAGGACCTCCCTGCCGTCGGTCCCCGCGCTGCGGGGACCGACGGCAGGCGGCCCAAGATGCGGTTCTCGACAGCTGGTGGCGAGTGTGGCTGGGCAGGCCTGGTGGCTACGCGACCTGGTCGTAGCTGACGGTGGCGGTCGGGCAGGATTCGGCGAGGCGGGAGAGTGCCTCGTGCTCGGCGGCGTCGGCGGTCAGTCGCCAGCGGAGCTTGTCGGCCACCCAGTCGACGGTGTACTTGCACCGGTCGTCCGGCACGGGGAGCCAGTCCGCCGGGTCCTTGTCCGCCTTGCTGCGGTTGGAGCTGCCTGAGACTGCGATCAGGCTGTTCGGCGCGCCCTGGTCGTTGGCGTACGCTTCACGGCGCGCCGCCGTCCAGGTGGCCGCCCCCGAGTCCCATGCCTCGGCGAGCGGGACCATGTGGTCGACGTCCAGGTCCTTCGCCGAAGTGATCCACTTCTGGTCGTACTCCGACCACCACCGTCCGCCCGTCAGCGTGCACTTCGGCCCGATCTCGGGTGCCTCCAGCGCCTCGGACAGGATGACCTCCTTGCGGGTGTCGCAGCCGTCCGTGGGGTTGAGGCCCTTGTTCCAGTGCTTGAACTGCTCGCGGCTGTAGCCGTCCCGTGTGCCTTCCGGAGCCTCCTCGATCCAGGACAGTGCCTGGAACAGTGGCACGTTCGCCGCGGAGGAGGGGGCAACGCGAGGGGTGGCCGCGGTCGAACGGGCTTGGGCCGCCCACGCGGGTGCGGGAGTGGCGGAGGCCGGGGCGGCGAGGCTGACAACGGCCAGGGCGAACACGGGCGTGGCCCGCAGCAAGTGCTTGATCACGCACCGGGTCTACCAGGCCCGGCCCGCGGTGCACGGCAGCGTTGTCCGCGCTCTCACCCGGGTGGGGGACGGCTTTCACCGCAGAACCGGTTCGCCTGCCCGTCGCTTGGACTCCCCGTTTCGCCGTTCCGGGCGGAACGAACGTGGTCGCCGCAATCCGCCTGCTGTCACCGCCCGGCCGCGGCTGCTGCCGGGCCCGACCGAAGACCGCGACCGAGTAGGCCGGTCGGCCCGACTATCACGCGGTGGCCGGGCCCGAACGGCGGCAGTAGACCCACCCACGATGTATGCGCACCTAATGCGGTCATCGTGCTACGCATGTGCGATTAATAATGCTGCGCTACATGAGATGTTCTATGCTATCTTTCTTGCGTGGAGGTATGTGATGAGTGAGATCTTTGCGGCGGTCGACGCATTGCTGGCCAAGGCGCGGGACGGCGGGGATCTGCCGGAACCCGTCGAGCGGGAGCGGCTGCGCAAGGCGGCCGGCCTGACCCAGGTCGAGGTGGCGGCGGCCCTGGACACCCGGCGGGAGACCTTCGCCAAGTGGGAGGCCGGTACCGCCCAGCCCCGGGCACCGAGGCGCGGCGCGTACGCCTTCCTGCTTGCGGGCCTGGCCGATATCCACGGCACCCGGGGTCCGGACGGCTGGCTCACCCTCGCCCGCCAGGCCCGCCCCCTCGGCATCGGCACCAGCACCGACACCACGGAAGGAGAGTGAGAGTCTGATGGACCGCAAGACGTACACCGCGAAGGTCGCCGAGCTGCGCCCGCTGCGCGAGGAGATCGGCAAGGCCGAGAAGACGGTCGTGGCCGCGCAGGCCGCGCTCGACAAGCTCAACCAGCAGCGCGCCCGCCGGATCAGCGAACTCGCGGGGTACGAGGGCGCCCAGGCGCCGGCCATCGCGAAGGCCTCGGGCCTGTCGGTCGGCGACGTGGTGCGGATCGCTCCGCTGCTGGACCCGACTCCGGCCGCCGTCCGCACCACCAGGGCCGACGACCAGACCGCTGCCGCTGAGCCCGCCCCGGCACCCGTGGCCGCGTCGGTCGCCGAGCCCGTTGCCGCGGTGGCTCCGGTGCTGACCCGTCCGGCCGCCGTACTTGAGCAGCCGGCCCCGGCCCCGGCCGAGGTCGAGGACCGGGCCGTCGTCGAGCAGTCGGCCCCGGCCGCTCCCGCTGTTGCTGTGCCGGTTGTCCCGGCGGCTCCGGTCGCTCCGGTCGTTGCTGCGCCGGGTCCGGTGGTTGAGGCCGGTCCGCGCGAGCTGCCGTTTTTCCCGGAGGGCCCGGCCGGTGCGCGGTTCGAGGCCGTCACCAGCGGCCTGGTCTCCAAGCGCCCGAACTTCGTCCAGCAGGCCCGCTCCACGGTGTTCCTGGACGCGGCGGCCGGCATGCTCGCGGTCCGCGACCAGGTCGTCCGGGTCGACCTCGGCGCCCGCACGCCCGGGGAGATCCTGGACGCCGTCCTCACCACGGCCCCGGGTACGGAGCGGGTCTACATCACTGCCGGCGCCCCGTGGCACGACGGCGCCGAGCGCTACTCCACGCTCAAGGACGCCGTCGCGGCCTGGCTCAACACCCCCAGCGAGCGGTGGACCACCGCCGTCGGATCCGGCCGGGACAAGCTCGCCGGGCACTTCGTCCACCAGCGCCAGCCCGTCGGCCGCTACGCCCCCGCCGCCGCGCCCGACAGCGGCACCACCGAGATCCGGAGCATGGGGGAGTGGTTCGACCCGGACGGCGCCGACGTCGTCACCTGCCGGGACGCGTTCCGGCTGCTGTGGCAGGCGCTGCGCCGGCACTGGGACGACGCGGTGTTGATGGGCTCGCCGTCGCAGACGGGCCGGGATCTGTGGTCGCGCACGATCCCGACGACGGGCAAGTGGGCCGGGGGCTATCCGGTCCTGTCCGAGGAGCTGCGGGGTCTGCTGCACGCGACGGGTGGTCAGGGGCGTACCGAGCTGATCCTGCCGCCTTGGGTGCCGGAGCAGCTTCCGGCGCTGGTGGAGTACGACCGGACGTTCGCCTACGCGAAGCACCTGTGGAAGTCCCCGGTCGGCACACCGCGCCGGATCACCGCAGCCGCGTTCGCCGCCATGACCGAGGCCGAGCAGACCAAGGCGCTGATGTCCTGCTCGCACTGGAACGTGCGCGTCACCGTCCCGGCCGGCTGGAACCACGTCGGCCTGCTCCCGGCCCCGGTCACCGGCGACCGCGCCTGGGTCTACTCGTCCGAGCCCGGCACCACGTTCACCACGTGGGCGGGCGGCGCCGAGGTCCACCTCGCGCTGTCCAACCACCTGATGCCGTGGAAGGTCGAGATCCTCGGCGGCCTGCTCTTCGAGGACGGCAAGCCGCTCGACGACTGGGGCAAGCGCCTCAAGGCCGCCTGGGCGGACCTGACCAACCTCTCCAAGCTGCACGGCGACGAGCGGCAGCGCACCGCTGCCTACCTCGCCTCCCGGGCTGTCCGCTCGGTGCTGCTGTTCGGCCTGGGCGGGTTCGCCCAGCGCCCGCGCCTGGTCTCCGGCACCACCCCCATCGGTGAGACCCTCCCCGCCGGGGTGGAGATCCTCGGTCAGGACGACCAGGTGGTGACCTGGCAGCGGCAGGCCGGGTTCTCCCGCGACCCGTACGCGCACCCCGAGTGGGCCGCCTACGTGTGGTCGGGGGCGCGGGCGGCGCTGCTGGACATGAAGTACCGACAGGGCAAGGAGGTCATCGGCTACGCCGGTGCCCTGCACGCCAGGCCCGGCACGGTCGTGTACTTCGGCACGGACGGCATCGCGCTGACCGAGCGCCAGCCCTGGCCGTACCGGGGCGAGCCGGGGGACTACCTCCTCAAGGGCCACCTGACCGGGCCCGTCGAGCACCCGGCCAGCCAGGAGCAGTACCTCAAGCTGCGCGGCCTGGGCCGCGCCGAACTCGCCGCCGGAGGTGACCGGTGAGCCCGGCCGACCCGACCAACCCGAACGAGGCCGCCCGCCTGACCCAGGAGCTGATCGACCAGGGCTACACCAGGCGCCAGGTCGCCAGGATGCTGGGCCGCGACGCCTCCCTCGTGTCGCAGTTCTTCACCAAGGGCAAGGGCGCCAGCATGGTCAATGCCCTGCGCCAGATGGTGCGGGCCGTCCGGGGCGGCGAGCGGGACACCGAGGCGCTGGCCGGCATCGCCGAGGCGAACACCACCCGCCGCCGCACCAAGACCGGGCAGAAGGCTCGCGTGCGGGGCAAGGACACTGTCGGCACCCCGGGGGAGTCGATGGCCGGCCGCGCAGGGAAGCAGGCCATCCGCTCCGGCGCCTCCCACCTGGCCCCGGTTGTGCACGAGACCGGCCAGGCCGGCGGCCGCCTCGCCTTCACCGTCCGGATGAAGGCTGACCAGTACATCTACTCGGCCGGGTCGGAGAAGGACTCCGGCGGCATCCGGCGCGGGTTCATCCCCCGCTCCGACGGCACCGAGGAGCGCACCTACGGCTCCGCCTCCAGCGGCGGGTTCGACGCCGCCGAATGGTCCCAGCGCGTCGCCGACCACCACGGCGACGTCACCGAGGCCATGAAGGAGTGGCTGGTGGAGACCGGCCGCGCCGTCGAGGACGCCGACATCGCGTACCTGGAGGTGAGGGGCTGGATCCCCGAGTAGCGGCTCCCGGTCGGCCTCTCCCCAACCATGACCTGGCCCCGGGGAGAGGCCGCCCCGGCCCCGACCCTGCCACACCACCCCGCACCGCACCGCACCCGCCCCGGCAGAACAGGAGACGCACCGCCGTGGAGACCACGACCACCACCGCCACCGAGGCCGCCGTATCGGCCGGGCTGCGCGCCCACGCCGTACCGCCGCTCCCGGCGCAGCCGTCCTCCGGGACCACCGCGGTGGTGAATCCGCTGCCGCTGCACTGGTTCCAGAAGGAGGCGGTGACGGCCGCGGTGCGCGAGATCAAGGACGGCGGCCGGGTCACGATCGTGGCCGCGACCGGCTCCGGCAAGACCCTCATCGCCGCCGGTTGCGCCCGCCGCGTCGCCGCGCGCGGCCGGGTGCTGGTGTTCGTGCCGACGATCGAGCTGCTGGAGCAGACCGCTGAGGCGTGGTCGCTGCGGGGCGGGCGCCGCGGGCTGGCCATCGCGGCGTGTTCGCGGGAGGAGGCGATGGAGAGTGCGGAGGCCGGCGGGCGGATCGACGCGGCCGTGACCACCCAGGCCGCGCGGATCGCTGACCTGGTCGCCTCCGCGAAGGCGGGCGAGCCCGTCACCGTCTACGCCACCTACGCTTCCATGGAGCGGATCACCGCCGCGCACCGGCAGTTCGGCCTGCCCGCCTGGGACCTGGTGGTCATCGACGAGGCCCACCGCACCGCCGGTGTCGAGGGCAAGGCGTGGGGCGCCGTCCACGACGACGCGAAGATCCCGACCAAGCGCCGCGGCTACTTCACCGCCACCCCCAGGGTCGCCGACGACTCCAAGGCCAAGGCCGGCCTGGACGACCTCACCGGCGAGGCCTTGCCCGCGCTGGTCTCCATGACGGACACCAGTATCTACGGCAAGATCGCGTACGAGTGGACCCTCGGCCAGGGCATCGAGCACGGCTACCTCGCCGACTACCGGGTGCTCGTGCCGGTGGTGACGGACGAGGACCTGCGCGAGCTGCTCAACCTGCCCGCCATCGCCGACCTGCGCTCGCAGCGCTCCAACGAGGAGCTGCTGCGCCTGGCGCTGCAGATCGCGGTGCTGCGGGCGGTCGCCGACCTTGGCCTGCGCCGGGTCATCACCTTCCACTCGCGGGTGACGGCGGCGCGGGAGTTCGCCGGCACGCTGATGGAGACCGCGCAGCTGCTGGAGGACAAGGACCGGCCGGAGCGGATCTGGGCGAAGGCGGTGGCCGGCACCGACCGTCTCAAGGACCGCCGCCAGGCGTTCACCGAGTTCAAGGCCCACACCGGCGAGGACGGCGAGGAGTGCGGCATCCTCTGCAACGCCCGCCTCCTGTCCGAGGGCATCGACGTCCGGGCGGTGGACGCGGTGTGCTTCGCCGACCCGAAGTCCAGCGTCATCGACATCGTCCAGGCCGTCGGCCGCGCGCTGCGACAGTCCTACCGGCAGGGCAAGGTCTCCTGGGTCATCATCCCGGTCTACCTGCCGACCCCGGAGGTCGGGGACGACACCGCCACCGCGGACCCGGCCGAGGTTCACGACGCCGGCGAGGCTGTCAAGGCGGAGGCCGACGCCGAGATCGAAGCCTCCTCCTTCCGCACGATCTGGCGGGTTCTGCGGGCCCTTGCGGCGCACGACGCCCGGGTGGTCGGCCGGATCACCGAGCTGCGCACCAGCCGCACGCAGACCCAGCACACCACCACGACGCAGGCCACGGAGAAGGCGGAGGCCGGCACCGGCGAAGGCCAGGAGCAGCCGGCCCCGGCCGAGTCGCCGATCGAGTGGCTACGGATCAACGCCCGGCACCACGCGGGCGCGATCCTCCAGGCGGTGAAGCTGCGGGCGTTCAACCCGCGCGCCGTCGAGTGGCAGCGCATGCACGCCGTGGCCACCGCGTTCCACGTCGAGCACGGCCACCTCGACCCCACCGACAAGGCGAAGCACGCCGAGCTGATCTCCTGGCTCACCCGCCAGCGCCACCTCAACGGCCAAGGCCTCCTTGATGCCGCCCGCGTCAGCGAGTTGGACGCGCTCGGCATGATCTGGTCGAAGAACGCCAACGCCTGGGAACGCGGCTACGCCTACGCCAAGGCCTTCCACCACCAGCACGGCCACCTGGCGATCCCCGCCACGGCGAAGCTCGACGACTACGCGGTGGGCGCGTGGATACGCCGCCAGCGCAAGGCCGAGAACCTCACCAAGGACCAGGTCGCCAAACTCGACGCGCTGGACGAGCTGTGGCGCCTGGAGCCGGACTGGAATCGCTCCTACCGCCGCCTGCTCGCCTACCTCGCCGGAGGCGGCACCCTCGACGGCCCGGCGAACCGCACCGGCCTTGGCGACGACCCGACCTTCCGCCCCGGCACGTGGCTGCGCAAGCAGGACAAGGGCCGCACCGACGGCAAGCTGACCGACCACCAGACCGCGCTCCTGGACGCGCTCACCCGGCACGCCGAGACCGTCATCGGCTGACCCGCCCCGCCAGACCCCGCCGCACCCGGAGGGCTGGAGCTGGCCCCATGCAGCAGCCGGCCCGCGCCCGCCGACCGGGACCTGGGCCGCCCGGTCCTCGACTCCCCGCCGGTGCGCGGCGCGACGTGGCTGCGCTGGAGTGGCCACGACGGCATCAGCACCCTCCACCAGGGCGCCGACCTGGCCCGCGGCTGGACCGAGAAGGACGTCGACGGCCTGGACGGCTGGGTGGCCCTGGTGGAGGGCCGGATCGTCCTCGGCGCCGGCCCGGGTGGTGGCCTGCCGGAGCCCGTCGTCATCGCGGGGTGCCCGTTCGGCTCGGTGCGGAGCCCACATGCTCCGCGCGGTCGCCGAACTGAACCCCGCACACCTTGGCGGATCCCTTGGTGATTAGCCCCTCCAGCGCAACGATCACGTAACGGGCCTCACCAAGGTGCGCGGCCGATACCTTGACGGTCCACCAAAGTGGGACCGGAATCGATAGTTGGCCTTGGGAAGAGGCGGTTGGCCACAGCACCTCAATGGATACAGCGTGTAGTCGACAGCGTGTATGCGGCCCAGGCCGCGGACGAAACCCACGCGGCTGACGCCGCACTGGCGTCCAATTCTCGGCGTAGGCGAACCAGTCCCGCCGACCTGAGCCGCTCGGTGTGAACAACGGCGCTCGCCCGGGTGGTGGTCTGGTGGGTGGCTCACGGGTCGTCGGTCGGCACAGCGGAGTGGTGGCGATATCCGGTCCTGGATGGTGAAAGTCAGCTGCGGCGCCTGGTCGGAGGGGCCTACCGTTGGCTGGTGACCGAACTGTGGACCACACTGTCCGAGCGTGAGAGTACATCCGCCGCCCCATTGCGAGACGGCGTGCCGGCAGGTCTTGAGGGCCCGCTCAGAGAGTGGGTGTACGGCGCCGCCCGTAAGCGTGGCCACGCCGCCGCGCGGGTGGCCGTACGCTGCAACATCGACCTGCGGGCCGAGGACATGGGCTCTGAGGACGTTGACCATGCCGAGCGTCTGGCATACCGGACACCGGCCAATCAACTACTGGATGCTGTCGATGCGCTGCTCGGGCTCATCGGGCCGGGGCCGATGACACCGCCCCCCAGCGGGAGCATCACGTGGTACGGGGCGCTCCACATGCTGCAGCAGGCACCCGCCTGGGCCGCTCGTTCGCAGCTGCAGCA
Source organism: Kitasatospora sp. RG8 (assembly GCF_017813315.1). Classification (NCBI taxonomy): domain Bacteria; kingdom Bacillati; phylum Actinomycetota; class Actinomycetes; order Kitasatosporales; family Streptomycetaceae; genus Kitasatospora; species Kitasatospora sp. RG8. The sequence continues at coordinate 133,652 of NZ_JAGIYX010000027.1, forward strand.
GCTCCTGAACGATTCCCGATCCCTCTATACCGTCCGAGCGGACGGCCAGGCGCTCGCCCGGCGAACCGACCCAGCGGTGGCCGCCCTCTTGGCTACCGCTGCTGAGGCCGCCGACCAGCCAGAGCGTGGATCGGCGACCCGTCATCTTCGGCAGGCCAGCGACGCCGCGTATGCACTGAAGCCTGACCCAGTGAAGGCGTACAGCGAGGCGATCAAGGCGGTGGAGGCCGCAGCCCACACCACCATGCAACCAAACCACCCCAAGGCCACACTGGGCACGATGCTCGGCGAGCTCCGCCAGGTCCGCGGCAGGCTCACCGTCCCACTCTTGGGCAAGAACGCCACCGAGGGCATTGAGACGGTCGAGAAGATGATGGAGCTGCTGTGGACGGGGCAGACCAGCCGCCACGGCAACCTGCAGAACACCAGGGATGAGACGGTAGACGAAGCCACTATGGCGGTACACATCGCAGCCACCCTGGTCCAGATGTTTGCGTCGGGGGCCGTACGCCGCTCCTGACCGGCTTCGTCAGTCTCGGCCCGGACCCCACCCGGTTCACCTGCCCAGGTGTCCACCCGAGCTCGAATATTTCTGGCGTTCCTCAACTCCCGGGTCGGCCCGAAAAGGTTCGAGTTGAGCGAGACAGAAGGCCGGCGGTTCCGCCGTCCCGGCACGAAACTGCGCTTCAGCGCGCTGATGACGGAACGATAGGTCGTCGGCGCGGTGCGGTGCGTGGGCTTGCTCTGCGACGGCTTCCCAGTTCCGCCGGGCTACGGCGATCCTGCTCGTCCAGGCCGCGGACGGAACCCACGCGGCTAACGCCGCACGCTTCCTCGGGTTCCTCCCGGACTCCTTTCGCGGCCGGACCCCTGAGCCTCGTGCCGGCAACTGGAAGCGCGAGCGCAGTGCAGTTGCTCGGCATCAGGGGTTGAGGCAGAACCCTTTCTTGCGGCATAGGCCACGAACTAGGCTGCCCCCATGATCCAGTCACGCAGTGGTGTTTGGTGGACCGACGACGATCCCAGCGTCCGAGTGCCCGGCACGCTCTCTCGGACTCCCGACCAGTGGCAGTTGGACCTCATCGGTACTCTGCGGGTCAATCACCAGTGGAGCGACAGTCTTTCCCTTGTACCGCCGGTGACCATTTATGGCGCTTGCTCGGGACGCCGCTACACGCTGCGAGTCAGCTACCTCGTGCGCACGACTGGTCCAAATTTCATATGGGACAAGGAGGACCAGGCAGATAATCAGTTCTCCCAGACCTGGATCGGTTCCAGTCTCCTGGCTGGCGACGCCCTACCCGAGGCGACGATCTACACTGGCGCTACTTTCGAGCTGACCGGACTGTCGGAGTGGTGGCCGTTCTCTGGCATCGCGCAGGACACTCCAGTCGGGGAGTCGGTCGGCTACGGACGACTGGAACCAACTGTTGTCAACTGCGGCAACGGAATGACGATCACGCTAGCGGCAATGGGAAGCGAGCGGGCCAGCAGGCGGGTTCGCGCTTTGAGTGAATACGTCGTCGTGGGAGTTGAGCGTGATTCAGGGTTCACGCTCGAAGAGCTGATGGAGCAAGCAGTGATACCACTGCAATCGCTTCTCGCAATCACTCTTGACCGCCCTGTCGAGTACTTCAATTTGCGCCTTCAACCGCGCCGCGAGACTAGCGCGGAGCACGCGGGCTTCGACGACTACATGCCGATCTCCTTCGACCCCGGGGTGATAGACGAGGATGTCGAGCGGGAGTCGATAGGACTGGATCCCTTCTTCACCGCGAAGGACGTTCAGGCGGAAGAGTTTATTGCGAACTGGGTCGGGATCGCTTCACGGGCTGTCGTCCCGGTCGCCGTTGCCTCATCCCGCAGCCGGATCGGCTCGCTCCCGATTGGAGTTGTGGAAGCGGTCAACGCCGCTGAGTCGCTCCACCGTGAATTGCACCCCGAGCCGCAGCCGTCGGATTTCGCAGAGAAGGTCGGCAAGGCGCTGAAGACCGCTGGCGGCCTGGACAGCAAGGAACGCAGAAAGGTCAAATCCGCCGTGAAAATCACCGAGGTGAGCCTGGAGTCGAGGCTCCTGCAGCTGACCTCGGAACTGGGTGATGAATTCTGCCTCTGGTTCTACCAAAGGCAGGCCAAGGAGTGGGCGTCGGTTTCGGCTGCCGTTCGCAATGCGCTTAGTCACGGATATCGCACCACCCACCGGGTCGAGCATGACCGGGGAGCCCTGAACGGCATCCTTGTCGTCACGCTGGCGACCATCCGACTGAGGCTCCTGACGGAAGCCGGCCTTCCGAAGGATTACGAACTCCAGAAGATTCTCACAAAAAATCATCGGTACCTCGCCCTGATGCGACAGTCGGTGGCCGATTGGCGTTCCCTGCAGGCTTCCATGGGCTCCTAGCTTGGCGGCGGTGGGTCGCAATCCGTTCCGCATCGATCACGATCTGTCGCCTCCTCGGGGTGTTCGGGTTCGCCGTGCTGTTGGCGGTCATCTTGAACAAGGCGATGAGCCTGGTCATGGTGGTCCCCGCTCTGCCGGCCCGGCTGGCCTCGGTGTCGTTCACGGACCTCGGTGATCACCGGTCGGTTGCGGTGAACCTGCTGGCCGGGAGCCTGGTCGGGGGCGTCCTGGGCGGTCAAGATGCGCTCGGCGATCCTCTACAAGGTCCTCGCGGTGCTGATGGTCGGCATGGCCGGAGCGCTCATGCTCACCCACACCACGTCGGTGGGCTCGCTGGAGCTCGCCGGCCCGGTTCGGGTCGTCGCGGGCTTGGTGGCCGGGTTCGGCATCGTCGTCGTCGCGGGAGTTTGGCCTGCACCTGTACTACCAGGACGGGTGGCTGGCCGGCATCGCGGTCGACGCCCTGCGTGGACCGCAGGCCACCATCGAGGGCACCGCGCTCGTCGGCCGTGCTCCCTCCGTGGTGGGGCAGTGGATGGAGGAACGCGACCCCGAGCTCTCGTACATGAGTCTGGGCGTGCCCCGATCGGACTCCATGGGTGTGGTGATCAACGTCCAGCGGGCGGGCGACCGCCTTCTCACCCGGCCGGTGTTCTTCCCCGCCGAGGCGCTCGACGACCCCCTCCACTGGTTCCCGCAGACGGCCTGGGAGATCCACGACTGAGCGTCCCCGAAGACATGTGACGTGGGCCTGTATTACAAGTCTGACCAGGTGCTATGTGGCCCGGCTGGGCCCGTTCCGGCCGGACGGCTGGGTGGCCGTCAGGCCGTCCTGGAGGTCGCTGTGGTGGTCGGTGCTGCCTGCTGGCCGCCCGTCCGGGCGCGTGCGGCAGGCCTTCGCCGGCCCCTGCTGCCGTGGCCGGGCGTTCGCCCGCCGCCGATCGAACAACATGCACGTCAGACCTGTCCAGGAGGGCCGGTGGGTGTGGGAGGCCCGGTGAAGGACACACTGTCCGACGCCGAGAGACGGGATGTACTGGTGCGGCAGATCCTGCCGCACTGGACCAAGGGCACCGCCGGCCAGGAGCGGCCGGTCGTCGTGCTCGTCGCAGGCCAGCCCGGCGCGGGCAAGTCCACGCTCGCCGACCTGGTGCACGTCGTGCTCGACGCGCGCGGCGGGGCGGTGCGGATCGGCAGCGACCTGTACAAGGACGTCCACCGCCGCTACCGCACGCTGCTGGAGCGGGACGTGCGGACGGCGGGCGCAGAGGTGCGCCCCGATGAGCGCTGGTGGCAGGCCGCCGTCCTGGTGCGCGAGCTGGCGGCGTGCGGGGAGTTCACGGTGGCCGAAGTTCTGGACGCGGCGGTCGACGCGGCCATCGGTGCCGGGCTGCTGGCCCTGAACGACGCGGGCACGGCGTCCGATCTGAGCATGATGGCTGAGCAGTGCCTGGGAGCCGTCCCGTACCTGGTGCTCGCGGTGGCCCTGGCATCCGCCGACCTCGACTGAGCCGGGGCCCGCTCGGCCCGTCCTACAGCTCCGTCCACCCGCACGCCCGCCCGCTGCTGCTGAGCGGGTGCCAGACCGGGGCGGCTGGTCCGCGCTGGACCAGGTCCTCGATCGGGGCGGCGCCGGCCGGGACGGCGGCCAGCATCTCGGCGACGGCCGGGTTCTCCTCGGCGGCCAGGCGCAGGTCCGCCACCGCGCCGCGCACCCCGGCGGCCGCCGTGCCGACCAGGACCACCAGCAGCCGCGGGAACGCTCGCCAGCGGCGCTCCCATGCCCGACCCCGGCCGTCCGGGCCCGACTGCTCCCACAGGGCGGCGCAGGCCGTCAGCTGCGCCGCGGTCTCCTCGGCGCCGACCCCGGGGCGGTGCCGTTCGACGAACGCCCGCAGCCGGTGCCGCTCCTCGCCGGTGCCGGCGGTGTAGGCGAGCTCGGCGGCGGGTCGGTACATCCCGCCTTCGCCGGCGGGCAGCGCCCGGCCGGGCAGGAGGTCGAGCGGGCCGCAGTCCTCGCCGCGCTCCCGGGCGTCGGCGACGAAGGCGGTGTGGATCCGGCCGACGTCGAGCAGGTGCTCGCGACCGTGCCTCACGGCGAGCTGCTCGCCGTCCGGCGTCTGGGCGTCCGTGCTGCGGGCCTCGGGGAAGGTGGCCGCCACCGCTGCGCCCTGGGTGGTGAGGTGCCAGGCCTTCGTCCGGCCGGCCTGCGGCAGGGTCACGAACTCGGCCAGGCCATCGGCGTACAGGCGGGTCAGCCGCTTCTGGGTCTGCTTGATCCCGGCGGTTCCGCCGTGCAGCTGGTGGAGCTGCTCGGCGGTCGCCAGGGTGAAGCGGTGAAGCGTGACCAGGACGTCGTGGTCGGTCTCCAGATCCCCGTGCACGAATGTGCTCCTTCAGTCCGAAGCGCGGGCTTATCCCGTGCTCGGAGAATGGAACCCCACGAAACTCACCGGATTTCTCACCACCAAGGTTGGTAGTCCATAACGATCTGATAACTCTCGCTACCAAGGTATCCCGCGTTCTTGCCGGTCCGAAATGCGGTCCGTAATCCCGTCCGCCAACCGGTCCCGACCTCGGGGCCCTCGTCGGACCGGTCGGCACGTCTCTGACCTGCTGGGATGATCATCAAGGTTGCCTGGTGAGTTTCCTTGATGGCCTATCAAGGAAACTCACCAATGCCTTGGTGGGCCTGGTGAGTTTGCCGGACCGCTTCCGTTCCCCCTGCCGTTTCCCCCTCCGCTGCCCCTACCGGCCACCTCGCACCCGAGAGGCGAATCCGCCCAGCTCAGCGCCCGAATCCGGGCCGCCACCGCATTCTGACAACCCTCTTCTCCCGTCTTTCTGCTTTTGGTTTTGGTTTGTGGTTGTCGGTTGGTCGGTTCGGGTTGTTGCACCTGCGGTGGGCCTTTCCTTTTCTCGCGTCCGGCTGGTGCCGGCCGCTCGCTGGTCGAGGGGTAGCGGCGGGGCCGGATCAGGGGTGGCGGGAGAGGGCGCGGCGCGCGGGCCGACAACGGGCTTGGCCGCTGTCGGGAGCGCCGGATATCCCTCAGAGGCAGCCAGCCGACCACGACCCTCGGGAGACGTCCGTGAGTACCCGTCAGAGCCTTGCCCAGCCCGACGACAACGACGACCAGGCCGACGCCGTCGAACCCCCGCAGCCGACCCGGCCGGGACGGACCGCGTACCGACGTGGCGCCGCCAACCCGAACGGCTCGACCACCGCGCTGCGGGCCGATGTCCTCGGCGCGCTCGGTGTCCTCAAGGTCGCTACCGCCGACCAGCTCCAGCGCCTGCTGCGCCCCGGGGTGGCGTCGAACAAGGCGATCCGGCAGGCGCTCGGCGACCTCGCGCTGCACGGCCTGGTCGCCTCCGACGGCAACACCAAGGACCGACACAAGACCTGGCGGCTGGAAGGCGCCGCCGGGCTGGACGCGGCCGCCGCCGTGCTCGGGATGGTCCGCTCGGAGATGGGCGGCACCGCCCGGGGCGCGGGGCGCTCCGGCGCGCAGCACGCGATGGCGGTCAACGAGACGATCGCCGCGTTCGTCCTGGGCGGCAGCGCGTCCGGGGCCGCGGGTGGGGTCGGCACGGTGCGCTCCTGGTCGACCGAGACGGAGTTCCTGCTGCCGGGCGGCAAGCGCAAGGTGCGCCCGGACGGTGTGTGGCAGGCCCCGGAGATCGGGGTGCCGGTGCTGATGGTCGAGGTCGACCGCTCGACCATGGCCCCGGCCGGCGTCGCCGCGAAGTTCCCCCGGTACCGCGAGCTGTTCCGCACCAAGGTTCGCGACAACGACCCGGCCCTCGCCAGCCAGGAGCCGGCCGACCGCACGGTGCACTGGTGGCGCCGGGCCTACCCGGGCCACATCCGCGCCGGGTACCCGCCGGTCGCCCTGGTCGTCACCGGCGCCGGTCCGGTGGCGCTGGCCAACCGCCAGGAGAACGTTGCCAAGCTGTCGGCCGAGGTCTGGGGCGGGCAGTGGTGCACGGTGCACCGGGACGACAACGGTGGGGACGGGTGGCGTGAGTACGACGATGCCGTGCCGGTCGTGGCCACGACGCTGGAGCTGCTGGCCGAGCACGGCCCTCTCGGCCCCGTGTGGTGGCGCTACGGCCGTCCCGGACGGCACTCCCTGCTCGACGCGCTCGACAACCCCAACAACCGCGCCGCCTACGACCAGCGCCAGAAAGCCCGGGAGAGGAAGGCCCGTCAGGACCACTGCGACCTGATGCGGACCCTCGCCTGCGCCGACTGCGGCCAGGTCCCCAAGCAGGAGAGCACCTACGAATACGGGCTCCACGGACAGTGGACCCGCCGCCCCGGCGGCCGCTGCTACCCCTGCCACCAGGAACACACCCAGCTCCTGGAACAGGAGGCCCAGGAGCAGCTGGAGGCCGCCCGTACCGCGAACGCCGCGCTACGCCCGTGCTGGACGTGTCGGGGTTCGATCGGCGGGAAGGAGGGTTCGGTGCTGGAGCTGCGGGAGAAGGCCGACCCTGATCGGCTGGAGTGCCGGCAGTGCGTCAGCGACCGGGAGACGGACGAACTGGGCTTGCTGGTGCTGCCGGTCCCGACCAAGCGCGAGCTGGTGGCCGCGCTGGTCTCCGCCCCGGACGATCCGTGGTGGGAGGTGCGGGTGCTGCACGCCAAGCTCTACCCGGGGAGGGGCCGCCGGGTGTGACCCTGGTGGCGCGGACGGCGCTCGGTCACCGCCAGCTTCGGACCGACCAGGCTGGAAGCAGCCCGTACCGCGAACGCCGCGCTGCGCCCGTGCTGGACGTGGAGGGGCTCGATCGGGGGGGAGGGGGCTCGAAGCTGGATCTGCGGGAGACGACCGGCCCCGACGGCCGCCGCCTGCCGGCTCGACCTGACCGCCCGGCGACTGCGCCTTCGCATCCAACCCCCCTCGTCCTCGGCGCTTCACTTGGCACGCACTGCGTTCTCGGCTCCGCCACCGTCGGCCGCGTCGCGTAGTACGGCGTAGGCGTCCAGGAGTTCGTCGTCCTGTGGCCGCGACAGCCGTCCCCGGTCCTCGGCCGGGGCGAACCGCGCGTGCCAGGTGCGGTCACGGGTGACCCACACAGCCGAGCCCGGCGAATCGGGGAACTGGTCGGCGGTGATGTCCACGATCAGGCCCTCTCGCTCCAGCAAGGCGTGCCTCTCCGGCAGCGCAGGCTGATCGGACATCCGGCAGGGTGCGGATCCAGGAGTCGGGCGCTGAGGGTTCGATTGGTGGGGAGGAGGGTTCGGAGCTGGAGTTGTGGGGGAAGGCCGGGCGGGACTGGCCGGAGTGCCCGCAGTGCGCCCGGGACCGGTCCGAGAAGGACAGAGGCCTGCTGGTGCTGCCGCCCCCGCACGTGCCGGGACCACTCCCGTTGCCGACGACGGGCAGCGAAAAGCCCGCCATCTCGTCGGGCCGGCACTGCCTGACCGAGGCGTTGGAGAACCCGAACAACCGCGCTGCCTACGACCGGCGCCGGGCCGTCCGGGAGGATGAGCAGCAGAAGGCCCACCGGGAGCGGACGGACTCCCTGGCCTGCGTGGAGTGCGGCGATGGGCTGGAGGAGGAGAGCACCTGGGTGTGCATCGGACGCCAAAGGGACCGCGGCCCGCAAGGCTGCTGCTGGACCTGCCATGACGCTGGCTGGCGCTGTGCGGAACGTTACGGCTGGTCTCGGCGGCTGAGACGGTAGATGAGGTAGGTGATCCCCAGGATGATGTCGACTGCCGCCCAAAGCCCGACGATCAAGCCGATGCCGATGGTCGTGCCCACATGTCCTGCGTTGATGCAATTGGTGAAGTCCTGGCCGGTCAGGCCGGCGCAGCTCTTGCCGGCTGATCTGGTGCTGTTCACGGAGCCGGTGATGATCCAGATCACGAACAACGCCTGAACAGCGAGGAAGATCCACAGGAACAGCCTGCGAGGCTCGCGGGGCCGAGGCGGCGAGGGGCTGGCTCCCTTGTCCCAGCGGGTCCAACCGCCATCGACACCGGGTGGCGGCGTCCCGGGTCGAGAATTTTCGGAAGGTCGCTGTTCGGACATTGCTGCCTCCGTCGGAGACGAGTGGTCCTGCTTTCAGGAAGCCACTCGGCCGAGCCCGAGTCAACCACCTCGCTTACTGGACCCGCCGTCCCGGCGGCCGCTGCTGGCCCTGCCACCAGGAACACACCCAGCGCCTGGAACAGGAGGCCCAGGAGCAGCTGGAGGCCGCCCGTACCGCGAACGCCGCGCTACGCCCGTGCTGGACGTGCCGGGGCTCGATCGGCGGGAAGGCCGGCTCGAAGCTGGAGCTGGGCCGAGGAGGCCGCCCGTACCGCGAACGCCGCGTTGCGCCCGTGTTGGACGTGCCGGGGTTCGATCGGGGGAAGGCCGGCTCCTCGCTTGTCGGTGGTCGTCGCGCTCCGGAGACGTGTGCTCGGGTGTCGGTGACGGGTCATAGGGTGCGGCGGGTGACGACGACTTCTGGCCCTTACCCGGGTCTTCCCGTGCCGCTTCCCGATGTCCTGCCGGATCCGTGGGCGCTGGTGCGGGGCACGGATTGGCCTTTGCTGGGTACCGCGTACGGGACCGCGGAAGGGCTTCCCCGGGTACTGGCCCCGCTCCTGGGCTCGGGCCTGACTGCGGAGGAGACTGGGCGGGTGCTCAATGCGCTGGAGCCGGTGCAGCACCAGAACACGATTTACGAGGCGACCGCGCCCGTGGCGTTGGGTGTCGCGGCGGTCCTGGCCCGCCGCGCTGAGCATTACCGCGGGGCAGCGGACAAAGTCTGTGCTCTGCTGCTGGGCTGGCTGGCCGGTATCGCCTGGGACAGTGACGACGCCTGTGTTGCGGCCCATCAGCGGTACTTCGAGGAGGACTTCCTCGAGAGCTACCCGCCCATGGCGGCCCTGCGTGCCCTCAGGCCAGTGCTGTTCCAGGCGGTGGCTCCGTTCCTCGACGACCCCGACGCCACGGTCGCCGAGGAGGCGTTGTGCGCCGCTCTGGCGTTCGCGGAACACCCCGACCTGTCCGGGCACCGTGACAGCCTGGTCGGCCGCGCCCGACGTCTTCTGCTCGTCTGCGACACGCGGTGGCGTCGTCGGCAGGCCCTTGACGCCCTGACCGCGTGGGGCCACGACACCGCCGGCCTCGCCCGGCCTGGTGATGACGACCGTAGCCCATACCTCCCCAGCTCCGCCTGGCCTCATGGCGACGGCGATCCTGACAACCCGCCCTTCTGACCGTCCCAGCACACGAAGGGTTCGGAGCTGGAGTGGCGGGAGAAGGCCGGGCCGGACCGGCTGGAGTGCCCCGAGTGCGTACGGGTCCGCGCCGCGAAGGGCTTGGGCCCGCTGGTGCTGCCCGCCAAGCTCTACCCGGCGAGGGGCCGCCGAGTGTGACCTGTTATCTGCTGTGGGCATGAAATGGCCTCATAGGCCTAGTTGTCTGGACCTTTGGTTGGACCTGTTGAAGCGTTCTATGGGTCGGCGGCCGGGCTGTTTTTGTGACTGTGTGTGATGGTTGATGGGGTCAGAGGCTGGGTCGGCCCGCTTGAGGGCCGGTGGGGCATTGTTGGATGTGGATTCGGGGTTGAATTCCGTCCGGTATTCCGCCTGGTTGTTTCGGCGGATTGGGCGCTGGGTTGTGGTATGAATTCGGGCTTGATTTGCGGGTCGGGGGTTGGTGTTCGGTTTGGTGGTGCCGGGCTGGGCGCTTCTCGATAGTTTGCCGCCGTCCGGGTCGTTCCGGCCTGCTGCGCCGCTGCCTGCCCGCTGCCCGCCTGCTGCGCCGCCGTCCCGGCCGGGTGGTGGGGGCCAGTGCTGGGTGGCCGTCAGGCCGCCCTGGAGAACGTCCAGGCGCTGTCCGGGAGTGCTCGGCGGGCCGACCCGCCGGGTGCGGGCTGTGTCCCGGCCCGTCCGCTGCGCCCGAGGTTCAGGCTGGGCGGTGTCCTGGATGCCTGCGGATGTCGGTGGTGTCGGGGAGAGTGTTGATCATGTTTGAGGAGTGGTGGCGTGTTCAGCCAGACGAGGATCGTGTGCAGTGGGTGCTGGAGTCGTTCACGTCCGTGGGGCCGTTGCGTTTCGGTATGAGTGCTGACGAGGTGACGGCCGCGATGAGCGCTCTCACCGGGGACACCGAGCACCGGACGTGGACCAGCGGGCCGGGAGACGACACCTGGAAGGTCTGTGAGGGCAGGTACCGGGAGTTCGGCCTGCACCTGTACTACCGGAACGAGCGGTTGTCCGGTGTCGCGGTCGACGCCTTGTGCGGGCCGCAGGTCACCGTGGAGGGCACCGCGCTCGTGGGCCGGACTCCCTCAGAGGTGGGGCAGTGGATGGAGGAACGCGACGCCGAGGTGTCGTACATGAGCCTGGGCGTGCCCCGGTCGGACCTCCTGGGCGTGGTGGTCAACGTCCAGCGGGCGCACGACCGTCTGCTCACCCGGCCGGTGTTCTTCCCCGCGGAGGCCCTCGACGACCTCCCTCACTGGTTCCCGCAGAGGGCCTGGGAGATCCACGGCTGAGCGCTACACCGCGATGTGCGGTACGGGAGCGCACTGCATCGGTCTGCCCGGTGGGCCGGCCCCGGCAGCTCCCCGCCGCTGACGCGATTCTCTGGGGCGGCCGCCGCGCCCCTCTCTGTCGGCCTGGCTCGGTGTTCGGTTTGGTGTCGCTGTTTCGGGAATTGATCGGTTGACGATGGTCGGGATTTTCTGTGCGGTCGGGAAGGGCGGTTGACGTGTCGGCGTGGAGGGCCGTAGACCCCTTTCCGGAATGCCTGAATTCGATTCCCCGCCGCTGCGCCTCGAAATTGGTTCTGATTGCTGCTAGAAAGGGAGCGGGAGGGAATTCGGATTCCCGCTGGGAGTGCGGCAGGAAAGAGCCGTGATGGACGGTTTCCGCGAGGTTGCCTGTTCGCCTCCAGCGCCTGCCAGGGAATCGGTAGGATAGTGGCTGCGCGGAAGCCGGTGGAACGTCTCCGGATACGCTTCAGATTCCGGTCCGGAGTGTGCGGTTGAGGGCCCGTCAGGCACCACCGTGCGGGGCGTCCGTGAGGGCCCGCCACCGGAGCCGGGGAGACCGAGCCGGACCGGTGGGCCCGGAGGTTGCTCCCGAGGGCCGCAGGCCCCGCCCCAGAGGCGTCGGATGGGCCGCCAGCCCAGCAACCACATGGTGGAACAGCCCCGAGCACCCCACAGGCCGGGACCGAGGGAGGGCCCCCGGGGGTGGGGTTGTGACTGATACCGGAAGTCCGCGACACATCGTCAACGCCGAGGGGCCGCAGGCCCCGGCCGGCACCCCGCCCGATCGGAGGGATGGGCCACTACCCGAATTTCGCGTCACATCGTCAACGCCCACCCCCGGGCGCAACCCGGGAAACCCTGCCAGCCAATCGGCCCGTAGGGCCGTGAAAACACCAGCCGAACAAGACCGGAAAGGCGACCGATTGACGGGCCGTAGGCCCGGGGAAAACACCGCCGGAAAGGCGGAGCGCAGCGACGCCCCACGCCCGCTCCATCGGCGCGTGCCGCGCCCACGAATTCGCCACCGGCGAATTCCCCCAACCACCCACCCGCCTGCCGAGGCGCAGCCGAGGCCAACGCCACGCATGGTGACGGCGTAGCCGGCACCCCCGCACCTGGCGGTGCGTCAGCACCGCCTGAGGAGCCGTCAGGCGACGATTAAGCCGCAGGCTTCCGCCCCC
>NZ_JAGIYX010000028.1:0-138093 GCF_017813315.1 Kitasatospora sp. RG8
TGAATGATTACCGGTAATCCGGTTCACACCCGCGTTGAGCGGCACGGCAACCACCGGAATAGGGCGGCCCCGCGCACTGCGTCCTCGCTGTGTTATTTCAAAAGGAATCTCCAACCCCGGAACAGGTCCGAGGCCGGGGATGTCAACATATCTGGCGTTGACTTTTGGCACGCTGTTGAGTTCTCAAGGAACGGACACTTCCTTCGGTCCGCCTTCCAGCGGGCCCTCCGGGCGCTTCGTTCTTTCGTGTTCCCAGCTTATCAGATGTTCTCCGCTCCGTTTCCGGCGCTTCGTTCATCCAACTCGCTGATGTCTTCTGCGGCTTGACGCCCCGTCCGACGTTTCAAACTCTAGCCCATCCCCGCTCCGAGAAGCGAATCCGGCCGCAATCCATATAAACGGACACGCCGAATAAGACCTGAGCCGCACCGCCGAAAATGGCAAAGCACGACCCAGCCCGAACCGGGAAGTGGTGTTTCCAGGGATTGGCCGCTCCGGGACCGTCCGCGCCGATGCGTGTCCGGTGCTCCCTGCCGAGCGACTAGAGAACACTACGCCCTTCCTGAGTCGCAGGCAAACCGCTGACCCGGACGATGCGGGTGCAGAGGGAGCGGCTCGTCTTCACGTACTCGCCGTTGGGGTGGTCGTTGGTGGTGACCCAGTGGCGGGCCGAAGCCTCGTCACGGCCGCCGGCGCGGTGGCGGCGGAGCAGGCGGTCCTCACGGACGGTGTCCTCGGCGTCCACGTACCAGAGCTCGCGCAGCAGGCGGCGGGCCTCCGGCCAGGGGTGCTCGGTGGCGGCGAGGTAGTTGCCTTCGGTGATGACGAGCCGGGCGTGCGGCGCGACGACGTGGCGGGCGGCGACGGGTTCGTCGAGCTCACGGTCGAAGTCGGGGACGTAGATGTCCTGGAAGCGGTCCGACGCGACGCGGCGCAGCAGCGCGACGTACCCGTGGGCGTCGAAGGTCGCGGGGGCGCCCTTGCGGTGGTTCAGGCCGAGGCGGTCGAGCTGGGCGGCGGAGAGGTGGAAGCCGTCGAGCGGGAGGTACGCGGCGCTTCCGGGGCCTTCGCGGCGTTCGACCTCGGCGACCAGGTGCCGGGCGAGGGTGGACTTGCCGGCGCCGGGTGGGCCGGCAAGTCCGAGGATGGTGCGGGCGTTGCTTCCCGGGCCCCGGAGGAGACCGAGGGCGAGCGCCGCGAGATCAGGAGCGGTGTGGGTGTCCTCGTTCATGGGCGCACCCTACTGACCGCGCCCGGGCGGCCGTCAGCTCCGCGGGGCGAGGGCGGGCGTCTCCAGGGTGAGGGTCCCGCTGTCGGCGTCGAGCAGGGCGGGGACCCCGAGCGGCACGGTCAGGGTGGAGGGGCAGTGACCGAAGCCCAGCTCCCAGACGACGGGTATGCCGAGCGGGCCGAGCCGGTCGAGCATGACCTCCCGGACCCGCTCGGGCCGGCCGCAGCCGTCCCAGGAGCCGAGCGCGACGCCGGCGACACCGTCGAGCGCGCCTGAGCGCAGCAGCTGGGTGACGAGGCGGTCGAGCTGGTACGGGTGCTCGTGGACGTCCTCCAGGATCAGGATGGTGCCGGCGAAGGAGGGGCGGGCGGCCGGTGTGCCGCGCTCGGCGGTGATGACGTGGAGGCAGCCGCCCGCCGTGATGCCGCGGGCGCTGCCCGGGACGAGGGTCTCGGCGGTGGGCGAGGTGAGGACCGTGACGGACTCGGGGTCGAAGAGGGTGCGTCGCAGGTGGTCGGCGGTCGGACCGTCCTGGATGAAGGAGGCGGCCGCGCTCATCGGTCCGTAGAGGGTGGCGATGCCGAGCCGCTGGGCGAAGGCCTCGTGCAGCGAGCTGACGTCGCTGAAGCCGATCAGCGCCTTGGGCGGTACGGCGCGCATGGCGTCCCAGTCGAGCAGGTCGACGATGCGGTGCACGCCGTAGCCGCCGCGGGCGCAGATGACGGCGTCAACGGCGGGGTCGAGCCAGGCGGACTGGAGGTCGGCGGCCCGGTCGGCGTCGGTGCCGGCGAGGTGGCCGAGGACGGGGTGGGTGTCGAGGACGTGCGGTCCGACCGTGACCTCCAGCCCCCAGGAGCGCAGGATCTCGGACCCGGCGGTGAGCCGCTCGGGATCGATCGGGCTGCTGGGGGCCACCACGGCGATGCGGTCCCCGGGGAGGAGCCGGGGCGGACGGGTCAGGCCTCGGGCGGGCGCGGGAGTGCGCTGATCCATTGCCAGGTTCCTTCCGGAGTGGAGTGGTTCGGGTCAGGGGCGGCGGCGGGACGGCGGCGGGACGGCTCGGGGGCGGTGCCGTCCGTGACGCCGACCAGACAAGATATGCCCTGCTGCGTTCATGCCGACCCCATCACCGCCCTGACCTCGTGGAGGGTGGATTCCGCGACGGTGTTGGCGCGGTCGGCGCCGGCGCGGAGCACCTGCCGGACGTAGCCGCGGTCGGCGGCGAGTTCGGCGCGGCGGGCGCGGATCGGGCGGAGGTGGTCGTTGACGGCCTCGGTCACCGTGCGCTTGAGCGCGGCGCTGCCGCCGTCTCCGATCTCGTCGGCGACGGCCTCGGGTGCGCGGTCCTGGCAGAGCGCGGCGAGCAGGACGAGGCTGGAGACCTCGGGGCGGGCGTCCGGGTCGTAACCGATCCGGCGCTCGGTGTCGGTCTTGGCCCCCTTGATCAGGCGGGCGGTGGTGTCCTCGTCGGCGGAGAGCGGGATGGCGTTGCCGCGGCTCTTGCTCATCTTCCCGCCGTCGGTGCCGAGCAGCAGCGGGGCGGCGGAGAGCATGGCCTCGGGGCGGGGGAAGACGGCGGTGCCGTCCGGGTGCGGGTAGCGCTCGTTGAAGCGGCGGGCGACGGTCCTGGTGATTTCGAGGTGGGGCAGCTGGTCCCGGCCGACGGGGACGACGCTCGCCTTGCAGAAGAGGATGTCCGCGGCCTGGTGGACGGGGTAGGTGAGCATCAGCCCGTTCACCGCCGACTGGCGGGAGTGGGCGATCTCGTCCTTGACGGTTGGGTTTCGGTTCAGCTCGGCGACGCTGACCAGGCTGAGGAACGGCAGTAGCAGCTGGTTGAGGGCGGGCACGGCGCTGTGGGTGAAGATCGTGGCCCGGTCGGGGTCGATGCCGATGGCGAGGTAGTCGAGGACGAGGTTCTCGGTGTGCTCGGCGAGGCGGTCGGCGACGTCCCGGTCGGTGATGACCTGGTAGTCGGGGATGACGATGAACAGCTCGACGCCGAGGCGCTGGAGGCGGACCCGGTTCTGCAGGGAGCCGAAGTAGTGGCCGAGGTGGAGCGGGCCGGTGGGGCGGTCGCCGGTGAGGATCCGGTGGGCCCCGGGGTTGCGGCGGATCCGCTCGTCCAGGTCGGCGGCCGGGGTGTCGGAGGCCGCGGGATCGCTGGCCGTCGCGTCAGCGGCCGCGGTGCCAGCGGTCACGGAGCCGGCGGCCGCGGGGCCGGTGGAGTGCGGTGCGGTGGTGGCGGTCATGGGGTCTCTCCTCGGTACGGCGGTGGTGGTGGCCGTCCGGGGTACGGGCCCGTCCCGTGGGGAGACGCAACAGGGCCGTCCATCCGGACGGCCCTGGTCAGGCGTGGCTGGTGGCCGTCCTAGGACGGCCACCAGCTGAGACCTGCGAAGCGCTTCATGTGGTGGAGGATAGCGCCGCTCCCCCGACGGCGTCAGGGTTTTCGGGAGGACCCGGGGCGCTGCCTCCCCGGCACCGCTCGCCCCGCCGTCAGTCCTCCACCACCAGTGCGGGGGTGTCCTTGCGCAGCGTCTCGCCGCGGAAGAACTCCGGCCGGTACGCGCCGTACCAGGTCATCAGCACGGCGCCGAGCAGCAGGATGCCGACGCCGATGACGAACACGGAGCCGATGCCGAGGACGGCGCCGCTGCCGTAGCCCGGGTCCCACGCGTCGGTGAGGGTCTGCAGGAAGACCGCGCTGAGGAGCACGCCGCCGATGAGCGGGGCGACGCCACGGAGGACCAGGTCGCGCAGGCCGCCCAGGAGCGAGCGGCGGAAGTACCAGACGCAGGCGAAGGCGGTCAGGGCGTAGTAGAAGCAGATCATCAGGCCGAGCGCCAGGATGGTGTCCTGGACGACGTTCTCGCTGATCACGCTCATGCCGACGTAGAAGACGGCGGTGGCGGCGCCGGCGGCCACGGTGGCGTAGCCGGGGGTGCGGAAGCGCGGGTGGACGGAGCCGAAGCGCGGCGGCACGGCCCGGTAGGAGCTCATCGCGAGCAGGGTGCGGGCCACGGGGATGAAGGTGGTCTGCAGGCTGGCGGCGGCGCTGGCGACGACGGCCAGGAAGAGCAGGATGCTCCACGGCGAGCCGAGCACCGGGCGGGCCAGCGCGGAGAAGACGTTGTCGGCGGTGGCCGGGTTGCCGAGGCCGGTGCCGTTGTCGCCGACGCCGGCGAACATCTGGGAGGCGATCGCGACCAGGAGGTAGGAGCCGACCAGGGTGACCATGGAGATCATCGCGGCCCGGCCCGGGGTCTTGGCGCTTCCGAGGGTCTCCTCGTTCATGGTGAGGCAGGTGTCCCAGCCCCAGTACATGAAGATCGACAGCGACAGGCCGGCGGTGAACGCGCTGAACGAGGTGACCTGGAGCGGGTTGAGCCAGGAGGCGGAGAAGCCGATCGAGTCGGGCAGGTCGCCGGCGGCGGCCTTGCCGATGGCGATGACCGAGAAGAGCAGCAGCACGGCCAGCTGGAGGCCGACCAGGCTGTACTGGAACCACTTGGTGGCCGTCATGCCCCGGTAGCTCATCGCCGTGGCGGCGGCGATCAGCATGACCACGGTGAGGAGGTGGACGGCCTTGTTGTCGTTCAGCTCGGCGATCCCGCTGCTGCCGGTCATCTCGCCGAGCATCAGGTAGAGGAAGTCGGTCGCCACCCCGGCCAGGTTGGAGAGCACGATGATCGTGGCGACCGTCAGTCCCCAGCCGGCCATCCAGCCGATCCGGGGGCCGAAGGCCTTGACCGTCCAGGTGAAGGACGTCCCGCAGTCCGGGAAGTCCTTGTTCAGCTCCTTGTAGGCGAACGCGACGAGCAGCATCGGCAGGAAGCCGGCCAGGAAGACCGCGGGCATCTGGACGCCGACGGCGGTGACGGTCGGACCCAGCGTCGCGGTCAGGCAGTAGACCGGGGCGACCGTGGAGACGCCCAGGACCACGCTGCTCAGCAGGCCGACCGAGTTGCCCCGTAGGCCCTTGTCCCCCGTTGCCCCCGCCGCCCCCGGGTCGGGGGCTCCACCACTGGCGCCACTGACCGGGGCACCCTGCGGAGCGGCGGGCGCCGTTGCCCGGCCGCTGCTTCCGTGCTCTGAGAGCTGCTGATCAAACACCAGCGCACCCTAGGTGGGAGTACGGAAGGTTGAGTAGACCAACTCTTGGTGATCTGAACCACTCGCTTCGATTTATTTACCGAGAGCCGCTATGAGTGAATGAATTAACGGGATACAACCGTCATGTACCTTGTTTTCGAAGGGTTGGCGGCAGGTTGATTTCCCCTTTATGTCACGTCTTGAGACGGTTTGCGCCCCACCTCGGAGCCTCGCGATCGACCTCCCCAGGGGGTTCGGATAGGTTTGCCTCACCTAACTTCGATCGACCGAGAAGGAGCGTCGCGTGGCCCCCCACCCCGCCGACCGGACCGTCGTCAGCCCCACCCCCTCCCGCCGCAGGCTCCTCACCGCCGGTCTCGCCGGCGGCGCCGTCCTCGGCCTGGGCGGCCTGCTCACCGCCTGCGGGGGCTCCGGCGGGTCCGGAGCATCGGCCGGCGGCTCGGCCAAGGCCTCCTCCGGCTCCTCCGCCGGCTCGTCGCCGGACCAGAAGTCGGTGAAGCAGGGCGGCGACGACTACGCCACCGTGATCGAGAAGATGAAGGGCTTCGGGACCGACGCCGCACCCGGCGTCTACCCGCGCACCGTCAGGCACGCCATGGGCGAGACCGTCATCCCGGCCAAGCCGGTGCGGGTCGTCGTCCTGGACACCGGCGAGCTCGACAACGTCGTCTCGCTCGGCATCCAGCCGGTCGGCGTCGTCCACACCGACGGCTCGAAGACCATGCCGTCCTACCTCAAGGACAGGGCCGGGAACCCGGCGGCCGTCGGCACCATCAACAGCCTCAACCTGGAGGCCATCGCCGCGCTCAAGCCCGACCTGATCCTCGGCAGCCAGCTCCGCGCCCAGGACCAGTACGCGCAGCTCTCCAAGATCGCGCCGACCGTCTTCTCGCTGCGCCCCGGCTACCCCTGGAAGCAGAACTTCCAGCTCAACGCCGCCCCCTTCGGCCTGGAGGCGGAGGCCAAGGCGCAGCTCGACGCCTACCAGGCGGCGGCCGCCGCGATCGGCGCCAAGCTGGGTGACAAGCGGCCCACCATCACGCCGCTGCGGTTCATGCCCGGCAAGACCCGGCTGTACGCCGAACTGTCCTTCATCGGCACCGTCCTCACCGACGTCCCGCTGCCGCAGCCCAAGATCGAGCAGGTCAAGGAGCTGGCCGTCGAGATCAGCCCCGAGCAGATCGACAAGGCCGACGCCGACTGGGTCTTCTACGGCGTGTACGGCACGCCCAGCTCCACCAACCAGGACGCGGTGCTCGGCGGACCGCTCTGGAAGACCCTCGGCGCGGTCAAGTCCGGTCAGGCCCGGCCGGTTTCGGACGAGACCTGGTTCCTCGGGCTCGGCGTCTCTGCGGCCAACGTCGTGCTGGCCGACCTGAAGGGCTTCGTCGCTCCGGGTACCTGAGTCCGGGACGGCGGGGCGGCGGCGCAGAGGGTCGGACGGTGTCGTCGCCCACACCCGGGGGAAAGCCGCTTGGAGCTGGTCGCGGCGTGCGGGAGGATCGTCGGGACCGTACCCCGAAGGGCCCGTGCCGATGACCACGCTCGACCAGACCGCGACCGCTTCCGACCTGCCGTCAGCCGGCCTGCCCGCGCCCGGCCTTCCCGTGGACGGGGTTCCCGCCGGCGACCGGCCCGCCTCCGGTGCGGCCGCCCCGGCCGCCGGGCTCTGCGCGATCGCGGCGGCGACGGACTCCGGGGTGGCCGGCGGTGCCCGCCACGGCTCGGTGCCGCGCCCGCGGCGCGGCGACGTGGAAGACACAGGGGCCGCTCGGGGCGAAACTGTCGGGGGCGGGGCTGCCGGGGGCGGGGACGCAGGGGGCGGGGCTGTCGCGGCCGGGGACGGCGAGAGCGGGCACACGGCCGCACTGGTCCGGGCCGGTTTGGCCGAGCGACTGCGGACCGCCTACGGGCAGGGCCGTTCGAGCGCCGAGCTCGCCGCCGCCTGCCGTCGGCCGGTCGCGGAGGTCAACGAACTGCTGACCGAGGGCGCCGGATCCGCCGCCGGCCCGGGTGCCGGTTCGGGCACCGCGACGGGAACCGGCGCGGGCAGGGGAGCCGACGTCGGGGGGTTCACCCGGCTCCAGTCGCCGGAGCCCGCGGAGGTACAGCAGACCGTTCCCGTCCTGCGGGCCGCGCAGGAGGAGCTGCGGATCCTCCGGGCCAAGCGGCCCTCACCCTCGCGACGGCTGCGCCGCATGCATCCCGAGGTCGCGACAAGCGGCGAGGCCGAGGACGCGGAGAAGCGCGGGGCGACGCCAATGGCCGTGCCACCGGACGCCGCACCGGCCGTGCCCGCCGCGGCCGGGCCCTTCGGCGAGGCCGTGCCCGCCACGGCCGAGACGCCGCTCGGCATCCTGATCGGGGGCACCCCGAACCTTCCCGACACCGTCGGCCGCCCCGAGGAGCGGCAGCCGGTGCGGGTGAAGGCCGAGCTGGTCCGGGTCGGCCGCGGCACCGTCCTGGTGGTGCTGCCCTCGTGGCGGCCCGCCATCGCCGTCTCGGTACCGACGGACCACCTCCTCCAGGCCACCGGCCTCGACCTCGGCCGGCTGGCCGATGCGCAGCTGTCGGTACTGATCAACCCCGGCGCGCTGCACGACCGGGAGCTCGACCTGCACGGCTGGCAGTCCGGCCCGGCCGGGCGACCGGGCCGACGCGGCGGGCGGTCTCCGCGCTGAGGCGTTGTCCGCCACGTCCTGGGCCTGTCGGTCTCGCCTCGATCACGCCTCGGTCACCGGTCACGGGTCCGGAGTGCCATGGCTCCGGTGGTCGGCGGCAGGCGTCCCGGCAGCCGGTGGCAGAGTGACCCGCGGCAAGGTGACCGGCGGCGGGGCGCCCTGGTCGCCGGGGGGCCTTGTGGCCGCCGGCCGGTGCGTCAGGGAGCCGACGCCGGGGCGTTGGGGACGTAGCCGAGGTGGACGGGCTGCGGTTCGCGTCGGTCGGCCAGCCAGCCCTCCCGGACATCGGCCAGCAACTCCGGGAGTCTGGGCGGCCAGAGGGCGTCAGCGTCCTCGTCGGCCAGATCGGCGGGGGTCCACCAGCGCCAGCCGAGGATGCCGTCGGCGGTGTGCACCGCGCTGACGTCGCCGCCCGGGCCCCGGTTCGGTCCGCTGGTCAGGTAGATGTGCTCGTGCTGGCGGACGGGCGTGCCGTGCCAGGTGAAGTCGTGCTCCCAGGTGCAGAGCAGCGGCCCGGGTTCCAGGTCGGTCCAGCCGGTCTCCTCCCAGAGCTCGCGCCGGGCACCGGTCCACGGTGTCTCGCCCGCCTCGATGCCACCGCCGGGCATCGTCCAGTGGACGCCGACCTCACTGTTGTCGGAGCGGAGCAGGAAGACGGAGCCGCTCCCGTCCATCACCACCGTCCGGGCCGCCTGCCTGGGGACACGCCTCGCTCGCCGCAGCAGATTTCGCATCGGATCACTCTCCCAGCGCCGGTCGCGCAGCGTCGAGCGGATTAGCGCCGGGGCTGTGGCACCAACCGCGGGCAGAGAGGGTGTTCACCCCGCCGCGAGCGTCCCGTGGCCGTACTCTGACCCCCATGCCCGCACCAGCGATCGTCTTCCCCGCCGACCCGCTCAACCCGCGCCGGCCCGACCCGCACTTCGCCTGGGAGGCCCGGACACTGCGGGAGTTGGGCGGCGAGCAGTACCTCGTCGACCACGACGCGCTGCTCGCCGGAGACGTCGCGGAGGCGGTCCGGCGGGTGCCGGAGGACTGCGGCCCGCTCTGGTGCCGGGGCTGGATGATCCCTGCCGTCGACTACGCCGCCTTCGACCGGGCCCTGGCCGACCGCGGTGCCAACCTGCTCACCAGTGCGGCCGGTTACGCCTCGGCACACGAACTGCCCGGCTGGTACGGCGTGTTCGAGGGCGCGACCCCGCCGAGCACCTGGATCCCGCTGTCCCCGGCGGCGGGCCGCCCCGGGGCCGAGCAGCTGGCCGCCGCCGTCGAACGGCTCGGCGGGCACGGCCCGGCGATCGTCAAGGACTACGTGAAGTCCCGCAAGCACGAGTGGGACGAGGCCTGCTACGTCCCCGAGCTGTCCGACCTGGCCTCCGTCGGGCGGGTGGTGGATCGCTTCGTCGAGTTGCAGGGCGAGTTCCTGGCGGGCGGCGTGGTGCTGCGCCGGTACGAGGAGTTCGCGCGGGCCGGCGGCGGCGACGGCACGACGGACGGGCTCGTGAACGAACCCGGAGCCGGAGGCGGGCCGGCCGGCGGACCGGCGGGCGCGCGGGGTCGCGGCGGGAACGGGGAGCGGCCGGTGGAGGCCCGCGTGTGGTGGCTGGACGGCGAGCCCGTGCTGGTCGGACCGCACCCGGACGCACCCGGGCAGAGCGCCGAACCGGACCTCACCGGGGTGAGGCCACTGGTCCGGGCCCTCGGCTGCCGCTTCGTCACCACCGACCTCGCCAGCCGGGCCGACGGCTCCGGCTGGCGGGTGGTGGAGGTGGGCGACGGGCAGGTCAGCGACCTGCCGCGCGGGATCGACGCCTCCGGACTGCTCACCTCACTGATCGCGGCCTGACCCCTCGCCCGTTCCCTCCGCGGCTGCGGCCGCTATCCCACCACCGGCTCGGGCTCCGGCGCCGGGTGGCCGTCGGCGATGAACGCCTGCCAGAGCCGCGCGTACACACCGCCCTGTGCGAGCAGCTCGGCGTGCGTGCCGTCCTCGACCACCTTGCCGTGGTCCAGGACCACCACACGGTCGGCGCGTTCGGCCGTGGTGAGGCGGTGGGCGATGACCAGCGTGGTGCGGCCGCCGCTGAGCCGGTCCGAGGCGTGGTTGACGGCAGCCTCGGTGGCCAGGTCGAGCGCGGCGGTGGCCTCGTCCAGGAGCAGGATGTCCGGGTCGACCAGCTCCGCCCGGGCCAGGGCGATCAGCTGGCGCTGGCCGGCCGAGAGGTTCCGCCCCCGCCCGGTGACCTCGTGCTCGTAGCCGCCCGACAGCCGGACGATCATGTCGTGCGCGCCGACCGCCCGGGCCGCCGCCTCCACCTCGGCCGCCGAGGCCGAGGGCCGGCCGTACGCGATCGCCTCGCGCACCGTGCCCGCGAACAGGTACGCCTCCTGCGGCACCACGCCGAGCCGGTGGCGGTACTGCGCCAGGTCGTACCGGGTCAGGTCGACGCCGTCCACGCGGACGGTGCCGGCGGTCGCGTCGTAGAACCGGGCGACCAGCTTGACCAGGGTGGACTTGCCGGCCCCCGTCTCGCCGACCAGCGCCACCGTCTGACCGGCGGGTATGTGCAGGCTGACGCCGGTGAGCACGGACGGGGCGCCTTCGGCGCCGCCGTTGTAGGCGAATCCGACGTCCTCGAAGTCGATCTCGCCGCGGAGCCCGCCCCGCACCGGCACCGGGTCGGCCACCTCCGCGGTGGTGGTCCGGGTCTGCAGCAGTTCGCGCATCCGGCCCAGACCCACCGCGGCCTGCTGGTAACCGTCGAAGACCTGCGAGAGCTGGTTGACCGGCGCGAAGAACAGGTCGATGTAGAGCAGGTAGGCGACCAGCGCACCGACGGTGAGCGTCCCGGAGTCGACCCGCGACGCGCCCACGATCAGCACCAGCGCGGCGGCGACGCTGGAGAGGAACTGCACGAACGGGAAGTACAGCGAGATGTAGAGCTGCGCGCGGACCCGGGCCTCGCGGTAGGCGATGCCCCTGGCGACGAAGCGGTCGGTGTTGGCGTCCAGCCGACGGAAGGCCTGGACGATCCGCATGCCGGCGACGTTCTCCTGGAGGTCGGCGTTGACCGTGCTGATCAGGTCGCGCGAGATCTCGTACTGCTGCTTGGACTTCTTGCGGAAGACCAGCGTCGCCACCACCAGCAGCGGCAGCACCGCGAAGACCACGAGCGCCAGGCCGGCGTCGATGACCAGCAGGGCCGCGAAGATGCCGAGGAAGGTCAGCAGGCTGACCACCGCCGTGACGACTCCGGTCTGCAGGAAGGACGTCAGCGAGTCCAGGTCGGTGGTCATCCGGGTCATGATCCGGCCGGACAGCTCGCGCTCGTAGTAGTCCAGGCCGAGTCGGTTGAGGTGGGCGAAGATCTTGAGTCGGAGCGTGTAGAGCACCCGCTCACCGGTACGGCCGCTGACCCGGTTCTCGGCGCCCTGCACCAGCCAGTCCAGCAGGACGATCACCAGGGCGGTCAGGGAGGCGACGGCGACGCCCGACATCAGGCCCTTGCTCACGCCGTCGTCGATGCCGTGCCGGATCAGGATCGGCAGCACCAGGCCGGCGCCCGCGTCCAGGGCGACGAGGAGCAGCGCGACGGCCAGCGGGCCGCGGAAGGGGCGCAGCACTCGCCGGAGGCTGAAGTCCGGGTCGGCGGCCTCCGCCTGGGACCGGGGGATCGCCGGCTCGTCGGTGGCCGGGGGGAGTGCGGCGACCTTGGCGAGCAGGTCCGGGTCGGCGGTGCGGGCCGCCTTGGCCAGGGCCGGGGTCGGCAGGTCGGGGAGGGGCTGCGACGCCGGGGCGTCCGCCGTGGTCCCGGGGGTGGCATCGGCATCGGCCTCGGCGGCGGGGCTGCCTGAGGGCTCCGTGACGAGCTCGTCGGCCCGGTTGTTTCCGGCCTGCGGGGCCTCGGCCTGAGAGGCTTCGGCCTGAGGGGTTTCGGTCCGGGCGGTGTCGGTCCGGGGGTTCTCGTTCAGTGCGTCGGCCGGTGTTCCAGTGGCGGCCGCGGGCCGGGTCCGACCGGCCTCGGGATCCGAGATCAGCACCCTGTACTGGGGACATCGGCCGTCGAGCTCCTCGTGCGTTCCGATGTCCAGCAGGCGGCCGTGGTCCAGCACCGCGATCCGGTCGGCCAGCTGGAGGGTGGAACGGCGGTGCGCGATCAGCAGCGTGGTGCGGCCGGTCATGACCGAGCGCAGCGCGTCGTGGATCTCCGCCTCGATCTGCGGGTCGACCGCCGAGGTGGCGTCGTCCAGCAGCAGGACGCCCGGGTCGGTGAGGATCGCCCTGGCGAGCGCGATGCGCTGGCGCTGGCCGCCGGAGAGCGTGAGCCCCTGCTCGCCGACCTTGGTCTCGTAGCCGTCGGGCAGCTCCCGGACGAACTCGTCCGCCTGCGCCGCGCGGGCCGCCGCCACGACCTGCTCGTCGGTGGCGTCGGGCCGTCCGTACGCGATGTTGGTCCGGACCGTCTCGGAGAACAGGAAGCTCTCCTCGGGGACGATGCCGACCGCGGCCCGGACCGAGTCGAGGGTGAGGTCGCGCAGGTCGTGGCCGTAGAGGCGGACCGCGCCGGCCGCCGGGTCGTAGAACCGGGGCACCAGCTGCGCCACCGTCGACTTGCCCGAGCCGGACGCGCCGACCAGGGCCAGCGTCTCGCCGGGGGCCAGCTTCAGGCTGAGCCCGTGCAGGACGGGCGCGGGGTGCTCGGGGTCGTACCGGAACTCGACCTGGTCGAACTCCAACGCCACGCCGGGCGTGAGCGGGCCGACGGTGCGGTGCGTCTCGCCGTGCACGGCGACGGGGGCGTCGAGGGCGGTGGAGGCGGCGGGGGCTTCAAGGGCAGCGGGCTCGGTGGAGGCGTCGAGGGCGACGGGCCCGGTGGAGGCGGCGAGGACGACGGGCCCGGTGGACCGGGTGGATCCGGCCGTGCCGGTGGTCCCGGCGGGATCCTGCCGGGCGGCGAGGTGAGCGGCCGTGAGGTCGAGGGCGACCGCACCCGGGCGCTCCTGCACCAGCGGGCGCTCGTCGATCAGCTGGAGCACCCGCTCCACGCCCGCGCGGGCCTGCTGGCCGACCGTGATCACCATGGTCAGCATCCGGACCGGGCCGGTCATCTGCGCGACATAGGTGGAGAAGGCGACGAAGGTGCCCAGCGTGACCTGGCCGTTGACCGCCAGCCAGCCGCCGAACGCCAGCACCGCGACCTGCGCCAGTGCCGGGATCGCCTGCATGGCCGGGTTGTAGCGGCTGTTGAGCCGGATCGAGCGCAGCCGGGCCGCGAAGAGGCTGCGCGAGGCCGCCTCCAGCTTGCCCAGCTCCTGGGCCTCCTGGCCGAAGCCCTTGACCACCCGCACGCCGCCGATCGCCTCGTCGACGACTCCCGCGACGGCCGCCGCCTCCTGCTGCGCCGCCCAGGTGGACGGGAACAGCCGCTTGCGGCTGAGCACCGAGACCCACCAGAGCGCCGGGCCCATGACCAGGGCGATCAGCGTGAGCGGCGGCGAGAGCCAGAGCATCACGGCCAGCGACATGACGAACATCAGCAGGAAGCCGGTCATCATCGGCAGCATCGAGAGCAGGCCGTTGATCAACTGGAGGTCGGAGGTCGCGCGTCCGACCACCTGGCCGGTGTCCAACCGGTCCTGCCGGTGCCCGTCGAGCCGGCCGAGCGAGCGGAAGAGGTCGCTGCGCATGTGGTGCTGGACGTCGAGTGCGAGCTGCCCGCCGTAGTAGCGGCGCACCTGGGTGCAGGCGAACACCAGGGCCGCCGCCACCAGCAGCACCACGGCCCACGGGGCCAGGGAACGGGTGTGCTCGGTGATGACGTCGTCGATGATCAGCTTGGTGACCAGCGGGACCAGTGAGGTGACGGCCATGCCGACGAGCGACGCCCCGAAGGCCAGCAACAGGCTGCGGCGCGACAGCAAGCAGTAGCCGACCAGCCGCCGCAGCCAGCCCTGGGGGCTGCCGCCGGGGGCCGCGGCCCCGCCCGGGTTGCCGCCGCCGGGGCCCGGTCTGCCGTCGGCGCCCTGCTTGCCGCGGGTGCCGGGCTTGCCGTCGGCACCCGTCGGCGCGCCCCGGGTACCGGTCGGGGGTCCGCTCGGGGAAAGCTCCACCGTAGATCCGTGAGTCTCAGGCATATTTAGGGATGCTAACCATTCCGTCGGGTGGCCGCCATGGTTTTGTCCGGCCGGCTCATCCGGCCACAGCACGCCGGGCGTCCGGCCCGGCTGAGGAGCCAACAGCCCGCGGCCAGCGGTGATTCCCGACCCGGCCTCGGCCCGTGCCCCTGCCACCAAGGGTGGACGACCGCGCGCGGAACGCCCACCTTCCACCGGCGCAGCGGGCCGCCCTCCTTTGGACCTAGGCCTCTCTGGGCCCAGGGCCCGTCCGCACCCGCCCGCAGCCGGGGCTGCGACCCGTGGGCACTCGGGTCGGGGGCGGGACGTTGAGCCTGCGGACCCCGACGGGCAGGCCCGTACGGGGCGAGGCGGTCCACCCGACCCGTGCCGCCCGAAGCGGGCGGACCCAAACAGGCGGACCGGAGCGGGAAGAGCGAGGCGGGCCGACCGAGGCGGACGGAGTGTCCGCCGCCGGAAGAGGGAGAAGCGATGAGCATGGTCGGGCCGGCCGTGGGCGCCGTCGCGGCCGTGCCCGCACTGCTGCTGGTCGACCGGCTCCTCCTGTGGATGGAGCGGCGCGGCTGGATCTACTGGCGGCGGCGCCGTGCCGGGGTCGGCGCGGCGTCGAGCCTCAGCATGATGGACGAGCTCAACGCCTTCCTCTCACCCGGGCGGCAGCAGATGCGGGAGGAGAAGGAGCGCCGGTTGGTCCTTCGGGACGACGCCGGGTCGGCCGACCCGCTGGAGCACCGCATCGACCTGGAGTCGGGCCGGGTGACGGTCCGGCCGGGCGGACCGGAGCAGCCCGGCCGGTAGCCACCCAGCGGGCGGCCGGGCAGGGACCACGCACCCGCCCGCGGACGGCGGGCCGGACGCGGGCCCGGATCGGCACGGCCCTCGGACGGCACCGGCCGCCTGGGCGTCGCCGGCCCGACGCCACCCTCGGACCGCGCGGGGTGTGCGGCGCAGCGGGCGCGGCCCGGGCGAGGAGCGGGTCGCTCAGCCGCGCGCCGCGGCGTCGGCCGCCGCGGAGAAGGCGCCGTGCGCCAGGCTGTGCAGCAGCGCGGCCATGCCGTCGCGCTGGAGGCCGGCCCGTTCGTCCTGGGCGGGGTTGGGGACGACGCTGTGCGGGGTCGAGTTGATCAGGCCGAAGACGGCGTGCACCGCGGCCCGCGCGACCGGCTCGGCGGTCGGTTCGGCCAGCGGCGGGTAGGCCTGCCGGACGACGTCCACCCACAGCTCGACGTAGCCGCGCTGGAGCCGGCGGACGGTCCGGCGGTCCTCCTCCTTGAGGTTCAGCAGCTCGCGGTCGTGCAGGGTGATGAGGTCCCGGTCGTCGAGGGCGAAGTCGACGTGCCCGCTGATCAGCGCGTCGAGTGCCGCGGCCGCGCCGTCGCCCCCGCCGCCGGCCCGGCGACGGCCCTCCTCCAGGAGGCGCTCGCTGATGCCGATCAGCAGGTCGGCGAGCATCGCGTCCTTGCCCGCGAAGTGGCGGTAGAGACCGGGCCCGCTGATGCCGACCGCCTTGCCGATCTCGTCGACGCCCACACCCAGGAAGCCGCGCGCGGCGAACAGCCGGGCGGCCTCCTTGCGGATCTGGTCACGGCGTGGGAGCGCGGAAGCGGCTGGGACCTTCGACATGCTGCCCATCGTAGACAGTGGGGTTATCGGCCGTTAACCTGGGCGCACGAGTTAACGCTCATTAACGTGGGGGTCGCGGGCTCACCCGGCCCTGCCGCCCACCTGGTGCCGAGGGCAAGGGAGCTCTTGGGATGGTCATCCCCACCGCCGGCGTACCCGCCGGCGTCAACGGCAGCGCCGCAGGCGCAGGCGCGGCAGGTACGGGCGGCTCACCGTCCGGCGGATCCGTCGCCCCGGGAGCCGCCGCTCCCGCACCCCGGCTCGGCACCGCCGTCGACCCGGGCTCGGACGCCTTCCGGGCCAACACCGAGGCGCACCGCGCCCTGGTCGCCGAACTGCGCGAGAAGCTGGACACGGCCGCCCTCGGCGGCGGTGCCAAGGCCCGGGCCCGGCACACCGCGCGCGGCAAGCTGCTCCCGCGCGACCGTGTCGACACCCTGCTCGACCCGGCCTCCCCCTTCCTCGAACTGGCCCCGCTGGCGGCCGACGGGATGTACGACGGGGCCGCACCGGCAGCCGGTGTCATCGCGGGCATCGGCCGGGTCGCGGGGCGCGAGGTCGTCGTCGTCGCCAACGACGCCACCGTCAAGGGCGGCACGTACTACCCGATGACGGTCAAGAAGCACCTGCGCGCCCAGGAGGTCGCGCTGGAGAACCGCCTGCCCTGCATCTACCTGGTGGACTCCGGCGGCGCCTTCCTCCCGATGCAGGACGAGGTCTTCCCGGACCGCGACCACTTCGGCCGGATCTTCTACAACCAGGCCAGGCTCTCGGCCGCCGGCATCCCGCAGATCGCCGCCGTGCTCGGCTCCTGCACCGCGGGCGGCGCGTACGTCCCGGCGATGAGCGACCAGGCCGTCATCGTCCGCAACCAGGGCACGATCTTCCTCGGCGGGCCGCCGCTGGTGAAGGCGGCCACCGGCGAGGTCGTCACCGCCGAGGAACTGGGCGGCGGCGACCTCCACTCCCGCACCTCCGGGGTGACGGACCACCTGGCCGAGGACGACGCCCACGCCCTCTCCATCGTCCGCACCATCGTCGCCGGGCTCGGCCCGCGGGCCGCCCGGCCGTGGCCGCTGACCCCGGCCGAGCCGCCGGCCGTCGACCCGGCCGGCCTGTACGGGGCCGTCCCGGTGGACCCGCGCACGCCGTACGACGTGCGCGAGGTGATCGCCCGACTGGTCGACGGCAGCCGGTTCGCCGAGTTCAAGGCCGAGTACGGGGCGACCCTGGTGACCGGCTTCGCCCGGATCCACGGCCACCCGGTCGGCATCGTCGCCAACAACGGCGTGCTCTTCTCGGAGGCCGCGCTCAAGGGCGCCCACTTCATCGAACTGTGCGACCAGCGGGGCATCCCCCTGCTCTTCCTCCAGAACATCACCGGGTTCATGGTCGGCCGGCAGTACGAGGCGGGCGGCATCGCCAAGCACGGCGCCAAGATGGTCAACGCCGTCGCCTGCACCCGGGTCCCGAAGCTGACGGTGGTGATCGGCGGCTCGTACGGGGCCGGCAACTACTCGATGTGCGGACGGGCCTACTCCCCCCGCTTCCTCTGGATGTGGCCGGGCGCCAAGATCTCCGTGATGGGCGGCGAGCAGGCGGCGTCCGTCCTGGCCACCGTCCGCCGCGATCAGCTGGAGGCGCACGGCGAGGAGTGGCCGGCCGAGGCGGAGGACGAGTTCAAGCGCCCCGTCCGCGAGCAGTACGAGCGCCAGGGCAACGCCTACTACGCCTCCGCTCGACTCTGGGACGACGGGGTGATCGACCCGATGGACACCCGCACCGTCCTCGGGCTGGCGCTCACCGCCTGCGCCAACGCCCCGCTTCCGCAGCCCGGCCCGTACGGCGTCTTCCGGATGTGACCCCGGTGGCCGGCGTGCCCGCACGCCGGCCACCGGCCCGCACCGGACGTCACCAGGCCCGGCCCCGGCCACGCCTCGCCGCGGCCCCTGCCGCCGCCACCCTCCACCACCTCCTTCTTACGGCTCCCCTCGACCCGGAGGAACGCCTCCCATGTTCGACACAGTTCTGGTCGCCAACCGCGGCGAGATCGCCGTCCGGGTGATCCGCACCCTGCGGCGGCTCGGCGTGCGCTCCGTCGCCGTCTTCAGTGACGCGGACGCCGACGCCCCCCACGTCCGCGAGGCCGATGTCGCGGTCCGGCTCGGACCGGCCGATCGCAGCGACAGCTCGGCCGCCGAGACGTACCTGCGCACCGACCAGATCCTCGCCGCCGCCCGCCGCACCGGCGCCCAGGCCGTCCACCCCGGCTACGGCTTCCTCGCCGAGAACGCCGCCTTCGCCCGCGCCTGCGCCGACGCCGGCCTCGCCTTCATCGGACCTCCTCCCTCCGCGGTCGAGCTGATGGGCGACAAGATCAACGCCAAGGAGGCCGTCCGCGCCGCCGGCGTGCCGGTCGTCCCGGGCAGCCAGGCGACCGCGCCGACCGACGAGGAACTCGTCGCGGCCGCCGCCGAGATCGGCTACCCGGTGCTGCTGAAGCCGTCCGCCGGCGGCGGCGGCAAGGGCATGCGCCTGGTGCGGGACCCCGCCGAACTGCCGACCGAGATCGCCGCCGCACGGCGGGTCGCCCGTACCGCCTTCGGCGACGACACCCTGTTGCTGGAGCGCTGGATCGACCGGCCCCGCCACATCGAGGTGCAGGTGCTGGCCGACGCCCACGGCACCACCGTCCACCTCGGCGAGCGCGAGTGCAGCCTGCAGCGCCGCCACCAGAAGCTGATCGAAGAGGCACCCTCCGTTCTGCTCAATGCCGAGACCCGCGCCGCCATGGGCGCCGCGGCCGTGCGTGCCGCGGAGTCCTGCGGCTACACCGGGGCCGGCACCGTGGAGTTCATCGTCCCCGGCATCGACCCGGACTCCCCCACCCCGGCCGAGGGGGTACGGGACTTCTTCTTCATGGAGATGAACACCCGTCTCCAGGTGGAACACCCCGTCACCGAACTCGCCATCGCCGTCACCACTCCTGCCGCCGGACCGGCCGCCGCCCACACCGAGCGGCTGGACCTGGTCGAGTGGCAGGTGCGGATCGCCTCGGGCGAGCGCCTCACCTTCTCCCAGCCGGACATCTCCTTCCTCGGCCACGCGATCGAGGCCCGCATCTGCGCCGAGGACCCGGAGCGCGACTTCCTGCCCACCGGCGGCCGCATCCTGGTCCTCGACGAGCCGCAGGGCGAAGGCATCCGGGTGGACTCCGGCGTCACCCCGGGCACCGTCATCACCAGCGCCTACGACCCCATGCTCGCCAAGGTCATCGCGTACGGGCCCGACCGCCCGACCGCGCTGCGCCGCCTCCGGGCCGCACTGGCCGACACCCGGATCCTCGGCGTGACCACCAACACCGGCTTCCTGCGGCGACTGCTCGCCCACCCCGACGTCGTCGCCGGCCGGCTCGACACCGGCCTGGTGGAACAGACGGCGCAGCAGCAGCCCGCGCTGCTCGCCTCGCCCTACTCCCCGGCGTCCGCCGTCTCCGCCGCCGACCCGGCGGCCACCGCGGACGGCACCGGCTCCGGCTCCTCCGAGCCCCCGACCTCAATGCACCTCCTCTACTACGCCGCCGCACTGGCACGGCAGCTGGACCTCTCCCCCGCCGCCGACGGCGGCGGCTGGACCGACCCGTTCTCCCTTCCCTCCGGCTGGCGCCTGGGCGGTGACGCCGCCTGGACCACCCACCGACTCCGTGCCCCCGGCCAGGACCCGGTGGCGGTGAGCGTCCGTCCGGTCACTGCGGGCAACGTAGCCGAGGCCACCGACATTCCCCCCGGCGTCACTCCCGAGGTGGACGTCCGGCTCGGTTCGGGCCCGGCCCACCGCGCACGGGCCGTCCGGACCGGGGACCGCCTGCACCTCACCGTCGACGGCCTGCAGACGACCTTCGCCCTGACCACCGACGAGGCCCCCGGCCGGCCCGGCGCCCCGCTCGCCGGACCGGTCACCTGGCTCGGGATCGACGGCGACGCCTGGCCGCTGCACGCCCACGACCCCGTCGGCGAGAGCACCGCCGCCGGAGCCGCCCACCACGGCGGCCTCACCGCCCCGATGCCCGGCACCGTCACCGTCGTGAAGACCTCGGTCGGCGAACAGGTCCGCCGGGGTCAGGCCCTGCTCGT
Source organism: Kitasatospora sp. RG8 (assembly GCF_017813315.1). Lineage (NCBI taxonomy): Bacteria > Bacillati > Actinomycetota > Actinomycetes > Kitasatosporales > Streptomycetaceae > Kitasatospora > Kitasatospora sp. RG8. The sequence continues at coordinate 19,920 of NZ_JAGIYX010000028.1, forward strand.
CCTGGAGGCGATGAAGATGGAACACGTGATCGCCGCCCCGCACGACGGCACCGTGAGCGAGCTGCGGGCCACCGCCGGGGCGACCGTGGCGATGGAGGAACTGCTGGTCGTCGTCACGCCCGCCGAGGACGGCGCTGCGGGCGACGCGGCCGGGGGCGGGACGGCCGACGGCGGGACGGCCGGTCGGGCGCTCGGTGCGATGACGGCCGAGGTGCGGTCATGAGCACCGCCGCCGCGCCCGAGCCCGACGCCCTCGACCTGGGCCTGCCCGACCCCGTCCGTGCCCCGGGCCTGCCCGAGGAGGTCCGGATCCACGAGGTCGGGCCGCGCGACGGACTGCAGAACGAGAGCGCCCTCGTCCCGGTCGAGGTCAAGGCCGAGTTCATCGCCCGGCTCGCGGCCGCCGGGCTGAACACCGTCGAGGCGACCAGCTTCGTCCACCCGAAGTGGGTGCCCCAGCTCGCCGACGCCGAGGAGCTGGTCCCCCGGCTCGCCGGCCTGCCGCAGCGCCACCCCGGGCTGCGCCTGCCGGTGCTGGTGCCCAACGAGCGCGGGCTGGACCGCGCGCTCGCCCACCACGTCTCCGACATCGCGGTGTTCGCCAGCGCCACCGAGACCTTCGCCCGCCGCAACCTCAACCGCTCGGCGGACGAGGCGATGGCGATGTTCCGGCCGGTGGTGGAACGCGCCACCGCGGCCGGGGTCCGGGTGCGCGGGTACCTCTCGATGTGCTTCGGCGACCCGTGGGAGGGCCCGGTGCCCGCCGAGCAGGTGATCCGGTTCGGCGGGCAGCTGCTGGAGATGGGCTGCACCGAGCTGAGCCTCGGCGACACCATCGGCGTGGCCACCCCCGGCCAGGTCACCGCACTGCTGGACGGGTTCGCCGCAGCCGGCGTGCCGGTGGGCCGGCTCGCGGTGCACTTCCACGACACGTACGGCCAGGCGCTGAGCAACACGCTGGCGGCACTGCGCAGCGGCGTCACCGCGGTCGACGCCTCGGCGGGCGGCCTGGGCGGCTGCCCCTACGCCAAGAGCGCCACCGGCAACCTGGCCACCGAGGACCTGGTCTGGATGCTGCACGGACTCGGCATCCGGACCGGGGTCGACCTCCGTGCCCTGGTCGCCGCCAGCGGCTGGATGGCCGGGCAGCTCGGCCGCCCCAGCCCGTCCCGCACCGTCCAGGCACTGCTCGGCGCGAACCAGGGCTGACGCGCGGGGGCGCCGGGAGGTCCCGGCGCCCCTTCGTGACCCCTCGCGCCCCGGCAACCTCCGTCGTCCCGCGCCGGTACGGCGCCGCCCGCGGCGTTGCCCGGCCGGCGACCCTCCCCCGCACGGCACGACACCTTCCCCGCGTACTTCACCTTCCCTCTCAGCACTTCGTGTGCCGGTCACACCATCCGACCGGCACGCGGTTGTCCCGATCACGCCCGCGGCCACCCCGGCCGGGCCCCAGGAGGATCACCATGCTCGATCACCGGCTGAACAGCGAGTACGAGGAACTGCGGCGGACGGTCGCCGAGTTCGCCCAGGACGTGGTCGCGCCGAAGATCGGCGAGTTCTACGAGCAGAACGAGTTCCCCTACGAGATCGTCCGGGAGATGGCGCGGATGGGCCTCTTCGGCCTGCCGTTCTCCGAGGAGTACGGGGGCATGGGCGGCGACTACTTCGCGCTCGGCCTCGTGCTGGAGGAGCTCGCCCGCGTCGACTCCTCGGTCGCGATCACCCTGGAGGCCGCGGTCTCGCTCGGCGCGATGCCGATCTACCGCTTCGGCACGGAGGAGCAGAAGCGCGAGTGGCTGCCCCGGCTGACCTCCGGCGAGATGCTCGGGGCGTTCGGCCTGACCGAGCCCGAGGGCGGCTCCGACGCCGGTGCGACCCGCACCACGGCGCGGTACGACGAGGCCACCGACGAGTGGGTCATCAACGGCACCAAGTGCTTCATCACCAACTCCGGCACCGACATCACCGGCCTGGTCACGGTCACCGCCCTCACGGAACCGATCGCTCGTTCGAGTGAAGAGGGCGAATTCTCCTCGCCGAAGCGCGAGATCTCCTCCATCATCGTGCCTACCGGAACCCCGGGGTTCCAGGTGTCGAAGAAGTACTCGAAGGTCGGGTGGAACGCATCCGACACCCGCGAACTGTCCTTTACCGACTGCCGCGTCCCCGCGGCCAACCTGCTGGGCGAGCGCGGCCGCGGCTACGCCCAGTTCCTGCGGATCCTCGACGAGGGCCGCATCGCGATCGCAGCCCTGGCCACCGGCCTGGCCCAGGGGTGCGTCGACCAGTCCGTCGCCTACGCCGGTACGCGCCGCGCCTTCGGGCGGCCCATCGGTGCCAACCAGGCCATCCAGTTCAAGCTCGCCGACATGGAGATGCGCGCGCACACCTCCCGCCTGGCCTGGCGGGACGCCGCCTCCCGGCTGCTGCACGGCGAACCGTTCAAGAAGGAGGCCGCGATCGCCAAGCTGTACTCGTCCGAGGCCGCCGTCGACAACGCCCGTGAGGCGACCCAGATCCACGGCGGGTACGGCTTCATGAACGAATTCCCGGTCGCGCGCTTCTGGCGCGACTGCAAGATCCTCGAGATCGGGGAGGGCACGTCCGAGGTCCAGCGCATGCTCATCGCGCGGGAGTTGGGCATCCAGTCCTGAGGCCCCGCCCCTCCCGTACAGCCTGAAAGAGGCTTGCTCTCCCGATTGTCCGACTGGCCCGTCAATCGACTTCCCGGACCGGCGACCGGCCTGTCTGCCGACCTACCGGCCCTCCGGGTTTCGGGTCGGCGGCTTCCCGGCCTCCCGGCCAGGGGCCGGTCGGGCCATCGGGGCAAGCCAGTTGTCGGTCCGTCAGGGGATCACGATCACCGGGCGGTTGGCCCGCCGCGCCAGCCGCCCGGAGACCGAACCGAAGATCTTGCCGAGCAGGCCGTGCGTGCTGCCGACCACGATGGCGTCGGCCGCGTACTCGCGCCCGACCTCCTCGATCTCGTGGCAGATGTCGCCGCCCCGCTCGACCAGGACCCAGGGGACACCCGCGAGGAAGTCCGCACAGGCGAGTTCCAGGCCGAGCACCTCGGTCCGGTGGTCGGGGAGGTCGACGAAGACGGGAGGTTCACAGCCGGCCCAGACCGTAGCGGGCAGCCGGTTGGCCACATGAACGATCACCAGGCCGCACTGCGAGCGACGGGCCATGCCCACCGCGTAGGCGAGAGCGCGCTCGCTCGACAGGGATCCGTCGAAACCCACCACCACACCGTGCTGGAACGCGGGATCACAGGACAGGACCGGCGTCTCCTGGATCTCCGGTGCGCTCGGCAGGCCGGCACCCCCCGGGTGTTCGGCCCCGGGACCGAGGCGGCCCGTCACCGCCGGTTCCGCAGGGTCGGCCCGGTGCTGGTCGCGTCGTTGGCGGGAACCGGGGCGGCTCCGGCGCGCGATGTTGCGAAGAATGCGGCTGAGAGCCCGAGCGTCCACGACAACCGGCTCTCCCCCTGAATCTCCGCCGTCACAGCCGTCACCACCGACTCCACCGGCCGCTGGGCCGATACCGCGGACCGCGTCCGGCTCAATCGGTCGGGATGACTCAAAACCAGCCATGGCTCAAGGCTCTTCGAGGGAGATGGGCCGAAAGGAGAGGACAACGCTGCCCAGGCAGCAGGGCCGCCCACGGGACGACGTCGGTCTTCGCCGAGCACCACCGTTTGTGACCTATTCCTTTCAGAGTACGACGGGCGGGAGACTCAGCCCAGCGGCGAAGCCTCCGAACGCCTCAGTTCCCGCAAACGGAGGATGCGCTCGCCGGCCGCAGTGCGCCCCCGCCTGCGAACGATCGCGCCCCCTCTGGCGAAGGAGGTTCCCTGGAGCTTGACTGAGCGAACCGGGCGATGCAACAGGCCACCGGGACACCGTGACCGGACTGTCATGGATCGACAACGATCCGTCGCCGCCCGTCACCGGCCGCTGATCCCGGAGGCATGGGCGCCCCGGCGGGGCCGGCATCCGTTTCAGCCAATTCGCACGGGTTCGCGGCGGCCTCTGGCATTTGCCAGGTGCATGAGCGCGGCCGCTGGCAGCATGCTCGGCATGCCGCTGCTCCTGCTCGACCTCGACAACACGCTGCTCCCCAGGGACGCCGCTTTCCGGGCCTGGGCTCAGGATTTTCTGACCGAACGCGGACTGCCGCCCGGCGATCTCGACTGGCTCGTCACCATCGACGGCGGCGGCTACGTGCCGCGCAGCACCGTACTGTCCGCCACGCAGCGCCGCTACGGGTTGGACGACTCCCTCGAATTCCTGCTCGCGCACTACCGACGCGGCATCAACTCCCACATCCACTGTCCCTCCCGGAACATCGAGGCGCTGCGGGCGGCGCGCGCGGCGGGGTGGACGCTCGGCATCGTGAGCAACGGCAACACCCGGCCCCAGTTGGAGAAGATCCGCCGGACCGGGCTCGGCCCGCTGGTCGACGGCTGGGTCATCTCGGAGGAGGCGGAGTGCGTCAAACCGGACCCGCTGATCTTCGAGATCGCCGCGCAGCGCTGCGGCATCGCGCCCACCGGCAACTGGGCCGCGGAGACCTGGATGGTCGGGGACCACGCCCCCGCCGACATCGCGGGGGCGGAACTCACGGGGTTGCGCAGCGTCTGGCTGCACCACGGCCGGCCCTGGGCCGAGCCCGGCTACCGGCCGACGCTCAAGGCGGCGGGCCTGCCGGAGGCGGTCGGCCAGGTCCTGTCCGCACGCAGCGCACCGGCGCCGCGGCCGGGGATCCGGGCGGGCGGCGCGGCCCGGCGGAGGACGACCGGCGTGGAGGCCGGAAGCCCGCGGTCCCGGACGAGCACGGTGACGGCGCTGCCGGGCGTGCGGTCCGGCGCACCGTTCCCGGTGTCCGCCCCTGACGGCCGGCGTGCGCCTGTTCCCGTGCACGGCGAGGAGGTCAGTGCCCGGGGCTCGACGGCGGAGGTCGGTGTCCGAAACCGTTCCGGTGAATTTGCGGCCGCCGGAGAAGACCGCCCCGTCGGCGGGAGGTCGACCGGTACGGCGGACCGGACGGGCGCCGCGGAACGGGCCGGACTCCGCTCCGAACGCGCCGACCAGCCCTCCCACCCCGCTGTCGTCGGCGCTCCCGCCACGGCCGGTGAAGCCGCCACCGCTCACACCGGCGGTGCGCACCCCTCCCCCGGACACACCGTCCCTGCACACGCAGCCCCTGCGGAACGCCCTGCGCGGACGAGGTTCGCCAAGCCGCCGGCGTGGTTCGGCCAGCGCCCGCCCGCACCCGCGGTGGAGGCGGCGGCGGTCTCACCGTGACGTGACCGGACCCCCGCGGACCTGACCGGACACCCGCGACCGCGACCGGCACCGGCCTGCCCCACCCGGCAGAACCCCCGGCAACACCGGCGCGAGGGCCCGGCACGGGAACCTGCACGGGAGCCGATGCAGGAACGGCACGGGAACCTGCCCGGCCCAGTGCCGGGCCGGCCCGCCCTGACCATCAGGGCGTCACCGTCCACCTCGGAGGCCCCCGGAAGACCCCCGCGGGCCCCGGGAACGTCCGGGAACTTCCAGGGGCCTCCGGAGTCCTCCGGGCACCCCTCGGACGCGCCTACCCCTCCGACGATCCGGTCAGCGACCACCAGTGCGTGCGACCCCGCTCGATGAAGCCGAGCTTGCGGTAGAGCGGCTCGCCGAGCTGGGTGGCGACGAGGGTCGCCGGAAGGTCGTGACGGGCTCCGGCCAGGGCGGTCTCCAGGACGGCGCGGGCGACACCGCGGGAGCGGTGGTCGGGGAGCGTCGCGACCCAGTACACCCCGGTGGAGCGGCCGTCGTCGTAGGTGAGGGAAGCGCCGGCCGGTACGCCGTCGATGCGTCCCAGCCAGGCCCGGAAGCCCGGTTCGCGGAGGAGGTCCCCCGGCAGCATCCCGCCCCGGGTCCAGGGCTGTCGTTCCGTGATGGGGAACCCCTCGACCACGGCCCGCTCGACCTCGGCGAACTCGTCGGCGTCCAGCACCTCATCGACCGTCAGAGGCCCACCGTCCCGGTCCCCGGAGCGCGGGAGCGAGCCGGTCAGGGGTGCTTCGAGCGGGCCCGGTTCGCGCACCATCACGGCCATGGCCCGGCCGTGCCCGCAGCCGTGGCGCGTCATGTCCAGCCCGCCGTAGGGGTCTTCCAGCGTGAGCCGGACGGTGGACCACTCGCGCACGAGGGCCGCCAGCTCGTCTTCGAGGTCCGCGGAATCGCCGTAGGGACGCGTGATCACGATGCGGTGCGCGTCGTCCGGCGTGCGGGCACAGCGGACCGCGGTGAACCGGGGTGTTATGAGCTGTTGCCAGCCGTGCGTACGGGCTTGGGCGAGCCAGAATGCGGCGGCGTTGTCGTTGGCCTGTTCGAGCCGGCTGAGGATCTCCACTCCAGGGACGGTAGCGCGAGCCGGCGATCGCCGCTCTGCCGCCCCGGCACTGGCCGGATGAAGCCCGGGAGGCGCACGGTTCGGCCTACGTGCGCCCTCTTGTGCACCGCCTATTTTCGGTCAATCTCGTGCGTCTCCCCCGCCCTTGGGCAAAGTCGCAGCCCAGACCCTCCGGCCGGGCACGCCGAAGCCGGGCGCCCCAGGACCAGTCCCGCGACAACCAGCCACCGTTGCACCGGCCCCCTTCCCAGAAGGGTCGACGGGTGCCACGCTTCGTGATCGAATGCATCACGCCAAATTGCCATGTCGACATAGCGTCGGATGGTGAACTTGTCACAACGGCAACGGTCCACCCGATAGATTCGATCTTGGCTAGCAGTGCCGCACCACCACACCACACCACCGAGGGGGCTTGAGCGCCTTGAGCAGGGTGAGCAGGAGCGACGCGGGTCCTGACAGCGGCCAGGCCGTGGCCGGTATCACCGGTCGCTCCCCGAGAGCCACCGGCGCCCCGGCCATCGCTGCCAACCCCCGTTCCTCCGGCACCTCCAGCGCCGCCCCGCACCTCTCGTACCCCTCTGCGGCCGCTTCGGCCCTGCCCGCCCCGGCCGCCTCCCCGGCGCCGGGACCGGCCGGAACAGGGGCCTTCCCGGCGGGCGTGGAACAGGGTGGACGATCCGTCAGCCGACCCTCGGTCAATCCCGTTGCCGTGCACGGCGGCGGGCACGCGGGCCCGTCGGTTCCCGGCCATCCTGGTACTCCGGGCCCGGGGCAGGGCCACGGACAGGCCGGCGTCCCGGGCCATGTCCACCCCGGACAGCACGGCCAGCACGTCCACACCGGACAGGACGCGGCGTTCCCCGCCTTCTCCGGCGGCCCCGCCCCGGCCTCGCCCTCGACGGGACCGGCGTCAGGAGGCATGCCGGGTGGCGGAATCGCGGCAGGTCCGCTCGGCCTCGGCGGAAACGGCTACGGTCCGGCCGGCCACGGCCCGGTCGGCGGTCCCGGCGCGAACGGCTCCTCGACCGCGGTGATGGCCGCCGCACCCCGGAAGCTGTCCGGCCGGCGCCGGCGCGAGACCGTCGCGGTACTGATCTTCGGTGGCGCACCGATCTTCGAGAGCTCCATCCCGCTCTCCGTCTTCGGCGTCGACCGCCAGGACGCCGGGGTCCCGCGCTACCGCCTGCTGGTCTGCGCCGGGGAGGAGGGGCCGCTCGCCACCACCGGCGGCCTCACGCTCTCCGCACCGTACGGGCTGGAGGCGCTCGCCCGGGCGGGCACGATCGTGGTGCCGGCCTGGCGCTCGATCTCGCAGCCGCCGCCGGTCGAGGCGATCACCGCACTGCGCAAGGCGCACCACGAGGGCGCGCGGATCATCGGGCTCTGCACCGGCGCGTTCGTGCTCGCGGCCGCCGGTCTGCTGGACGGCCGCCCGGCGACCACGCACTGGATGTACGCGCCGACCCTGGCCAAGCGCTACCCCCGGGTCCACGTCGACCCGCGTGAACTCTTCGTCGACGACGGCGACGTGCTGACCTCGGCCGGCACGGCCGCCGGTATCGACCTCTGCCTGCACGTGGTCCGCAGCGACCACGGCGCCGAGGCCGCCAACGCGCTGGCCCGCCGCCTGGTGGTGCCCAGCCGTCGCAGCGGCGGCGGACAGGCCCAGTACATCGATCAGTCTTTACCGGAGGAGATCGGCAACGACCCGCTGGCCGAGGTGGTCACCTGGGCGCTGGAGAACCTCAACCAGCAGTTCGACGTCGAGGTGCTGGCGGCCCGGGCCTACATGAGCCGGCGGACCTTCGACCGGCGGTTCCGCACGCTGACCGGCAGCGCCCCGCTGCAGTGGCTGATCACCCAGCGGGTGCTCCAGGCCCAGCGGCTGCTGGAGACCTCGGAGCTGTCGGTCGACGACGTGGCCCGTCGTTGCGGGTTCCGGTCGCCGGTGGCCCTGCGCGGGCACTTCCGGCGCCAGCTCGGGGTCTCGCCGGCCGCGTACCGGACGAGCTACCGGGCCCGGCGCCCGGGGACGGCCTCGCCGACCCCGACCCCGGTGCACCCGGGCGACCTCCGGCTGGCGGGCGCCGTACCGCAGTCGGCCGCGGCCCATGCCGCGGCTGCCGCCGCCGCCACCGCGGCGGGCGGGGCACCGCTCGGCCAGCACGGCCAGCACGGGCCGGCGGGCCAGCACGGCCAGCCGTCCGCGCACCCGCTCGCGGCCGGGAGCAGCGGGCACGCCGGGCACCCGGGGCAGCACGGTCCGCTGGGCCAGCACGGGCAGCCGTCCGGGCCGGGGTTCCACGCCCGTGCCGCGCAGCCCTACCCGCACCAGCAGGCGGGGCAGCCCTCGCACCCCGGGCAGCCGGGGGCCGGGCGCGGTCCGGCCCGCCCGCCGCTGGTGCCGACGCAGGCCGGTCCGGGAGCGGGCCGCCCCCTGCGCACCGCGGAACACGCCGCGGCCGAGGACGGCCACCCGCAGCCGGGTGCCCGCGGTCAGGGGCAGGGGCATCGCAGTGCGGCCGAGCGACCCTCGGACGAGGCCGGCGGGACCGGCGTCGGCGGTGCCGGTACCGGCGGTGCGGCCGGCGGCCGCGGCCACGGTGCGGCCGGCCGGGTGCCGGCGCCCGCGGGGTCCGGCACGCCGGAGGGCAGGGCCCGACAGGGACGCGCTCCGCAGGTCCGCCCGCAGGGTGGCCGCGCGGGCGACCCCGAGGGCGTCCGGGAGCCGCGCGACCCGCGGACCGCACGGGACGGCCTCCAGGCTCACCCGGCCCACCCGGTGGGCCGGGCCGGGCAGGTCACACCGGCCCGCGAGGCCCACGAGCCCGGCACTCCCGGCCAGGACGAACACGCCCCGGAGGGCTGCGCGCCGGCGCCACACCCGGCTCCTCCGGTGCCCGTGGCGCGTGATCGCGCCGTAGGGTGAGTGGCGTGAATGACCGTTTGGTATGGATCGACTGTGAAATGACAGGCCTCGACCTCGACCGGGACGCCCTGGTCGAGGTCGCGGCGCTGGTGACGGACTCCGAGCTGAACGTCCTCGGCGAGGGCGTGGACGTCATCATCCGCCCGCCGGCCGAGGCGCTGGCGAACATGCCCGAGGTGGTGCGCACGATGCACACCTCCTCCGGCCTGCTCGACGAGCTGGAGCACGGCGTCACGCTGGCCGAGGCGGAGGCGCTGGTCCTCGCGTACGTCCGCGAGTACGCGCCCGAGGCCGGACGGACGCCGCTCTGCGGGAACTCGGTGGCGACCGACCGCGGCTTCCTGGCCCGGGACATGCCGGCCCTGGAGGGCCACCTCCACTACCGGATCGTGGACGTCTCCTCCATCAAGGAGCTGGCCCGCCGCTGGTACCCGAGGGCGTACTACAACAGCCCGCAGAAGGGCGGAAACCACCGGGCGCTCGCGGACATCCGCGAGAGCATCGACGAACTGCGGTACTACCGCGAGGCGGTGTTCGTCCCGCAGCCCGGCCCGGACACCGACACCGCGCGCGCGATCGCCGAGAAGTACCAGGCGCCGACGGACTGACCCTCCCCCGGCCCTCCGACGGCCCCGGATCGAGGCCGTCGGAGGGCCGGGGAACGGGCCGGCGAACGCCCGGGGGAAACCCTGGCGCGAGCACCCTCTCGGATCCTGTAGAGTTCTTCCTGTCGGAACGGGAACGCGAAGAGCGGGAACGGACCGGACAGATGGTGGGTGTAGCTCAGTTGGTAGAGCACCTGGTTGTGGTCCAGGTGGCCGCGGGTTCGAGTCCCGTCACTCACCCCAGAGCCTGAGGGGCCGATCTCTTCAAGAGATCGGCCCCTCAGGCGTTTTCGCGTTCCCCGCCCCCCTTCCGTACGTCTCCTTCCGCGCATCCCGTTCCGGGCGGTCCCCCGGCGGTCCCGCGACATTCCTCCGCAAGAGATCTGCCGACGGGTCTGCCCTCAGAAGCTACTTGCCAGTAACATAGCTGCCATGACCACACCTTCGATCGGCCAGCTGCTCGACTCGACCGTGCCGATGGCACGCACCCTCAAGCTGGAGTACCTGGAGACGACGCCGGAGCGCGCCGTCCTCCGGCTGCCCGACCAGCCGGAGTACCACAACCACGTCGGCGGGCCGCACGCCGGAGCGATGTTCACGCTCGCCGAGTCCGCGAGCGGTTGCATCGTCCTGGGCGCCTTCAGCGACCAGCTCTCGCGGGCCGTGCCGCTCGCGGTCAGCGCCGAGATCGCGTACAAGAAGCTGGCCATGGGCGCCGTCACCGCCACCGCCGTGCTGGGCCGCCCGGCCTCGGAGATCGTCGCCGAGCTCGACAAGGGCGAGCGGCCGGAGTTCCCCGTCACCGTCGAGATCACCCGCGCCGACGGCGCTGTGACCGGCGTCATGACCGTCATCTGGACCCTGCGCCCCAACTCCTGACCGGTTCCGGCTCCTGACCGTCCGCGGGGAAACCGGTCGCCGCGGCGCGCGGCCGGTGGATCCATGACCCGCGATGATGACTGTCCGTGACGACGACCGTGACCTCACGGCCCGTCCGCTCGTTCTCGATCCACGTGCGAGCCAATCACGCGAGCAAGGCCCCGGTTCCCGCCCGACGCGCCGTCGGCGGTGCACGGCGCCCGGGCGGCCGGTGGCTGCCCGGGCCGCGTGCCGTCGCGGCGGGCGGGGTGCTCCTCGCACAACTCTGGGGGCTCGGCGCACTGGGCGTACCCGCCCACGCGGCGGCCTCGCCACTGCCGGAGCCGGTGAGCCACACCGCGGGCCGGACGCCGGGCGGCGGCCGGGCCGGTCCCGGGACCGGCGAGGGACAGGGCAGCGACGGGCGGGCCGTCGACGGGCGGATCCGCGACGGGGAGTCAGCCGGGCGCGTCGCCGCAGCGGACCGGGATGCCGACGGCGCGGCGGCACCGGGCCGGGCGGCGCCCGAAGGGCAACCACCCTCCCCCGGCCTGGCCGCGCCCGGTCCGACGGCCTCCGATCCTGCGGCGCCCGGTCAGGCCTCCTCGCCGGGGCCGCTCGGTGAGCCCGTCGGCACGGCCGGCTCCGTCCCCTCCCCTGCGCCGGGCCCGGAGGCCGCGAGCGCGCCGGTCGGCAGCGTGCTCCAGGACCGGATCAGAGCGGGTGACCTGCCGCTGCCGGGCCAGCGGGCCTCCGTCCCCGACGCGTTCGCGATCGCCGCCGGCCTGCTCGGGACCGCCCCCGCACAGGCCCGCACCACGGCGGCGCGCGTCTCCCCGGACGGCGGCGACGGCTCCAAAGAAGCATCGGCGGCAGTCGGCCACTCAGGTTCCGCCGACTCACGGACCGCCGCGCCCAACGCCGGGCAGCACACTCCGGCCGCGCCACCGCCCGCGCCCGGGAACAGCGGGCGGCAGGAGCAGACCGCCGGACGGCCCGGCCCCGGCGGCGCGGGGAACGCCCGCACCACCGCGCCGGAGCGTTCCGCACCGCACGAGGACCTCGCACTGACCGGCGCCCTCGCAGCTCCGGCCGGCCACGGTCTCGCGGGCACCGGCACGGCCGTCCTCGCGCCGATCGCCGCGGGGCTGCTGCTGACCGGCGCCGCGATGTGCAAGCACCGGGGACTGCCGCGCGGGCACTGAGGCGGCCGTCCGCCACTCGGCCCGGATCACCACCTCGCCGCCGCCCCCGCCGCACGCCGCCCCACCGCCACCGCACGCCACCACCGCACGCCCGAGCGCCGGCGGCCGGTCCGTGTCGGGGACTCAGGCGGTCGCGGCGATCTCCAGGGCGAGCAGCGGCAGTTCGCGGCCGGGTATCGACCCGGACGGGCTGGTGCCGATCCTGGTGGCACCCATCGCAAGGTAGAACGGCTCGGCGTTCGGGTCCGCGTCGAGGGTGAGCCGGCGGAAGCCGAGTGCCGCGGCCTGCGCCCGCAGGTGCGCGACCAGGCTGCGGCCGACACCCCGGCCGATGGTGTCGGGCTCCACGAAGAGCATGCCCAACTCGCCCTCCGGGGGCGTCCCGACGAGGGTGACGAAGCCCAGTACCCGACCGTCGGCCTCGGCCACCGCCGTCCGGCGCGGCTCGATCCCGGCGGGATCGAGGGTCAGTTCCTCCCGGCAGGCCTCCAGGAACGCCTCGTCGTAGCCCCAGTACGCCTTGGAGCGCAGGGCGAGCTCGCTGAGCTGCTCCGCCTCGTCCGGCCGGGCCGGTCTGATCCGCATGCCCTCGCTCCTCCCGTCCGACCTCCGCCGTCCGCATTCCGGACAGGCGCGCCCATTCTCGGCGGGCGCCCGCCGCTCGCCAAGCGGTTAACCGGGACGGACGGCGGGCGTCCGTGCGACCTGGGACTTCCCCCGGGCACGGGCCGGCGGGTGGGCGGCGGCCCGGAGCGGAGCCACCCGGGCGAGGCCCGCTCGGACAGGGCTCGGTCGGGGCTCAGCTGAAGGCCCCCGGCGGCGGGGCCGGGGAGGGTGCCGCGGTGGCGTCCGTCGCCGGGGCGGCGCCGGCGGCGAAGTCGACCAGGGCACGGCCGTGTTCGACCCGGCCGAGGGCGGCGTCGGAGGCCACCTTGCGGCCCAGTTCGGCGAGCGGGAGCGGGGCGTGCGCGGCGGCCAGGATCAGGTTGCCGAAGCGCTTGCCCCGCAGCACCGCCGGGTCGGCGACCAGGCAGAGTTCGGGGAACACCGCTCCGAGGGTGGCGATCTGCGAGCGGGCGAACGGCAGCGCCGAGCCGTCGGCGATGTTCACCGCGTACCAGCCGCCGGGGGCCAGGGCCTTGGCGGCCAGCGTCGTGAACTCGACGGTCGTGCAGTGGGCGGGCACCCGGGCCCCGGAGAAGACGTCGGCGATCACCAGGTCGACGGTGCCCTCGGGGGTCCGCTCCAGGACGCTGCGGGCGTCCGAGCCGCGCACCTTGATCTGCCAGCCGCGCTCCAGCGGGAGTTCGGTGCGGACGAGTTCGGTGAGCGCGGTGTCGATCTCCGCGACCTGCTGGCGGGACCGCGGGCGGGTGGCCGCGACGTAACGGGCCAGCGTGAGGGCGCCGCCGCCGAGGTGCAGGACGGTCAGCGGACGGCCGGGCGGGGCGACCAGGTCGATCAGGTGGCCGAGCCGGCGCTGGTACTCGAAGCCCAGGTGGGTCGGGTCGGCGAGGTCGACCATGGACTGCGGGGCACCGTCGACCAGCAGCGACCAGGCCGCGGGGCGGTCGCGGTCGGGGCGCAGTTCGGCGAGCCCGGAACCGACGGGACGGGTGAGCGGGCCCTGGGTGTGCGTCCGGCCGCCGGGGCCGGTGGCCGCCGGCTGTGGCTCCGCCGCCGTACGGCCCTTGTCGGCGCTTCGGCCGGCCCTGCTGCTTCGTCCCATACCGGCCATTATCGCCGGGTCGGCGGACGGCTCCGCAGCTCAGCGGGGTGGCGGCGGGCGGGACCGGGCCGATGGTCTCAGAACGGGCCGAGGCCGCCCGCGGTCAGGGTGCAGGCGGCCTCGCAGAGGGCCGAGCGCAGAACCCAGGCGTCGGTGGGGCGGACGCAGCGGTCGGCGCCGGCCGGGGGCATCACCCAGCGCGGATCGGTGGCGGGCGGGATCAGGGCACCCGCCGTACAGGAGCTGCCGGGAAGGTGCCACGTCTCCGAGGTGCCGGCGGGGACGAGGAAGGAGACGGTGCTGCCGCTGCGGCTCTGCAGCACCGCGCCGCAGGCCCGGCGCAGCCGCAGGATGTCGACCGCCTCCAGGCCGTGCCGCAGGGCGACCGTCACGGTGTCGCAGCCGGTGCCGACCGCGCCGTCGGCGTCCGGGGCCAGGCGGCGGAACGGCCCGCTGCCGCCGCACGGGGCGCGACCGCCCTCGACGGGCCCTCGACCCGGACCACGATCGTCGGCCGGTTCGGGCGACAGGGCGGGGACGGCGCCGGCGAGCACCCCTCCGGCGACCAGGCGGTGGTACTGCGGTACTCCGGTGGCCATCACGGGCCCTCCTGTCACCTCGTCCGATCGGAAGCGCCACCGCCCGGCGGGTGGGGGGCCGCCGCTGCGAACGGCGGGGCCTGGGCGGAGACCGGGGCTTCCACGTATCAGGACAACGCCGGGGAGCCGCTCCAGGCCACGGGGCGCCTTACAGCAAGGCATGGCATTTCATGGCAGATCCCGGCAACAACGTCTGGTTTGCCCGCAATTGACAGGAGATCAGCCACCAACTCGCTGTGCCCGACCGGTGACTCCCGGTACTGTCGGTTGCGTGCCCGGTGGTCCATCCGGCCCCACCGGGCCCACCCGCACCCCGAGCCGGACCAACCAGCCCCGTACACCAGCCAGCCCCACAGCAACCAGCCCCCGGCCGGCCCCCGACCCACCGGCGCCGAACCCCCGACCCGGGCGGACCGGAACACCCAGCCCCCGACCGAACCCCGGCAACACCCTGACGCGGACCCCGAGGCGGATCCCCCGGGGCGGACCGCGAAGGCGGGTCGGCCCGCCCGATCCGCCGAGCCCCGACCCCACCCCGGACCGGGTCGGCCGGTCCGCCCACCCCGCGCAGGATCGACCCCGGCGCGACCGCCTCGGCACGACCGCCCCGGCACAACCACCCCGGCACGCCCCCAGCACGACCACGGAGCGCATCATGGCAGCCACCCCACCGGCCGAGCCGAACCGCCCGTCACCCAACACCGTGATGCGCGCCCTGCGCGGCGACCGTTCGCCGGGCGAGTTCGCCATGGCCGTGCGCCGGGCCGCCCGCGAGATCGGCGAGCACGTCTCCTGCGACGCCCGCTACGTCGGGCGGGTCGAGTCCGGTGAGATCCGCTGTCCCAACTACGCGTACGAGAGGGTCTTCCGGCACATGTGGCCGGACCGCTCACTGACCGAACTCGGGTTCTCCCCCCGCACCGCCGTCCGCCGCCGCTCAGCGGACGGCGGCGGGGGGCCCGTGCCACCCCCGCTCCACCCGCCGTTCCCGCCCCTGCCCGCCCCGCGCTCTCCGCACTCCACCCAACTCCCGTACGCTGCCTCGCCGTACGCGGAACCAACCCCACCGGACGGGCCCTTGCCGCCGAGGCCCGCGGAGCCACCCCGGGGGCCCGCTGGACCGCACCATTTCGACGAGGAGAACGACGACGTGCGTCGCCGTACGTTCCTGGCCGGCGGCTCCGCCGCGCTGGCCACCGTGATCGGCATCGACCAGCCGGCCGAAGCCGCCACCGCCCGACCCGCCCGCGCCGCATCCGGCCCGGCCGCACCCGCCGCCGGGAGGACCGCCGCGGGTGCGTTCATCCCGGCCCAACCGCGGTCCGGGGCGGCCCGGTTCGACCCCGCCCCCACGCTGTTCGACCCCGGGTCCGCCTTCGTGCCCGGCAGGCCCGGGCCGGTCCCGCCGCCGCGCAGGGTCGGCGCGGCCGAGGTGCTCGGCGTCGAACAGGCCGTCCGGGAGATCCGGCTGGCCGACGACGCCCACGGGGCCGACGCCCTGTACGAACGGGCCGGGCAGTCGCTGCGCACCGCGTACGTGCTGCTCAACGAGGGCGACTACAGCGCCGAGACCGAGCGGAGGCTCCAGGCCGGCGCCGGCGAACTGGCCATCTCGGTCGGCTGGTTGGCGCACGACTCGAACCGGATGGCGGACGCCCGGTCGCTGTACGCCGAGGCCCTGGCCACCGCCCGGATGGCGGGCGACGCCGCCCTGGAGGCACACGTCTTCTGCAACAGCGCCTTCCTCGCCCGGGACGCCGGCCGACCGCGCGAGGCGCTGCGTGCCGCCCAGGCCGGGCAGGCCGCCGCCCGGAGCCTGGACTCCGACCGGCTGCTCTCGCTGCTCGCCATGCGCGAGGCCGGCGGCTGGGCGCTGTTGCAGGACCGGTCCGCCTGCGACCGGGCGCTCGCGCGCGCGTACCGGCTGTTCGACCACGGCCCCTCCGAGGCCGACCCGGAGTGGATGTCCTTCTTCGGTGAGGCCGAGATCGCCGGGCTGCAGTCCCAGTGCTGGTCCGCCCTCGGCGACTGGGACCGCGCCAGCGAGCAGGCCGGGCTGGCCATAAGGCTCCAGAAACCGCACTTCGTCCGCAACCGCGTGCTGTACACCGCCGAGCTCGCCCACGACCGGCTCGGCCGGGGGGACTTGGCCGGTGCGGCCCACCACGGCACGGCCGCCGTGGCGCTGTTCGGCGAGGTCCGCTCCGCGCGGATCAGGAGCATGCTGGCCGACACCGCCGACCGGCTGCGCCCGCACCGGGGCGTCACCGAGGTCGGCCGGTTCCTGGCCGACTACGACCTGGCGTCGGCTGCCTGAGCCGGGACACCCGGGTCCGGACGCCGAAGCAAGGACGCCGCTGACAGGACTCCCCGGCCGGGACCCCGCGGCAAAGACACCGTGGCCGGGACGGTTGAGCCGGGACACCCGGGTCAGGCGGGCCCGCCGGCCGGTGCACCCGCCACCCGAGTTGCCCTCGGGCCCTCCCGGCGAGTCGTCGGGAGGGCCCGAGGGCGTCGGTCGTACGGCGGGTCGGGCCTCAGTGCTTCAGGCCCTCCAGGTGGCCGAGGTCGTTCCAGACCTCGACCGCCGGGGCGCCGTACTCCCAGGAGAGCACGCAGAGCGCGGCCGTTCCGAGCTTGAACCGCTGCGCGTACTCGGGCGGGAGGCCGAGCCAGCGGGCGGTCAGGATGCGCAGCAGGTGGCCGTGGGCGAAGAGCACCACGTCGCGGTCGGCGCAGTGCATGACGGTGGTGTCCGGTGCGGGCACACCGTGCTCGTCGTTGAGGTCGGCGAGGAAGGCGTCCACCCGGGCGGCGACGTCGGAGAGCTTCTCGCCGCCGGGCACGCCGTCCCGCCAGATCAGCCAGCCGGGGTGGTCGGTGGCGCGGATGTCGGGGCCGGTCCGGCCCTCGTACTGGCCGTAGTCCCACTCCAGCAGTTCGGGGCGGTCGACGGCGCGGTCGCCGAGGCCGGCCAGGGCGCAGGTCTCCTTGGCGCGGTCGAGCGGGCTGGTGTAGACGAGGGCGTCCGGCAGGCCGTTCCAGGGCGCCTTGGCGAGGCGGGCGCCGAGGGCCCGGGCCATCGCACGGCCCTCCTCGGTCAGCGGGATGTCGGTCCGGCCGGTGTGACGGCCGGTGGCGGACCACTCGGTCTCGCCGTGGCGGACCAGGACGATTCGGGCGGGCATGGGAGGCTCCTCGCGGCGGGGCGGCGGCAACGGTCGGTCTCACCATTGAGCACCGGGGCTCCATGATCCCTCACTCCTCCGCCGCCCACGATCCCGGGCCGGGCACCCCCGTGCCACCGCGGCGGACACCGTCCCCGGCGCCCGGCCCCACCCCCAACACCGACCGCCGGCACCGACCGCCGGCACCGACCCCGGCTTCGGCGTGGACGCACGCCCTGCCCCCGGCCCCCGCTCCGCCCGTCTCCCGGTACCGCCCGAATCGACCCGCATGGCCGCGGTTGCCCACGGTTCGACCCGCAAGGCCGCGGATCGCCCGAGCCGGACCGGATCGCCCGGGCCGGACCGGATTGTCGGACCCGGATGCGACACTGGGCCGCACCATGAACGTCTCGACGAACGTCCCGCCCCGCGGGCCCTCTGAGCCGCTCGCCCAGCGGCTCGCCGAGCTTCGCGGTCCTGCGCCGCAGCGCAGCCTGACCGCCCGCGCCCTCGCCGCGCTCGCCGCCAATCCGGGCTGTCAGCGCCGCGCGGTGCTCGACGCCGCCGGGGTCGACAAGTCGGCCCTGGCCGCCCGGCTCGGCCGGCCCGCGCCGTTCGGGCAGTCGCCCTTCGCCATCGCGCGCGGCGTGATCTTCGAGTCCCGGTTGAAGGAGGACGGCTACGCGGCCCTGCTGGAGCCGCTCCGCCGCCACCTCGGCCTCCCCGTGGAGGGCGGCGCCCCGCTCACCGTGCCCGACCTGCTGCGCCGCTCCGGCCCGGCCGTCCGGGCCGAGCGGACGACGGCCGCACTGGCCGAGGCGGCCGCCGACCCGGAGGCCTGGACGCTGCTGGACCACCCGCTGCTGCGGCTCGACGTGGCCGGGAGCACCGCCTACCTGGAGCCGGACGCCGTGGTGGTGCACGGCGGGCGGTGCACCGTGGTCGAGATCAAGTCCTTCCCGGTGCTGGACGGCAGCGCGGACCCGGCCAAGGTCGGCGCCGCCGCCCGTCAGGCCGCCGTCTACGTGCTGGCGCTCCAGGAGACGGCCGCCGCCCTGGCCGGCCGCCCGGTGGACCCGGACCCCTACACCGAACAGCGGCTGCCGGGCAGTCCGCGGCTGAGCGTGCTGCTCGTCTGCCCCAAGGACTTCAGCAACCGGCCGACCGCCGTCCCCGTGGACGTCCGGCGCGAGCTGGCCACCACCCGCCGCCAGCTGAGCCGGATGACCGGCATCGGCCGCCTGCTGGACGCGCTGCCACCGGGGGTCGGCTTCGACCTCGCGCCCGGCGAGGACGGTGTGCCCGCCCGCTCCGGCCAGGAGCTGGCCGCGTCGGTCGAGGCGGTCCCCGCCGCCTACAGCCCGGACTGCCTGTCCGCCTGCGAGCTGGGCTTCCACTGCCGGTCCGAGGCCCGCTGCGGCGACCGGGTGGAGCAGCTCGGCCGGGGCGTGCGGGGCGAGCTGGGCACCATCCGGACGGTGACCGCGGCGCTGGCCGCCGCCGAGGGCGCTCAGCTCGCCGGGAGGACCGGGAACGCCGCGGCCGGTGCCAAGGCCGCCGGCACCGAGACCCGCAGCACCGAAGCCGGCGAGGCCGACGAATCCGGCGCCGGCGACCCGACCGACGAGACCGAGGACGCCGGCGAGGACACCACCGGGGACGCCACCGGGGCCGGCGAGGCCGCCGCCCGGCTGGCCTACGCCGCCGCGCTCCGCGCCGAGGCACTGGGCCGCACCGTTGCACCGACCGCCCCGGGGGCCGCCGGATGAGCCTGCTCGGCACCCTCGCCCGGCTGGAGGCCGTCCGCAGCGGCCGGGCCGAGCCGCTGGCCACCGTCCGCCACCGGCACCTCTCCGAGCGCCCGATGGTGGTGGTCCCGCTGACCGCCGCCGGCGAGGCCGGCGCGCCGCTGGCCGTGATGCTCGGCACCGACCGCTCCGCGCCCCGCCTGCACTTCGTCCCGCAGCCGCTCAACCGCACGCTGCGCTTCGACTACCTGGCCGAGGTCGCCGCCGACCTGCTGCCCTACCTGGAGTCCTTCGCCGACGGGGTGGAGCAGATCGAGGGCTCCGAGAAGGACTCCGAGACCGGCGAGAAGACCGTGGTCCTGCGCGAGCTGTGCACGGACGCGCCGCAGCTGATCGTGCCGAACGGCGCGGGCGTGCACCACCTCTCCCTGATCGGCCGGTCCACCCGGTTCCGCCGCACCGTCGAGGACGACGAGCCGGGCCCGTACCCGGCGCCGGCCAGGGTGCCGTTGCTCGGCCGCTGGCTGACCCACCTCACCGACCGGGCCCAGGTGCCCGGCACCAGCCTGCTGCTGCCGATGACCGGGCTGCTCGCCCGGCACTGGGCGACCGGCCAGAGCCACCTGGAGGACCAGCACCTGGCCGCCCGGCTGGCCTGGCACGCGCCGCCGCCGGGCCTGTCCGGCGCCGAGGCCGCCGAGCTGGCCGAGTCCGCGCGCGACGACCGCGGGCAGCTGCTCCACCCGCCGGCCGGTCCGGCCACCGACCCGCGCTTCGACGAGCTGGTGCTCGGCCCGGCGATCGCCCGGTACGACGCCGCCGCCGCGACCCTGCTGCACGGCGCCGAGGAGCAGGACGACGCGACGGCCGAACAGGCCCGGGCCGCCGTCCGGACCGCCGTCGGGCAGCTGCGCACGGTGCTGGAACAGGTGCTGCTGCCCACCTGGCACGACGTCTGGACGGGCCTGGACCTGCTGCGTACGCTGCCGCCCGCCGGGCACCTGGAGGAGCGCTGGACCGGCGACCGCTGGTCCTACACCGGCCACCGGGACCGGCTGGCGGCCGGCGAGCCGCCGCAGCCCCGGCAGGACGACGCCGTGACGGCGGCCCGGAAGCTGGCGCAGCGCGAGCGCGAGCAGGCCCGGCTGGACGTGCAGGAGGCGCTGGACGACCCGTTGGCGATGGCCGAGCACCGGCTGGCCGGCGAGGCGTTCTCGGGCGTGGTGACGGAGGTCGTGCCGGACTACGACACCTCGGGCCGCTCCCCCAAGCCGCGCCCGCTGGTGACGGTCGGCACCACCGACCGGCCGCACGCCGACCTCGGCCGGGAGGCGCACCGCGTCCACGGCCCGAGCGCGCAGAAGGCGCGGATCGTCGCCGTCGACCCGGCCGCGGGCACCATCACGCTGCGGGTGCTCTCCGGCATGGGCCGGAAGAAGGAGCCCGAGCCGGGGAGCCTGCCCGAGCCGGGCGAGCGGGTCACCTTCACGCTCTTCGAGCTGACGGTCCGCCAGTCCGCCCCGCTGCCCGAGCCGGACGACACCCCGTGGACGCACGGCGGCCCGCCCGGCAGCGCCGCGCCCGCCGTCGCCCCCACGGCCTCCGGAGCGTCCGCCGCCGCGGCGTCCGCCACCGCGTCCGCAGCCTTCGAGGAGTGGGAGTGACCCGGCAGATGAGCAGCGAGCAGGACCCCGGCGCGGCCGCCGACGCGGCGGTGGCCCGGATCCTGGAGGCCACCGTCCGCCCGGCCGTCGGCGCTCCGCGCGGCGTGGTGGTGGACTCCCCGCCCGGGGCCGGCAAGTCGACCCTGGTGGTGCGCGCCGCCCGGGAGCTGGTCGGGGCGGGCGAGCGGCTGATGATCGTCGCCCAGACCAACGGCCAGGTCGACGACCTGGTCGACCGACTGGCCGAGAAGGCACCGGACCTGACGATCGGCCGGCTGCACGCGGCCGACTCCCGCCCGGGGCCCGAGGTGCTTCGCCACGCCAATGTGACGCCCTCGGACAAGGTGGCGGACCTCGCCGAGCTCGACGTGGTGATCTCGACCGCCGCGAAGTGGCAGTGGGTGAAGGCCGAGGCGCCGTGGCGGCACGCGATCGTCGACGAGGCGTACCAGATGCGCTCGGACGCGCTGCTCGCGGTGGCCCGGCTGTTCGAGCGGGCCCTGTTCGTCGGGGACCCCGGCCAGCTGGACCCGTTCACGGTGGTCGGCACCGAGCAGTGGGCGGGCCTGTCGTACGACCCGTCGAGCAGTGCGGTGGTGACGCTGCTGGCGCACAACCCCCAGATCGAGCCGCACCGGCTGCCGGTCTCCTGGCGGCTGCCGGCCACCGCGGCGCCGCTGATCTCCGGCGCGTTCTACCCGTACACGCCGTTCCGCTCCGGCACCGGGCCCGGGGAGCGGCGGCTCACCGCCGCGGTGCGGCCGGACGGCACGGCCCTGGACGCGGCGATCGACCGGGCCGCCGAGCACGGCTGGGCGCTGCTGGAGCTGCCGGCCAGGCACACCGTCCGGACCGATCCGCAGGCCGTGGCGGCGGTGGCCGCCACCGTCCGGCGGCTGCTGGAGCGGGGGCTCACGGCCCACTCCGAGCAGGGGTCCGCACCGCTCACCCCCGGCCGGATCGCGGTCGGCACCGCCCACCGGGACCAGGCGGCGGCCGTCCGGGCGGCGCTGGTCAAGGCCGGGGTCCCGGTCGACCCGACCGCCGGGCCGGCCGTGACGGTGGACACCGCCAACCGGCTTCAGGGGCGCGAGTACGACGTCACGGTGGTGCTGCACCCGCTGTCCGGGCGGCCGGACGCGACCGCGTTCCACCTGGAGACCGGCCGGCTCTGCGTGCTCGCCTCCCGCCACCGGCACGCCTGCATCGTGGTGGCCCGGGCCGGGATCGCGGAGCTGCTGGACGAGCATCCGTCCACCGAGCCGGTGCAGTTGGGCGTCTCGGTCAAGTTCCCCGACGGCTGGGAGGCCAACCACCAGGTGCTGCACCACCTCGCCGGGCACCGCGTCCGGCTGTGAGGCGGACCGACGGGTGGGCGGCCGGCCAGGCGGACGGTCGGGCGGTCAGGCGGATGGCCGGACGGTCGGTCGGACCCGCCGACTCGGGGCGGGGGCCGTCCGCAGGCGCAGCCGACCCCGGCGGAGCCGCAACAGCCCCGCCTGCGCCCGAGCCGCCACCGGGAGTAGCCGGTGGCGGGCCGGCGCGGGGAGCACAGCCCGGGCGCGCGCCCCGGGAATAGCGCCCGGACTTGCACCGTTCCGTTACCGGCCATCGCCGCGAGACAATGGACGACGGCCACGACCGGTCGACGCCGTTCCCGGCGGCCGTCGTCCGCCCCCATCGAGCACCCGGAGGTGTCCGTCCATGCCCGACTCCCACGCCCAGGCTTCCGACCCGAGCGGTGCGCCTGCGCCGGCCGGTCCGGGCGGCGCAGGCGCCGGTGAGGCGTCCGCCCCGCGACGGCGGCCCGTGCAGCTCCTGTTCGAGCCGCAGGCCGCCGAGCCGGAGTCGGAGCGCTTCTTCGATCTGGAGTCGATCGACGACCCGGCGGAGCTGCTGCGCCGCTCCACCGAGCTGGCCCTGGCGTTCCGCGCGGCGGCCGAGCGGGCCACCGACTTCCAGGCGGTCGCCGCCGCACAACTGGCGGACACCCGCCGGTTCGACGCGCTCTCGGACTCCGAGATCGCGGAGCGGGCGGACTGGACCCCGGACTACGCGGCCAAGATGATCGAGTACGGCCGCGGTCTGCTCCTGCCCCGCCGCCACGACGGCTGACGGCCGCCGCTGCACGGCGGCAACTGCGCAACTGCGCCATTGGCATATGCGCCGGGGAAGGGTACGCCGCTCCCCGCCGCGCTGTCCGGCAAACAGCTCTTTCCCTCCCGGCCACGTCCCCGACGCTCCACGCTGCTCTCTGTGGACATCTGGACGTATCAGTCGGTGGAGTACGTCACCGTGGCCGGGGAGGCCTGGCTGGCCTCCGCCAGTGAGTACCCGCGCAGTATGCGCGCCCTGTGGGAGTCACGCCCGTGGGCGCCCTCGGTGCTGCCCTGCGGGCGCGCCTTCGACGTGATCAGCATGCCGTCGCTGTTCGGCCGCCGGGTGCTGGACGAGCTGTGGGCCTCCGGGCCGGGCTGCGGGCCGGTCGCCGTCTACCGGGGGCGCACGCTGCTCTTCGTCCAGCCCGGCACCGCCGCCCGGCTGCGCCGGCTGCTGGCCTGGGAGGAGTGGGCCCGGGACGTCCCGCCGCTGCTCTGCCACGGGCGCGGCGACGCGGTGACGGTTCCGCCCGTGCAGCGGATGGTGAACAGCCCGGACTCCCCCGGGCTGGGCGCCGGTCGGTGGATCGTCGCGCCGGAGAGCCGGGAGCCGTGGCTGCCGGGCGCCTCGGTGGTGCTCTGGGCCTGCGTCCGGGCGACCCGCGAGCCGGCCGCCCGGGCCGCGCCGACGGCCCTGCCCACCGGCTGAGCACCGGCCGAGCAGCGGCCGAGCCCGACCGAGCCACCGGGAGGGGTGGTCCGCCCGGGGTGCGGATATTCGATTTTGGCCGGGCCGTACCCCACTGCTAAAGTCTTCTCTGTCAGCAGGCGCCGCTAGCTCAGTTGGTTAGAGCAGCTGACTCTTAATCAGCGGGTCCGGGGTTCGAGTCCCTGGCGGCGCACAGACAGCCGGAAGGCCCCTTGCGAAAGCGAGGGGCCTTCCGGCGTTTGGCAGGAGCGCAGGAGCACAGGGTCACCGGAACGGCAGGGCCGCCCGCCGAAGCGGACGGCCCCACCGGAACCGGACCCTGCCGGAGCCCTCAGCGGCCGCGCAGCGAGCGGTAGCGGGCGACCAGCTCCGCGGTGGAGCTGTCCAGCGCGTCGGCGCCCTCGCCGGTCAGCAGCACCGGCTCGATCCGCTTGGCGAGCACCTTGCCGAGCTCGACGCCCCACTGGTCGAAGGAGTCGATGTTCCAGATCGCGCCCTGGACGAACACCTTGTGCTCGTAGAGCGCGACCAGCTGACCGAGCACCGACGGGGTCAGCCGGCCGGCCAGGATGGTAGTGGTCGGGTGGTTGCCCTTGAAGGTCTTGTGCGGGACGAGCTCGGCCGGCACGCCCTCCGCCGCGACCTCCTCCGGGGTCTTGCCGAAGGCCAGCGCCTGGGTCTGGGCGAAGAAGTTGGCCAGCAGCAGGTCGTGCTGGGCGACCAGGCCGGGCAGCAGGTCGGCGACCGGCTCGGCGAAGCCGATGAAGTCGGCCGGGATGACCTTGGTCCCCTGGTGCAGCAGCTGGTAGTAGGCGTGCTGGCCGTTGGTGCCGGGGGTGCCCCAGACCACCGGGCCGGTCTGCCAGCCCACCGGGTTGCCGTCCCGGTCCACCGACTTGCCGTTGGACTCCATGTCCAGCTGCTGGAGGTAGGCGGTGAACTTCGACAGGTAGTGCGAGTAGGGCAGCACGGCGTGCGCCTGGGCGTCGAAGAACGCGCCGTACCAGACCCCGAGCAGGCCGAGCAGCAGCGGGACGTTCTCCTCGGGCGGCGCGGTGCGGAAGTGCTCGTCGACCAGATGGAAGCCGTCCAGCATCTCGCGGAACGCGTCCGGCCCGATGGCGATCATCAGCGAGAGGCCGATCGCCGAGTCGTAGGAGTAGCGGCCGCCCACCCAGTCCCAGAACTCGAACATGTTGGCGGTGTCGATGCCGAAGTCGGCGACCCCCTCGGCGTTGGTGGAGAGCGCGACGAAGTGCCTGGCCACCGCCTCGCCGCCGGCGTCGAGGCCGGTGAGCAGCCAGTCGCGGGCCGACACGGCGTTGGTGATCGTCTCGATCGTGGTGAAGGTCTTGGAGGCGACGATGAACAGCGTCTCGGCCGGGTCCAGGTCGCGGACGGCCTCGTGCAGGTCGGCGCCGTCCACGTTGGAGACGAAGCGGACGTCGAGGTCGCGGTCGGTGTAGGAGCGGAGGACCTCGTAGGCCATGGCGGGGCCGAGGTCGGAGCCGCCGATGCCGATGTTGACGACCGCCCTGATCCGCTTGCCGGTGTGACCGCGCCACTCCCCGCTGCGGACCTGCCCGGCGAAGGCCGCCATCCTGTCGAGCACGGCGTGCACGGCGGGCACGACGTTCTCACCGTCGACCTCGATGACGGCGCCGCGCGGGGCGCGCAGCGCGGTGTGCAGGACGGCGCGCTGCTCGGTGGTGTTGATCTTCTCGCCGCGGAACATGGCGTCCCGCAGCGCGGCGACGCCGGTGGCCTCGGCGAGCTCGCGCAGCAGGGTCAGCGTCTCGTCCGTGACCAGCTGCTTGGCGTAGTCGACGTGCAGGTCGCCGACCTGGAGGGTGTAGCGGCGGCCGCGCTCCGGGTCGGCGGCGAACAGCTCGCGCAGGTGCGTCTCGCCCAGCTCCGCGCGGTGCTTGCCGAGGGCGGCCCACTGCGGGGTGCGGTCCAGCGGGGTACGGGCGCCGGCACGGGTCTCCGACATCGGTTGCTCCTCGATTCATCTGGGTGCAGATACCGGCAGGGCCAGGCGGGAGGGTTTCGCGAGGTCGTGCGGGTACTGGTGGTGCGCCGACATCGTTGACGGCCTTGCCCGGGGCCAGCCTATGCAACGCCGGGACCGCCCGCGCACATTCCGTTCGTCGACGCTCCACCGCCGCGCGCCGACGTCGCCGCCGGACGCCCGGCCGACGCCTCCCCGACACCGCCGCCACACCGTGCCGTCGTTTCCGGACGTCCCGTCACTTCCGTTCGGAGCGGAGGTCGAGCCCGCGCAGCACCTGGTCGACCAGCTCGGGGTCGGCTCCGATCTCGCTGCGGGCGGCCAGCACCTCGCGCCGGGAGGCGGCGATCATCTCCTGCTCGACGGCGTACGCGGCACGCCACCGGGTGAGCCTCAGCTTCGCCTCGGCGGCGTCCTCCTCGGCGTACTTCTCCGGGCAGAGCCTGGCCAGCCGGTCGTGCTGACGGTCCCGCAGCCGGTCGGCGACCTCGGCGGGCAGGTTGTCCTGCTCCTCCAGCTCGCCGAGCCGGGTGAGGCCGGCCTTGGCGGCCCGCCACCAGAGCTGGCGCACCGCCTGTTCGTGCCGGTCGTGGTCGATGTCCAGGTGCAGCCGCTTGGCCAGCCAGGGCAGGGTGAGGCCCTGGACCAACAGGGTGAACAGGACGACGCTGAAGGCGATGAAGACCAGCCGGCCGCGTTCGGGGAAGGCCGCACCGGAGTCGACGGTGAGCGGGATGGCCAGGGCCAGGGCGACGGTCGCGACGCCGCGCATCCCGGACCACCAGAGCACCACGCTCTCCTGCCAGCTGATCGGGATGTCCTCCTCGGTCCCGCTGCGCAGCTTCTTGGTGAGCCAGCCGGCCGGCAGCAGCCAGAGGAGCCGGACCAGGACGACGACGGCGATCACCACGGCGGCGTCGCCGAGCATGCTGGTCCAGCCGTTGCCGGCCTCCTTGAGGACGGTGGCAAGCTCCAGGCCGATCAGGCCGAAGGCGACGCCGGTGATCAGGATCTCGACGATCTCCCAGAAGGCGTTGCCGACCAGCCGGTACGACACGGCGTCGGCGTCGGCGGCCCGCTCGGCGAGGTAGAGCCCGCAGACCACGACGGCGAGCACCCCGGAACCGTGGATCTCCTCGGCCAGGCCGTAGGCGGCGAACGGCACCAGCAGGTTGAGCGCGACCTGCTGGGTGGGGTCCTCCAGGAGGGAGGCGAGCTTGGCGTTGGTCCAGCCGAGGGCGACGCCGATGACCACGGCGAGGACGGCCGAGAGCACGAAGCGGACGACCGCGTGGCCGGCCGAGAAGTCGCCGCCGACCACCGCGTCGATGGCCAGCGAGTAGATGACGATCGCGGTGACGTCGTTGAACAGGCCCTCGCTCTCCAGGACCGCCACCAGCCGGCGCGGCAGGCCGACGCTGCCGGCCACCGCGACGGCGGCGACCGGGTCGGGCGGGGAGACCAGCGCGCCGACCGCGACGGCGGCGGCGACCGGGAGCGCGGGCAGCAGCCAGTGCACGGCGCCGGCCACCGCGACCGTGGTGACCACGACGAGGGCGACGGCCAGCAGCAGGATGGAGCGGATGTTGGCCCGGAAGTAGCGGACCGAGGAGCGCCGGGCGACGGCGAAGATCAGCGGCGGCAGGACCAGCGGGAGGATCAGCGCGGGGTCGATGGCGATGTCCGGGATCTGCGGCACGATCGCCATGACGATGCCGAGCAGCGTCATCAGCACCGGTTGCGGTACGCCGGTCCTCCGCGCGAGCGGCATGGTCACCACGGAGGCGAGCAGCACCAGGAAGAGCAGGGGCAGCTGACCCACGGGGGTTCCTCTCGGCGACGGACGAGCAGGGCGGCCCCGGCCGTGCGGCCCGGGCCGCCGTCCAGGATAAATCTGACAATGCACCCAACTGCCGCAACACGCCGAACGGGGTTGACTTCAACCGCACTTCAAGTCTGATCATCGGAGGAGCGCATCCGAGGGTCTGACAGAGAGGCAGGAACTCCGCATGAAGGCAGTGACCGTCCCCCGCTTCGGCGGCCCCGAGGTACTCCGGGTGACCGAGGTGCCCACCCCCTCCGCCAGACCGGGCGAGGTCCGGGTCCGGGTCTACGCGGCCGGGGTGCAGCCCGCCGACCTCGCCGTCCGGGAGGGCTGGTCGCCCCCGGGGGTGCGGGTCGAGCTGCCGGTGGTGCCGGGCAACGAGTTCGCCGGGGTGGTCGACCAGCTCGGGGCGGGCAGCTTCGGCTGGGAGGTCGGCGACGAGGTCCTGGGCTTCCGGCTGCTGCAGAGCTACGCGGAGCACGTCACGGTGGACTCCTCCCACCTGGTCGCCAAGCCGGCCGCGATGCCCTGGGAACAGGCGGGCTCGCTCTCGGCCTCCGGGCAGACCGCGCACATCGGGCTCAGCGAGCTGAAGGTCGGACCGGGCGAGACCGTGCTGGTGCACGGCGCCTCCGGCGGGGTCGGAACGGTCGCCGTCCAGCTGGCCCGCGCCTGGGGCGCCACGGTGATCGGCACCGCGAGCGAGCGCAACCACGCCTACCTGCGCGAGCTGGGGGCGATCCCGGTCACGTACGGCGAGGGGCTGGCCGCGCGGGTGCGGGCGGTGGCGCCGCAGGGCGTGGACGCCGCCTTCGACGCGGCCGGGCGCGGCGCGCTGGAGGCCTCCGTCGAGCTGGTCGCCGACCGGGACCGGATCGGCACCGTCGTCGACTACGCCACGGCCGAGCGGCTCGGGCTCCGCACGCTGCGGGGGCAGCGGACGGCGGCCCGGCTGGGCGAGCTGGTCGAGCTCTGGGAGGCGGGCGGGCTGCGGCTGGAGATCGCCGACACCTTCCCGCTGGAGCGGGCCGCGGACGCGCACCGGCTGGTCGGCACCGGGCACGTCCGGGGGAAGGTCGTCCTCACCCCGTGAGGACGTGGGGGCCGGGCGGGCCCGATTGGAAGTTTCGGCTGCTGACCAGGTAATGTTCTCCACGTCAGCAGGCGCCGCTAGCTCAGTTGGTTAGAGCAGCTGACTCTTAATCAGCGGGTCCGGGGTTCGAGTCCCTGGCGGCGCACAGACAGCCGGAAGGCCCCTTGCGAGAGCAAGGGGCCTTCCGGCGTTCCACGGGAACCGCGCGGCCGCACCCCGTCCGCGCGGGCCGGCCGCGCCGGCGCGCGTCTGCGCCGGCGCCCGCCGCCCGCCCGCTCAGTGCGGGATGGCGGCGATCAGCTCGGACGCCCCCTGCCGCTTGAGCGCGAGGGCGGTCGCGGTGCCGAGGTCCTCGGGGGTGAGCGAGCCGGCCCATTCGTGGGCGTCCAGCACCTGCTTGCCGTCCGCGGAGAAGACCCGCCCGCGCAGCGAGAGGCGGCCGTCCGGCTCGGCCTTGGCGTAGCCGGCGATCGGCGAGTTGCAGTGCCCCTGGAGGACGTGCAGGAACATCCGCTCGGCGCTCGCCTCGCGCCAGGTCGGGTGGTCGCCGAGGCCGGTCACCGCCTCGATGGTGGCGGCGTCCTCCTCGCGGCACTGCAGGGCGAGGATGCCGGCGCCGATCGGCGGGCACATCGCCTCGGACGACAGGATCTCGCTGATCCGGGCCTGCTCGCCGATCCGCTCCAGCCCGGAGACCGCGAGCAGCAGCGCGTCCGCCTCACCGGCCGCCAGCTTCGCGAGACGGCTGTTGGCGTTGCCCCGCATCGGCACGCAGGCCAGGTGGGGGTGGGAGGCGGCGAGCTGGGCGCGGCGGCGGACGGAGGAGGTGCCGATCCGCGTCCCCGGCGGCAGCTCGTCGAGCGTGCCGCCACCGGGGTGGACCAGGGCGTCACGGATGTCGTCGCGGCGCAGGTAGGCGGCGAAGACGGTGCCGGCCGGCAGCGGGCGGTCGGCCGGAACGTCCTTCAGGCAGTGCACGGCGAGGTCCGCCTCACCGGCGAGCAGGGCCGCGTCCACCTCCTTGGTGAAGGCGCCCTTGCCGCCGAGCCGCGCGAGGTCCCCCATCCAGCGGTCCCCGGAGGTGGTCACCGGGACCACCTCGGTCCGCACCCGCGGGTGCAGGGCGGCGAGCTCGGCCCGCACGCGCTCGACCTGGGCGAGCGCCATCGGCGAGGAACGGGAGACGATGCGGATCAACTCTGCGGTGGGCATGCGCCGATGATAGGCCGTCATATCCCGGCCGGTTGCCGGGGCTCACCCGCGGCGGGCCGGGAACCCGTGGGTGCGGGCGGCGGTGACCACGGCGAGGACGGGCAGCAGCAGGGCGAGGACGGTCCAGGGGAAGGAGCCCGCCCCGTACCGGTCCAGCAGGATCCCGCCGACCACGCCGCCGGCGGCCATCGCGGCGTTCCAGAGCGTGACCAGCATCGCCTGGACGGCGTCGGCCTGTTCGCCGCCCGCCTGGCCGGCGGCGGTCTGCAGCAGGGTCGGGGCGCCGCCCCAGCCGAGCCCCCAGAGGGCCGCGGCCGCACAGACCACGGCCGGACTGCCCGACAGGAGGGCGAGCGCCGCGGCGGCCACGGCGACGAGCAGGACGGCGGCGATGGTCAGCGCGCGCAGCCGCCGGTTGATCCAGGCGC
Source organism: Kitasatospora sp. RG8 (assembly GCF_017813315.1). NCBI lineage: Bacteria > Bacillati > Actinomycetota > Actinomycetes > Kitasatosporales > Streptomycetaceae > Kitasatospora > Kitasatospora sp. RG8. The sequence goes on from NZ_JAGIYX010000028.1 coordinate 50,209, forward strand.
CGGTGATCCAGATGCTGAGCAGGGAGGCGGCGCCGAAGACCAGCAGGACGACGTCGGTCGAGCCGCCCATGCCGACCCCGTCCAGGAACGGTGCGACGTACGCGTACAGGACGGTGTGCGCCAGCACGAGGACCAGGGTGACGAAGAGGACGGGCATCACCCCGGGGACGGACAGCGCCCGCAGCACCGGCGTGCGGCCCTCCGCCCGCTGCCCGGGCGCGTCGGCGACGGTGGCGGCGATCCAGCCGACGACGATCACCGCGAGGGCCGTCATCAGCAGGAACACCACCCACCAGCCGAGCACCCGCCCCAGGAAGGTCCCGGCGGGCACGCCCAGCGAGAGGGCCACCGGGATGCCCGTCATGACGATCGCGATCGCCTTGCCCTGGAGGTGCCGGGGCGCCAGCCGTCGCGCGAACCCGGCCAGCAGCGCCCAGGCCAGCCCGGCCGCGACCCCGGCGGCGAACCGGGCCGCCATGGTCAGCGCGTACTGGCCGGAGAGCGCGGTGACGGTGTTGGCGACGGCGAACCCGGCCATCGCGGCGACCAGCAGCCGCTTGCGCCGCCAGCCGGCGGTGGCCGAGGTCAGCGGGATGGCGGTGGCCGCCGTCCCGATCGCGTAGACGGTGACCGACTGGCCCATGGCGGACTCGCTGACGCCCAGGTCGGCGCTCATCGCGGGCAGGACGCCGGCCGGCAGGGTCTCGGTGAGAGCGGTGACGAAGACGGCGGTGGCCAGCGCCAGCAGGGCCGGCACGGGAAGTGTCCGTGGTTCCACGGCTGTTGGACGTTCGATGGTCGACATGACGGCTATGCTCGAACCATCACACTGATGTGAAGGTCAAGCCCGGCCACGAGGGGGAGTCGGATGCGCATCGGAGAGCTGTCGGAGCGGACCGGCGCGTCCCGGAGGCTGCTGCGCTACTACGAGGAGCAGGGGCTCATCGTCGCCGGGCGCTGCGCCAACGGCTACCGCTCCTACGACGAGTCCTCCGTCGACCGGGTGCTGCAGATCAGGGGCCTGCTCGACTCCGGGCTGCCGACCAGGATCATCAAGCAGATCCTGCCCTGCCTGAACAGGCCCCGGGTCATCCACTTCCCGGACGCCACCCCGGAGATGATCGCCACCCTGGAGGGCGAGCTCACCGGCATGACCCGGCGCATCGAGTTCCTGACCCGCAACCGGAACGCCATCGCCGAGTACCTGGAGGCGGTCCGGACCGGGCCCTGAGGCGGGACTCCGGCGGGCGCCGGACGGTGGGGAGGGACCGTCCGGCGCCCGGCGGGGGCGGGTCAGCGGCGGAAGTAGCCGTCGAAGTTCTTCGAGAACTCCCGGCCGCCGAACTGGTCCCAGTTGATGGACCAGGTCATCAGGCCCCGCAGGTTCGGCTGGGCGCCGGCCCTGGGGACGTAGCCGCCGCAGTTGGCGAGCTTGGTGAGGCAGTCGAGGGCCTTGTCGACCTCGGCGGGGGCGACGTAGCCGTTGCCCGCGTTGGTGGTGGCCGGCATGCCGATGGCGAGCTTGGAGGCCGGCAGGGGCGGGAACACGTTGGCGGTGTTGCCCGCGACGGGGAAGCCCTTGAGCAGCATGTCGGTCATCGCGACGTGGAAGTCGGCGCCGCCCATCGAGTGGTACTGGTTGTCCAGGCCCATGATGGAGCCCGAGTTGTAGTCCTGGACGTGCAGCAGGGTGAGGTCGTCGCGCAGGGCGTGGATCACCGGCAGGTAGGCGCCGGCGCGCGGGTCCTGGCCGCCCCAGGGTCCGGAACCGTAGTACTGGTAGCCGAGTTGGACGAAGAAGGTCTCCGGCGCCATGGTGAGGACGAAGTTCGGGCCGTACTTGGCCTTGAGCGTCTTCAGCGCGGAGATCAGGTTGACGACGACCGGGCTGGTCGGGTTCTTGAAGTCGGTGTCGCCGGTCTGGAGGGACAGCGAGTGGCCCTCGAAGTCGATGTCCAGGCCGTCCAGGCCCCACTTGTCGATGATCGCCGAGACCGAGCTGACGAAGGTGTCGCGGGCCGCGGTGGTGGTGAGCTGGACCTGGCCGTTCTGGCCGCCGATCGAGATCAGCACCTTCTTGCCCTTGGCCCGCTTGGCGGCGATGGCGGCCTTGAAGTCGGCGTCGGACTCGACGGTCGGGCACTCGGCGGCCGGGCAGCGGTTGAACCGGATGTCGCCGGAGGTGACCGAGGTCGGCTCGCCGAAGGAGAGGTTGACGAAGTCCCAGGAGTCGGGGACGTCGGCCATCCGGGTGTAGCCGGCGCCGTTGGCGAAGCTGGCGTGCAGGTAGCCGACCAGGGAGTGGCCGCCGGTGGGCGGCGCGGTCGGCGAGGCGGTGTCGGTGGGGGTGGCGGTGGCCGTCGGGGTGGCGGTCGCGGTCGGGGTCGCGGTGGGCGAGGCGGTGACGGTCGGGGAGGCCGTCGCGGTGGGCGTGGGCGCGCCCGGGCCGTCCAGCGAGAGGTCGTCCGCGTAGTAGGTGCCCTGGCCGTACCAGCCGTGGGTGTACACGGTGGCGCTGGTCTGGGTGGCGCCGGTGGTGAAGCCGACGCTGAGCTTCTGGTACGCGCCGCCGGTGCCGGGCGTCCAGGTGCTGGTGCCGCCGTTCACGCCGACGTAGACGTACGAGCCCTTGACCCAGGCGCTGAAGGTGTACGTGGTGTTGGGGGCGACCGCGACGGTCTGGGTGCACTGGGCGGTGTCGCTCGCCGAGGCGGCCGCCGCGAGGGCGTAACCGCCGCCGTGGGCCTGGCCGGCAACGACGCTGCCGGTACCGCCGGTGCAGCTCCACGGGCCCAGGGCGCCGCTCTCGAAGCCGCCGTTGACCAGGAACTCCCCGGCCGAGGCGGTGGGCGCCAGACCCAGGGCGAGGCCGGCCATGGTGGCGGCGGCGACGGCCGAGGCGGTGCCGGCGGCGAGCAGCGTCCGGGGGCGGCGGCCGGCGGGTGCGGGTGCGGGTGTTCTGCGCATGCGGGGGACTCCTGCGGGGGCGCGGATCGTGGGGGACGTCCGAGGGCACGGCAAGGTCGTGCCAGTGGGGGTTCGGCCCGACCGCGCACCCTAGTTGGACTAGACCACTGAAGTGGATCCGCCGGTGCGGTGTCAATGGTCCAGACCGGCTGGACGCCCACCGGGGCCGGTCGCGGCACGGTGTCCGGTTGCCGGGCGTGACACCCCGTCGAACCATGGAGAGGTGACGTCGCCCGGCTACCTCCGCTACCCCCACCTGCGCGGGGGCCTGCTGGCGTTCACCGCCGAGGACGACGTCTGGGTGGCGCCGCTCGCCCCGGACGGCACCGTCGGCCGCGCCTGGCGGGTCAGCTGCGACCGCACCCGGGTCAGCCACCCCCGGCTCTCCCCCGACGGCCGCACCCTCGGCTGGACCGGCTGGCAGGCGCTGACCCCCGAGGTCTGGACCGCCCCCGTGGAGGGCGGCGCCGCCGTCCGGCTCACCCACTGGGGCAGCCAGGACACCCGGCTGCGCGGCTGGCTGCCCGACGGCGAGCTGCTCGCCGTCACCTCGTTCCACGAGCCGTTCGGCCACTACACCTGGGCGCACGCCCTGCCGCCGGACGGCTCGCCCGGGCGCCGGATGCCCTGGGGACCGGTCGGCGACGCCCAGATGAGCCGGGCGCACACCGTGCTGCTCACCGGCACCGCCCCGCACGAACCGGCCGCCTGGAAGCGCTACCGCGGCGGCGCCACCGGGCGGCTCTGGGTGGACGGCGAGCGCGTCCTGGAGGGGCACCGGGGGCACTTCGCCTCCCCGATGCCGGTCGCCTCGGCCGACGGCGACCGGATCGCCTTCCTCTCCGACCACGAGGGCGTCGGCAACGTCTACTCCTGCCGCCCGGACGGCACCGACCTGCGCCGGCACACCGACCACGCCTCCTACTACGCCCGGGAGGCCGCCACCGACGGCAGCCGGATCGTCTACCAGCACGCCGGCGACCTCTGGCTGCTGGAGAGCCTGGACGCCCCCGCCCCGCAGCGGCTGCACGTCCCGCTCGGCGGCGCCCGGGCCGGCCGCCGGCCCTACCAGGTGAGCGCCGCCTCGCACGTCAAGGACCTCGCCTGCGACCGGACCGGCCGCGCCGGGGTGGTCACCGTGCGCGGCAGCCAGTACTGGCTGACCCACCGCGACGGCCCCGCCCGGGCCCTCGCCGACACCCCGGGCGTGCGCACCCGGCTGCCCGTGGTGCTCGGGCAGACCGGCGAGGCCTGCTGGATCACCGACGCCGAGGGCGAGGACGCGGTCGAGATCGTGCCGCTGCCCGGGCACGAACAGGCCCCCGGCCGGCCGGGGCACCGGCTGCTGGCCGGCGGCCTGCTCGGCCGCGTCCTGGAACTGACCGCGGCCCCCGACGGCACCCTCCTGGCCGCCGCCGCCTCCGACGGCCGGCTGCTGCTGGTCGCCACCGCCGACGGGGCCGTCCGCGAACTGGCCGCCTCCGGCCACGGCCCGGTCTCCGGCGCCCGCTTCTCCCCCGACTCGCGCTGGATCGCCTGGTCCCAGCCGGTGGCCGGCCGCTCACTGCGCCGGATCCGGCTCACCCGCGCCGACGCGAACACGGCGATCACCGAGGTCACCGACGGCCGGTTCGAGGACGAGCAGCCGGTCTTCACCCGGGACGGCCGCTACCTGGCCCTCCTCTCCTGGCGCGGCTTCGACCCGGTCCACGACGTGCACACCGGCGACCTCTCCTTCCCGCTCGGCTGCCGCCCCTACCTCGTCCCGCTCGCCGCCGACACCCCGTCCCCGTTCGCCGCGCCCGCCGAGGACGGCGGCCCGCGCGGCGACGGCGGCGGCGACGGCACCGTCCACGTCGACCCGGAGGGCATCGGCGAGCGGCTGCTCCCGTTCCCGGTGATCGCCTCCAAGTACTCCGCCACCGACGCCGTGCGCGGCGGGCTGCTCTGGCTGCGCTGGCCGATCTCCGGCACCCTCGGGCAGACCTTCACCAACCCCGACGACACCTCCGGACGCCCCTCCCTGGAGTACTTCGACCTGGCCCGGGGCAGCCGCTCGACGCTGGCCGACAGACTCGACGGCTACGCCGTCTCCGGCGACGGCGGCTCGGTGGCCGTCTACTCCGCCGGCACCCTGCGGATCGTCCCGGTCAACGCCCCCTCCGCCGGGACCACCGTGGACCTGCGCCGGATCACCCACACCGTGCACCCGGCCGCCGAGTGGCGCCAGGCGTTCGGCGAGGCGGCCCGGATCGTCCGGGACCAGTTCTGGGACGCCGGGATGTGCGGCCTGGACTGGCCCGCGCTGGTCGCCCAGTACCAGCCGCTGCTGGACCGGGTGGCCGGCCCGGACGACTTCGCCGACCTGCTGCGCGAACTCCTCGGCGAACTGGGCACCTCGCACGCGTACGTCACCCCGTCCCGGCGCGGCGAGGGGCCCGCGCTCGCGCAGCAGCCGCTCGGGCTGCTCGGCGCCAACGCCCGCCGCGCCGCCGACGGGCGCTGGCTGGTCGACCGCGTCCTGCCCGGCGAGTCCTCCGACCCCCGGGCCCGGGCCCCGCTCGCCACCCACGGTGTCCGCGACGGCGACGAGCTGCTCGCGGTGGCCGGGCGCCCGCTGGACCCGGTCCGCGGCCCCGGTCCGCTGCTGGCCGGCACCGGCGGCACCACCGTCGAGCTCACCCTGCGCAGCGGCCCGGACGGCCCGGTCCGCCGGATCTCCGTCTCCCCGCTGACCGACGAGCGGCCCATCCGCTACCAGGACTGGGTGGCCAGACGCCGGACCCTGGTCCGGGAGTTCAGCGACGGCCGGTGCGGGTACCTGCACATCCCCGACCTCGGCGGCTCCGGCTGGGCGCAGTTCAACCGGGACGTCCGCCGGGAGATGGACAAGCCCGCGCTGGTCCTCGACGTGCGCGGCAACGCCGGCGGCAACGTCTCCGAACTGGTGCTGGAGAAACTCACCCGGCGGGTGCTGGCCTGGGACTTCAGCCGCGGACGGCAGCCGGTGCGCTGGCCCCGGGACGCGCCGCGCGGGCCGGTGGTGGCGCTCGCCGACGAGGCGACCAGCTCCGACGGGGACGTCATCATCACCGCGATCAAGCTGCTCGGGCTGGGCCCGGTGGTGGGCAACCGGACCTGGGGCGGGGTGGTCGGCATGACCGGGCGGCACACGCTCGGCGACGGGACGCAGATCTCGGTGCCGAAGAACGCGTCCTGGTTCACCGGCGGGCTCGGCTGGTCGGTGGAGAACCACGGCGTGGAGCCGGACGTGCACGTGCTGCGCACCCCGCAGGACTGGGCCCGCGGGCGGCACGTCGAGCTGGTCACGGCGGTGCGGCTGGCGCTGGACCTGCTGGAGGACGCGCCGGCCGCCGCGCCGCCGCCGGAGGACACCCCGCGCCCGGACCTGCGGCGTCCGCCGCTGCCGCCACGGGCGTGACGAGGGGGCGCGCCCGTGGCGGGCGCGCCCCCTGGTGTGTCACCGCACGGCTGCGGCCCCCGCGTGGCCGCGACCTCCGGGTCAGTCCCAGGGGTCGCCCTCGGCGGTCATGTCCTCCCGGGCCCGCTCCTCGGCCTCCCGGTCGCTGACGCCTGCCGCCTCCTGCGCCTCGCGGGCCTTCTCGATCTCGGGACCGAAGGCGTCGGCTGCCTCGTCGTGGGCGAGGGCGGCGCGCTGGGCGGGGTCCGTCATCGCGGTGGTGTCCTGCTCGTGGCTCCCGCCGAGGGAGGACCTGGCCTCCTCGGAGGCGTCGTGCGTCTTGTGGCGGAACCTGTCGAAAATGCCCATGACTCCTCCTCCGGACGAATACCGGGCTGCCCCCACTCTCACACCGGGACGGGAGGAGCGCATCCCCGGGCCGCGGGCCCCGGACGTTCGCCGGGGCCCGCGGCGGAGGGGCTCAGCCGCTGACGCTGGCCGTACCGGTCTCCAGGTGGCCGGTGAACCGCTGCGACCAGGTGGTGTCGGCGTCCACCGTGACGGTGAAGTCGTACCAGCCGCTGGTGTAGGCGACGGCGTTGAAGAAGTCGGTGACGCTGCCGCCGGCCGGGACCTGGTACGTCCAGGGGCCGTCCGTGCGGTAGTTGTTGGAGGCGATGGTGAAGGTCAGCGGCGTGGCGCCGGTGTTGGCGAGCTTGAAGTAGACCGCGAGCCTGCCGGTGCCGGGCTCGACGGCGTACGAGGCGGTGACGGCCGCGTTCTTGCCCGCCTTGGTGGCGTCGCCCTTGAAGCGGCGCAGGAAGCGGTTGGGGCCGACCACCGAGAGGTCGTACGGGCCGCCGCCGAAGCCGGTGCCGCAGTTGAAGAAGTCGCTGGTGTTGCCGCCCGGGTCGACGGTGTACTGCCAGGGGCCGCCGCCGCGGTAGGCGTTGGCGTACGCGGCGAAGTGGGCCGACTTCACCGCCGCCGCGCCCGCGTTCTCCATCCTGATCCAGACCTTCATCGCCCCGGCCGAGCCGAACTCCAGGTGGTCCAGGTTGGCGTTCGGCTGGTACGGCAGGGCACGCGCGGGGCGGGTGCCGGACTCCTGCAGCGGGAGCTGGTTGTTCACCGGGGCGGGGTTGGGCAGCGGGCCGCACGCGGACAGGCCGATGGTCTGCGAGGTGTCGGGCAGCGCCGGGAGGCCGTAGACCGGGTTGGCGAAGTCGAAGAGGCCGGTGAGGTCGCCGCAGACCTTCCGGCGCCAGTCGCTGATGTTGGGGCAGGTGGCCGGCTTGCCGAGGGCGGCCGTCCACTTCTCCAGGAAGCGCAGGACCGAGGTGTGGTCGAAGACCTCGGAGTCGACCCAGCCGCCGCGGGTCCAGGGCGAGATGGCGATCATCGGGACGCGGAAGCCCAGCCCGAGGTTCTTGCCGCCGTAGAACTCGCCGGGGGTGCCGGCCGGGGCGGCCGGCGGCGGGACGTGGTCGAAGAAGCCGTCGTTCTCGTCGTAGTTGAGGAAGAGGACGGTGGAGTTGAAGACGTCCGGGTTCGCGTTGAGGGCGTCGATCACGTTGTGGACGAAGTGCGCGCCGTCGGCCGGCGTCGCGTACGGGTGCTCGGAGACCTCCTGGTTGGGCACGATCCAGGAGACCTGCGGGAGGGTGCCGTTCAGCACGTCGGCCCTGATCGCGGCGACGATGTCGTCCGGGGTGCGGCCGGTGGCCTTCGGCACGGAGCCCATGCCCTTGACGGCGAGCGGACTGCCGGCCGGGGCGGAGCTGAACTGGGTGAAGTAGGCGAGCGCGTTGTCGCCGTAGTTGTCGGCGGCGTTCTGGTAGACCTTCCAGCTCACGCCGGCGTTCTCCAGCGCCTCGGCGTAGGTCTGCCAGCGCAGGCCCTTCTCGTCGCCGCCGTCGTACGCGGGGCCGCCGGCCTTGCCGTCCGGGTCGATCTGGCCGGACCAGTGGTAGGTGCGGTTGGGGCCGGTGGCGCTGAGGACGGAGCAGAAGTAGGCGTCGCAGACGGTCCAGTTCTCGGCGAGCGCGTAGTGGAACGGGATGTCCTGGCGGGTGAGGTAGCCCAGGGTGCGGACGTTGCCCTTGGCGAGGACCCAGGAGTCCAGCTTGCCGCCGTTCCACGCGGTGTGCTGGTCGCTCCAGCCGTGCGCGAGGTCGCCGTTGCACTGCGCCAGCCGCTCCGGGTCGGCCCCGCCGGCGGGCTTGGTCAGGCTGAACTGCCACGGGTACTGGCGGCCCAGGCCGTTGGGCTGGTTGAAGACGCTGTAGCCGCCGGCGATCTGGATCGCGCTGCGGTCGGCGAAGCCGCGCACGCCGCGCAGCATCCCGAAGTAGTGGTCGAAGCTGCGGTTCTCCTGCATCAGGATGACGACGTGCTGCGCGTCCGCGATGGTGCCGGTCTGCGACAGCGCCGCCGACGGCGCGGCGGCGGGCGTGCCCGGTGCCGCCCCCGCGCCGGTGGTCCCGGCCACGGCCAGACCGGCCGCCGCCGCTCCCGACAGTGCGACGAACTTCCTACGACTCAGCTCGGCCATCAGCCCGGCCCGTCCCTTCGCTGGCGATGTTGTGCACACAAGTTGGGCCCCCGATCGCGCAGCATCCTCCACCCCGCCGGACCTCCCCACCAGAGGGCCTCGTCAGGGTTGGCGGAGTGTTCGCCCCGTCGTCACCGGGCGACGTCCGGCTGAACGCCCGGGCTCAGTCCTTCACGGTGATGCCCAGGGCGTGGGCGAACTGGGGCGCCAGTTCGAGGAGTTGGGTGGAGCTGATGACGGCGCCCTTCAGGCCCTGGTGGCCGTCGGGCAGACCGAGGCGGACGGCGCCGCGCAGGTCGGCCTTGCTGAGCCTCGCCCCGCGCAGGCGGACCTCCTCCAGGGTGGTGCCGGGGAAGGAGACGTCCGTCAGCCGGGCGTCGCCGAAGTCCACGTCGCGCAGCAGGCAGTCCTCGAAGACGACGTCACGCAGGACGGCCGCACGCAGGTTGACCGCCTCCAGCTTGCAGCCGCGGAAGACCGTGCGACGCAACGCCGATCCGTGGGCGGAGACGCCGGCCAGCACGCCGCCGGTGACCGTGCTGTCCTGCCACTCGGACTCGCTGAGGTCGCAGCCCACCCAGCGGCCGGCCTGCGCCCAGACCTCGTTGAAGCGGGCCTGGCGGAGCTTGACCCCGCTCAGCGCGACGCCGGTGAAGGCGCACTCCAGGAAGGTCGCGCCACCGGCCCGCTGGTCGGTGTACTCGCCGCCGTCGAAGTGCACGGTGTCGTAGCGCTCGTCGCTGCGCAGCGGCCCGCTGTGCGGGGTCAGCAGGTGGGCGTAGGGCAGGTCGGAGAGGCGGTCGGGGACGGGGAGCGGCATGGCGGACGGCACCTCGCGGTCGGTGGACGGGTCTCGCCCGCATGCTCGCACGCGGCACCGACAGACCCGGCCACCCACGGGGGCGGCCGGGCCGTTGCGTACCGGGGCGGTGGATCAGCCGCGCGCCCAGAGGGAGTTGACCCGGCTGCGCTCGGTGCTGTTCGGGTACGGGTTGGTGCAGGAGGTGCCGGGGCCGCCGCCGGACATCAGCTCGCTGCACGGGCCGGAGTAGTGGTCCGGCAGGCCGAGCACGTGCCCGGTCTCGTGGGCGGTGACCCGGGTGGAGTTGTACTGCCGGTTCTGCTGGTAGTCCAGGAAGATGTACCCGCGGCCGTGCCCGTCGGTGCTGGCGTACGAGCCGCGCGAGTCGTTGCCCTCGTAGTAGCGGAAGTCGGCGGCCGAGCCGGAACGCAGCTGGACGTTGCCGACCGAGCTGTTCCAGATCTGGGCGCTCTGGGCTATCTGGTTGCGGAAGGTCGGCGCGCTGCTGGCGTCGTAGGTGACGTAGACGACCTTGAGGTACGGCGTGGCCGCCTGCTTGGCGAGCGCCGACTTCATCACGGCCTCGTAGAACGCCTGGTTGTCGGCGTCCTCGGCGGCCGAGCCCGCGTAGCCCGCGGCGGCGGTGTAGCCCTGGACCGGTGCGGCGGGCGCCACCACGGGTGCGGCGACGGCCGTGGCGGGCAGGGCGGCGAGGCCGGCCGCGAGCACCAGGCCGACGGCGGCGGAGAGCGTGCGGGACATGCGGTTCACGTGGGGGCTCCTGTTCGCGGGGGCCGCGGCCGCCCGGGGCGGGCCGCGGTGAACGGGTGAACGGGTGAACGGGTGAACGGGTGGACTGTGCGCGGTGCGGGGTGCGCGGTCTCACGGTGTGCGTGTGCGGTGGAGCGGTGCGCGGTGGAGCGGTGCGCAGCGCGCAGGGGTACCGCGGTGCGGGGTGAAGGGGTGCCTGGTCGGCGTGGAACGCAACGGCGGTCAGCGCGCGGTGGCGGCCAGCCCGTTCTGCCAGAGGGTGTTGACCCGGCGCCGCTCGGCGCTGTTCGGGTACGGGTTGGTGCAGGACGGGCCGGGGCCGCCGCCGGACATCAACTCGCTGCACGGGCCGGAGTAGTGGTCCGGCAGGCCGAGCACGTGCCCGGTCTCGTGGGCGGTGACCCGGGTGGAGTCGTACTGCTGGTTCTGGGTGTAGTCGAGGAAGATGTAGCCGGACCCGTGGCCGTCGGTGCTGGCGTACGAGCCGTTGCTCGGGTCGTCGCCCTCGTAGTAGGAGAAGTCGGCGTTGGAACCGGCCTGGAGCCGGACGTTGCTGACCGAGCCGTTCCAGATCTGGGCGGCCCGGGCTATCTCGGAGGAGAACGACGGCGCGTTGCTGGGGTCGTAGGTGACCACGACGGCCTTGAGGAACGGCGTGGCGGCCTGCTTGGCGCGCGCCGACTTCATCACGGCCTCGAAGAAGGCCTGGTTGTCGGCCTTGCCGCCGCTCTTCTGCGCCGCCGCAGGGGTGTAGTGCTGCACGGCCGCGGCGCCGGAGGCGGGCGCGGCGGAGGCGGCGGTGGGAAGGGCGGCGACGCCGGCGGCGAGGGCCAGGCCGAGGGCAGCGGAAAGCGTCCGCGACATGCGGTTCATGTGGGGGCTCCGATTGTGCGAGCGCCGCGGCGGGTGGGGGCCTGCCGCGGGGCACCGGATGAATCCTGCTGCCCCAGAGCTTCGGTCAGGGCGGCGGCCCGGCGGATGATGTCAACCGGCGATAGCGCGAGCCAATCTCCCCCGGGCGGCGGGGGTTCCGGGTACCGGACGGCGGGGGCCGGGACCGGACGGACCGGGAGGGGTGGGCCTCCCCCGGCCGCCCCCTGTCATGTCCCTGGCGTCCCACCCATTCGCCCGTTATGCTCCCGATGTGGAGCTCGACGTGAGACACCTCCGGGTGCTGTGCGCGATCGCCGACAGCGGCAGCCTCCGCAAGGCCGCGCTGCACCTCGGCATGACCCAGCCCTCCCTCACCACCCAGCTGCACCGCATCGAACGGGCCGTCGGCGGCACCCTGTTCACCCGCGAGCAGACCGGCAGCCGGCCCACCGCGCTCGGCCACTCGGTGCTGTCCCGGGCCCGGCCGGTGATCGCCGAGATGGCCGCGCTGGTCGCCGCCGCCCGGCAGGAGGCCAGGGACGCGGCCTGCGGCGAACGGACCCGCCGACTGCGGATCGGCAGCGTCGGCAGCCGGGCGGTGGCGGCCTGGCTGCGCCGGGTGCACGAGCGGCTGCCGGAGACGGACACCACCATCCACATCGACGTCTCCGCCAACTCCCTGCTGCGGATGGTCGCCGCCGACCAGCTGGACGTCGCCTTCGTGCACGAGAGCGAGGGCTTCCCGCTGCGGGTGCCGGCGGACGCCGAGCACCGGGTGCTGATGGCCCGGGAGCCGCAGTTCGTCGCGCTCGCCGCCGGCCACCCCGCCGCCGCCCGCCCGGTGGTGCACCTGGCCGACCTCGCCGAGGACACCTGGATGGTCGACCCGACCGCCGACCACGAGTACGCGGCGATGCGCCGGGTCTTCACCGAGGCCGGGCTCAACCCCCGGGTGGTGCAGGTGCGCGACAACGCGACCGCCGCCGAGCTGGTCGCCTCCGGCGAGGCCGTCCGGCCCTGCCAGCCGACCTCCGCCCCCGGCCCCGGCACGGTCGTCCGCCCGGTGCACGGCGACCCGCTGGCCGTCCGGTTACTGCTCGCCTGGCGGCCGCGCGCGCTCGGCCCGCCGGCCCTGGACGCGCTGTACGGGGAGCTGCGCGCGGCCTACCTGGACCTGGCGCAGGCCAACCCGGCCTACCGGGCCTGGCTCTCCCGGCAGGACCGGACGCTGCACCATCTGATCGGCCCCTCCCCCGACGGGGACCCCGGCGACGGGCAGCCGCCGGGATCCCGCCCCTCGTCCGGCCGGGACGGCCACGCCGGCCGGGACACCCGCCCCGGACGGGACGGCCTCCAGCGACGGGACGGCCTCCAGGGACGGGACGGTCATGCCCCGCCGCGGGCGTGCATCGTCACGCCGAGCGCGACCGTGGCCGCGCTCACCAGGCCCGCCGCCAGGACGCCGGAGCCGCCGGCCGCCGTGCACGCCAGCACCGCCACCGTGGCGGCCGGAAGCAGTGCCTGCTCGGCCCCGGTCTTGACGTGCCTGGCGTGCAGCAGCCAGACGGTGAACAGGTAGAGCGCGGTCGGCACGGTCACCGTCGCGGTGGCCGCAGCCTCGGAGACGTGCGCCTTGTGCACGGCCGACTCCACCGCCACCTCCAGCCCGGCCCCGATCGCCGCCGCCGAGCCGAACACCAGGTAGTGGCCGTACCCCCAGAGGAACGCCTGCCGGTTGGAACGCAGGTGGTCGTGGACCGGCCGGGCGAAGTAGATCCACCAGGCGGAGAAGCAGACCAGCAGGCCGCCGACGGCGACCGGCACCAGCCGGCCCAGACCCTCGTGCTCGTCCACCGCCGACTGCACCGCGACGGTCGCCGCCGCCACCGTCTCACCGAGGACGATCAGGGTGAACAGGCCGTACCGCTCGGCGATGTGGTGCGGATGCCAGGGGGTCTGGAGGCGCAGCTCCGCGATCACCGGCACGGACAGCTCGGCCAGGATGCCCAGCGGGATCACGTACGGCCGGACGTCGTGCGGCAGCACCAGCATCACGCCCCAGCCGACCTGGCAGAGCGTGATCCCGACCGCGTAGCGCAGCGCGACCGCGCGCGCCTGCCCCTCCTCGTTGGCCGCCGCGCGCAGCCACTGGGTGACCATGGCCAGCCGCATCACCATGTACCCGATCACCGAGAGCGTGAGGTCCTGCTCGGCGAACATCCGCGGCACGCCGGCCGCCAGGATCAGCACGCCCGCGATCTGCACCAGCGTGGTGACGCGGTACGGGACGTCGTCGCAGTCGTACGCGGAGGCGAACCAGGTGAAGTTCATCCAGGCCCACCAGATCGCGAAGAACGCGAGGGCGTAGCCGGTGAGCCCGTCGCCGTAGTGGCCGGCGGCCAGGTCGTGGGCGAGCTCGCGGCCCGCCTGGCCGACCGCGACCACGAAGCAGAGGTCGAAGAAGAGCTCCAACGGGGTCGCCACCCGGTGCGGCTCGTCCCGGCTGCGCGGCACCATCCGGCGCACCGGGTGCCGGTCTGCGTGGTGCGGGCGGTGGACTGCGGCGGGTTCGCTGGTCATGGTCGGGTCTCCGGGCTCCGGGACGGGCGGGCTGCGCCGTCCCGCCGCATCCTGGCAGCGGCCCGGGCCGGGCGCACGCACCGGCGCGGCCGCCCTGCGGCGGCCGGGCGGCTCGGGCCACCCGCGGGGCCGGAGCCGCACCCGGAGCCGTGTCCGGGGCCGTGCCCGCCGCCGTTCCGGGGCCGCGGCGCGGGCCGTGCCGGAAGGTGCCGCGCGTGTCGTTTTCTCCCGATGTTCCTTTCCGTCAGCGAGAGTTGACGTCCGGGTGCGCGAACCGGGTGACAGGCCGGCGGGTTTCCGGGCGCGCCCGCCGCGGTACGGCGCGGCGGCCCGGACGACCCCGCTAGATTCTTCCCCGGTTGGAAGCGGGCGGGTCCGGAGGGGACCCCACGACACGGGCGGCCTGCGGGCATCGCGGAAGGTCAAGGCCGGTGGCAGGAGCACGGGGGCGGCGGAGCCGACCTCCCCGGGTCCGCACCACCGGCCTCGTGATCACCGCGCTGCTCGCCAGCGCCCGCCGGGCCGTCGACGCCCGCCGTGCCGACGCGGCGGCTACTTCTCCCAGCCCACCTTGGCGTAGTCGACGCCGGCCAGGCCGAACGCCCCGTAGTTGGCCAGGCCCTTGCGGGCCACGACCACGGTCGGCCGCTGGTACAGCTCGACGGTGTGGCCCAGCTCCCAGATCCTGGCGTCCGCCTGGTTGTAGAGCTTCGCGGCCTCCACCGGGTCGATGGTGCCGGCCGCCTTCTTGAGCAGCCCGTCGATCTCGGGGGTGCCGAGCTTGGAGTAGTTGCCGAAGACGTTGTCGCCCTGCGGCAGCCGGAAGTTGGTCAGGCTGGCGGAGAGCGGGAACGAGTCGGTGTTGCGCCAGCTGGCGATGTCGAACTTGCCCTGGTTGACGTACTTGGTGAAGAAGTCGTTGGCCGGGACCTTGTCGAGTTCGACCTTCACGCCGGCCGCCAGCCACATCGCCTGGGCCGCGGTGGCGAGGTCGATCTGGGCCTGCGGGGTGGACTCGTTGATCACGAAGTGCAGGGTCAGCGACTGGCCGTCCTTGGTGCGCGGCTGACCGCTGCCCGCCTCCTTCCAACCCGCCTCGTCCAGCGCCTTCCTGGCGGCGGCCAGGTCGAACTTGGCCCACTCACCGGAGTTGTCCTGGTAGCCGGTCTGGTTGGGCATGAAGATGTGGTTGCCGAGCGGCTTGAACTCCACCGGCACGCCGTTGTTGGCGATCTTGATCAGGGCGGAGCGGTCGAGCGCCTTGCCGAGCGCCTGACGCACCTTCTGGTCCGCCAGCGCACCGCCGCCGCCGAACGAGAGATGCACCTCGTCCCACGGGCTGGCGGACCGGATCACCGCGTCCTTGGCGTCCTTGAGCTGCGCGTACGCCGTGGCGGTGCCCGCCGCGGCGAAGTCGATCTCGTTGTTGAGGAACGCCTGGGTGGTCGCCGACTGGGACATCACCCGGAAGGTGATCCTGTCCGCCTTGGGCTTGGTGCCCCACCAGGCCGGGTCCGGGACCAGCGTGATGGTCTGGGCGGTCTTGTCCATCGTGCCGACCTTCAACGCCCCTGCGGTGACCGGGATCCTGTCGATCCAGCCCTTGTTGAAGTCGTCCGCCGTACCGATCCCGGCCGCCGGGACCAGCGGGCGGAACAGGTTCTGCCAGTCCGCGTACGGCTCCGAGAAGGTCACCTTGACCTCGTTCGCGTCGGCGCCCTGCTCGACGGCGGAGATCAGCTCGTAGCCGGAGGAGTCGGCGATGTTGTAGCCGTCCTTCCTGCCGTTGCTGGCCTCCCAGTCGGCCTTGAAGTCCAGGTAGCCGAGCGGCTTCCCGTCCGACCACTTGGCCTTGGGGTTGAGCTTGTAGGTGACGACCTGCGGGGAGGTCGAGGTGACCTTGGCCTCCAGCAGGTAGTCGGTGACCGGCTTGAAGGTGCCGGTCTCGTCCGTCGTGAAGAGGTTCGGCTCCAGCTCCCGCATGATCTCGACCGCGTCGCCGTAGCGGCCGTCCACCTGGAACGGGTTCCACTGGGTGATCCACTGGTACAGCGGGAAGCGCACCTCGCCGCCGTCGCGCAGCTGGTCCGGCGACTTGGCGTTGATGTCGATCGCACCCTGCCGGGGAGGCTCGCTCCTGGTCGCGCTGTCGGCCGACCCCCCGCCGCCCGAGGTGCACGCGGTGGCCGCGAGCGCGACGGCCAGGGCGAGGGCGGCGGCCCGGCCGAAGCCGCGGGCCGGTGTGCTGGAAGCGTCCATGAGGGGTCCCCCCGTGAAATGGCAGATGGTGAGAGTCGCGTCGCAAAGGTGTGGCGAGGCTTGACGGTGGGCAGCCAAGGTGGTGCCGGCGTCCAGAACGTAACAGCGGATCAGGACGAGTACCAGAGGCTGGAGTTCACATCTGATCCAAACGAAACAGGCCGCAACACTGCCGCAATACTGCGGCCGTGCACCGGTGCCACACTCTTGACCTGCACCTTTCCCCCACCGGCTCGCACAGGGCCACCGACCGAAGGCCACCACCGATGCCCACCAGACGCGTCGGCCCCGCCCCCGTCCGCGGCGGCCGCTGATGCTCCGCTACCTCGCGAAGCGGCTCGGCTACTACGCGGTGCTGCTGATCGCCGCCGTGTTCCTGGCGTACGCGCTCTCCGCCGCGGCCCTCCAGCCGCGCACCTACTTCGAGGCCAAGGTGCCCCGCCCGGCCGCCGCGTCGGTCGAACGGCAGCTCACCGACCTCAACCTGAACGACCACACCCCGGTCGTCGAACGCTTCGGCCACTGGGCCGGCGGCCTGCTGCTCCACGGCGACCTCGGCCGCACCATCCACGACACCCCGGTGATGGACGACTTCCGCCGCCGGATCTGGGTCTCGCTGCGACTGCTGCTGATCGGCAGTCTGCTCGGCATGGTCCTCGGCGTCGCGGCCGGAGCCTGGAGCGCGGTGCGCCAGTACCGCATGACGGACCGGGTGATCACCGTCCTCTCCTTCGTCCTGCTCTCCACCCCGGTCTTCCTGGTGGCGCTCCTCCTCAAGAACGGCGCCATCGCCGCCAAGGACGTCGCCGGCCACGAGGTCGTCCCCTTCACCGGGTACGAGACCCCCGGCCTGACCGGCGGCCTCGGCGCCCACCTCGGCGACTGGGCGCTGCACCTGCTGCTGCCCACCCTCTCGCTGGCGCTCGGCGGCCTCGCCACCTACAGCCGCTACCAGCGCGGCACCATGCTCGACGTGCTCGGCTCCGACTACCTGCGCACCGCCGAGGCCAAGGGGCTCACCCGCAACCGCGCCCTGCTCAAGCACGGGCTGCGGACGGCGGTGATCCCGATGTCGACGATGTTCGCCTACAGCTTCCTCGGCATCTTCACCGGTGCCGCCTTCACCGAGACCATCTTCGGCTGGCACGGCATGGGCGAGTGGTTCATCCAGTCGATCAACGAACAGGACGTCAACGCGGTCGTCGCCGTCAACCTGTTCGCCGCCGTCGTGGTGCTCGCCTCCGGCTTCCTCGCCGACGCCCTGCACGCCGCCCTCGACCCGCGTGTGCGGTCCTGACCGGAGGAGACCTGCTGTGACCGCCGTCGTCGCGGAGTCCTCCGCGCCCACCCCCGAGCCCGGTTCCGGTCCCGCCACCCGGTCCGCCCCCACGGCCGAGGTGACCGGCCGGGGCCGGCT
Organism: Kitasatospora sp. RG8; assembly: GCF_017813315.1. Classification (NCBI taxonomy): domain Bacteria; kingdom Bacillati; phylum Actinomycetota; class Actinomycetes; order Kitasatosporales; family Streptomycetaceae; genus Kitasatospora; species Kitasatospora sp. RG8. The sequence continues at coordinate 67,853 of NZ_JAGIYX010000028.1, forward strand.
CGTCCTCGCCCGGCTGCTCGCCGCCCGCTGGGCGGTGGCCGGTGCCGTCATCGTCCTGCTGCTCTTCGTCCTCGCCTTCGGCGGGCCGTACCTCACGCCCTGGGACTACGCCACCCCGGACTACGACGCGCTACGCCAACCCCCCTCCGGCACCCACTGGTTCGGCACCAACGGGATCGGCCAGGACGTCTTCGCGCAGACCGTCCGCGGACTGCAGAAGTCGCTGGTCATCGGCCTGCTGGTGGCCCTCTTCTCGACCGTGCTGGCTTCGCTGTTCGGCGCCTGCGCCGGCTACTTCGGCGGCTGGACCGACCGGGCGCTGATGTTCGTGGTGGACCTCATGCTGGTCTTCCCCAGCTTCCTGATCATCACCATCGTCTCGCCCCGGCTGAAGGGCGCCGGCTGGCTCGCCTTCGTCCTGCTGCTGGCCCTGTTCAACTGGATGATCACCGCCCGGGTGGTCCGCTCGATGACCATCTCGCTGCGGGAGCGCGAGTTCGTCCGGGCCGCACGGTTCATGGGCGTACGGCCGCTGCGGATCATCGCCCGGCACATCCTGCCGAACGTCGCCTCCTTCCTGATCATCGACGCCACCATCGCCGTCGGCGGCGCCGTGATGAGCGAGACCGCGCTCTCCTACTTCGGCTTCGGCGTGAAGGCCCCCGACGTCTCCCTCGGCACCCTGCTCGCCGCCGGCACCTTCGACGCCCCGACCTTCCCCTGGCTGTTCTACTTCGCCGCCGGGCTGCTGGTCCTCTTCGTCCTGGCCGTCAACCTGATCGGGGACGGCCTGCGCGACGCCCTCGACCCCACCGCCGAGGCGGCCCGGGCCCCCCGTCGCCGCCCCCGTTCCCGGAAGAAGCGGAACCGCACGTGACCCCCACCGTCGAAACCCCGCTGCCCGCGGCCCCGCTGCTGCACGTCCGCGACCTGCGGGTCGACTTCGCCGGGCCGCGCGGCGCCGCGGTGCCCGCCGTGCGCGACGTCGACCTCACCCTGCGGCGCGGCGAGACCCTGGGCATCGTCGGCGAGTCGGGCTCCGGCAAGTCCGTCACCGCGCTGGCCGTGCTCGGACTGCTGCCCGGCACAGCGAGCGTCCACGGCTCGGTCGAGCTGGACGGCAAGGAGCTGATCGGCCTGCCCGGCCGCGAACTCGCCGCCGTCCGCGGCCGCCGGGTCGCCATGGTCTTCCAGGACCCGCTCTCCGCCTTCACGCCCGTCTACCGGATCGGCGACCAGATCGTCGAGGCCCTGCGCATCCACCAGCGCCTCGACAGGGCCGCCGCCCGCGCACGGGCCGCCGAGCTGCTCGACCTGGTCGGCATCCCGGCGCCCGGCCGCGCACTGGACAGCTTCCCGCACGAGTTCTCCGGCGGCATGCGCCAGCGCGCGATGATCGCCATGGCCATCGCCAACGACCCCGACATCCTGCTCGCCGACGAGCCGACCACCGCCCTTGACGTCACCATCCAGGCCCAGGTGCTCGACGTGCTCCGCACCGCCCAGCGGGAGACCGGCGCCGCACTCGTCCTGGTCAGCCACGACCTCGGCGTCATCGCCGGGATGGCCGACCGGGTCGCCGTGATGTACGCGGGCCGGGTGGTGGAGACGGCCGGCGTGGACGAGCTGTTCGCCGCGCCCCGCCACCCGTACACCCTCGGGCTGATCGGCGCGGTGCCGCGGCTGGACGCCCGCGGCGGGCCGCTCGTCCCGATCCCCGGCACGCCCGCCCCGATGGCCGAGCTGCCGGCCGGCTGCCCGTTCGCCGTCCGCTGCCCGCTGGCCGAGGACCGCTGCCGGACCGCGGAGCCCGGACTCGACGGCCCCGACGACCACCTGGCGGCCTGCGTCCGGGCCGGGGAGCTGGCCGAACGCCGGCCGGCTCCGGCCGAGGTGTACCCGGTGCCGGTGGTGCCGGGTGTCGCCGGCGGTGCTGCCGGCGGTGCGGCTTGCGCAGCCGACGGCTCCGGGGCCGCGGCGGGTGCCGGGGCTGCGGCGGGTGCCGGGGCTGTTCCGGGGCCCAGGGTTGCGGCGGGTGCCGGGGCTTCGGCGGGTGCCGCTTCCGCCGACCGGGAGGGACGCTCGCCGGTGCTCTCCGTCACCGGCCTCACCAAGACGTTCCCCCTGCTCAAGGGCACCGTCTTCAAGCGCCGGGTCGGCGAGGTCTACGCCGTGGACGGCGTCGAGCTGGACATCCGCCAGGGCGAGACGCTCGGCCTGGTCGGCGAGTCCGGCTCCGGCAAGTCCACCACGCTGTTCGAACTGCTGCGGCTCGCCGCCCCCGAGTCCGGCCGGATCGAACTGCTCGGACGGGACACCGCCGGGCTCTCCCGGGCCGACGCCCACCGGCTCCGGGCCGAGCTGCAGATCGTCTTCCAGGACCCGATGGCCAGCCTCGACCCGCGGATGCCGGTCGGCGACATCATCGCCGAACCGCTGCGCGCCCAGCACGCCGCCCGCGAGGAGATCGCCCGCCGGGTGCCCGAGCTGCTCCACCAGGTCGGCCTCGACCCGGCCCACGCCGTCCGCTACCCGCACCAGTTCTCCGGCGGACAGCGGCAGCGGATCTCGATCGCCCGCGCGCTCGCCGTCCGGCCGAAGCTGCTCGTCCTCGACGAACCGGTCTCCGCACTGGACGTCTCCATCCAGGCCGGCGTGCTCAACCTGCTCCAGTCCCTCAAGGCGGAGCTGGGCCTCTCCTACCTCTTCGTCTCGCACGACCTCTCGGTCATCCGGCACCTCGCCGACCGGGTCAGCGTGATGTACCTGGGGCGGACCGTCGAGCAGGGCGAGGTCTCCGCCGTCTTCGACCGCCCCCGCCACCCCTACACCCGCGCGCTGCTCTCCGCCGTCCCGCTCCCGGACCCGCCCGCCGAACGGGCCCGCACCCGCATCCTGCTGCCCGGCGACCCGCCCTCGCCCACCGAGCGCCGCACCGGGTGCCCGTTCCGCACCCGCTGCCCCGTGTACGCCGGGCTCGACGCCGGGGCGCGCGGCCGCTGTGAGGCCGAGGCCCCGCCGCTGACCGGGCCCGCACCGGGCGTGGACCACCAGGCGGCCTGCCACTACCCGGAGTAGCCGTCCCGCGGGTGCAGGGGCGCGGGGGCGCGGGCGTGCGGAGTGGGAGGTCGGACCGGCCGACTTCCTACTCCGCGGACTGCGGCTTCGGCCGTGTCCCGCGGGCCCGGTCGGCCTCGTCTGCCCGGTCTGCCCGGTCGCTCTGATCGGCCTGGTCGGCCCGGTCGTTCTGGCAGTCGGCCAGGGCCGCGGCGTAGCGGCGCAGGACCAGCCGGGCGGTCAGCGGGTGGTCGGCCAACGGCTCGGTGACCGCCCAGGCGCCGAGCCGGGAGAGGGAACGGGTGAACCGTCCCGCGGTGAGGGCGTACGCGACCACCGCGACCCTGCGGTGGCCCGCGGCCCGCAGCCGGCCGACGGCCTCGCCGGGCGCTTCAGCGAGCGATTCACCGGGCGGTGCCCCGCCGGGCGCCTCGCCGGGTGTCGGAGCCGGGCCGGTCGCGACGACGACCGGCACCGCGCCGAGCAGGCCCGCCAGCCGGGCGGCGCTCGCCCGGACGGACTCGCCGGGCCGTTCGGCCGCCACCACCACGGCGTCGGCCCGCGGGCCGGCCCGCTCCTCGGCGTCCCGCAGCCGTCCGAACAGTGCCGCGCCGAGCGCGTCCGCGCCGGCGGGTCCAGGCGTGACCAGCACGTTCCCGGCGGCCGGAGGCTCCGACGGGCCTGCGCCGTCCTCCAGGGTCAGCGGGACGGCCACCACCCGCCCCGCCACCCCGTCCTGGCCGGCCGGATCGAGCAGGGCCGCCGCCGTGTGCGGCGACCGCCCGTCAGAGTGCCGCAGCCGCGGCCGGATGCCGCTCAGCGCCTCGATGCGGTCGCTCAGCGCGCGGACCCGGGCGGCATCGTCGTACGGCCCGCCGGGCACCACCAGCACCAGCCGGGGCAGTGGGCGGGGCCCTGCCGGTGGCCTCCCGCCGTCATCCCGTGCCGATGCGAACAGGCTCATCGCCGCTCCTCCTCTCTCCTCCGCCCACGCTAGGGGGCTCGCCGGGCCCGGCGGCAGCGGCGCCGGGCCCGGGACAAGAGGTCCAAAGTCCCCACCGACCAGGGCCTTTGCTCCGTCCCGACCGAACGCCGACCGGACGCCCGCGGAACGCCCACCCCCGCGGCCGTCCCCGTCAGCGCCCCTCGGCCACCCCTGCCCCGCTCCGCGGGCCCGCGAGCCGGTCACGGACCGTGGTCGGGTCGTGGCGATTCGGCGGATCGGGCCCACCCCGTGTAATGTTCTCCAGGTCAGCAGGCGCCGCTAGCTCAGTTGGTTAGAGCAGCTGACTCTTAATCAGCGGGTCCGGGGTTCGAGTCCCTGGCGGCGCACATGGCAAGGTCTCAGGCCGTCCACTCCGGTGGGCGGCCTGAGGCGTTTCCGGGCGGGTAGGTTCCAGGGATACGCGGCGCCGCCGGCCGCCCCACCGTTGGAGGTGCCCGTCCGTGGCTCCGCTGAACGCCTGCTCGATCCCCGAGGAGCTGTTGCTGCTCTGCGCCGACCCGGTGCGCGGCCGGCTCCGCATCCCCTACGCCACCTTCTACCGGGTGATCGCGGGCGGCGCCGTCGCCGAACTGCTGGTGACCGGCGCGATCACCGTCGAGGAGCGGCGGATCACCGGGTTCCAGCCGCTGGGCGCGCACGACGAGGTCGCGGCGGGCGTGCTCGCCCGACTGGAGACGGCCGGCAAGCGCAGGCAACAACTCGGCCTGGACCTCGCGCTGCGCCGGATCCCTCGCAAGCCCGGCCTGACCCCCTACCTCGACCGGCTGACCGCCGCCGGCCTGCTCACGGTGGAGAAGCACCGCTTCCTCGGCCTGCCCTACCGACGGCACGTGGCGACGCGGCCGGACGTCCGGCAGGAGATCGCCGCGAGGGTCGCCGCCACGCTCGCGTGCGAGGGCGGCGCGCCCGCGGCCGCCGGGCCGGACGGGCAGTCGGCCGAACGCGACCGGCAGCTGGCCGGGCTGATCGGTGCGGCGCGGATGGACCGCCGGCTCTACCCGGGGTCGACGGGCGCCCCGACCCGGCGGGCCATCCGGCAGCTCACCAAGGAGCTGCCGATCGCCCGCGCCGTCCGGCGGGCCATCAACTCGGACTCCGCGGCCGGCTCCAGCTGAGCCCCGCTGCGCGGCGGCCGGTCCCGGCCGGGCCGGGAGGCGCGGGCGCCCCGGCGCCGTGCCGGCGGGCGGCCTCAGTGGTCGGCCCCGGCGGTCGGCCTCAGTGGTCGGCCTCAGTGGTCGGCCGGCCTCAGCGGGTGTCGAGGATCGCCGAGGCCACCGCGTCGGGGCGGTCGAACATCACCAGGTGCCCGGCCGGTGCGGTGGTGCGGAAGTCGGCCCCGAGCAGCGCGGCGAGGTCCCGCTGGCTGCCCAGCCACTCCCGGGTGCGGCGGGTCCGGCACCCGTCGTCGGCGGCGAGCACGGTGACCGGCAGCCCCTCCGGCAGCGGCGCCGTTCCGCGCAGGTCGGCCAGCGCGGCCGCCAGGTCCAGGTAGGCCGTGTTCTCCCGGAGCAGGGCGCGCAGGGCCCGCCCGGTCCGGTAGCAGCGCCGGACCAGGGGCGGCGGGGCGAGGTCCTCCCTGCGGACCGTGGCCGCCCGGGCGGCCAGCCGCCGCGCCACGGGTCCGAACAGGTACGGCACCGCGACGGCCGTGGCCGCGCCCGCGACCGTCCGCGCCGCCAGGTCGCGCAGCTCCGGGGCAGGCAACGGGCGGGGGTCCGGTTCGACACTGCCGTCCAGCAGGACCAGCCCGGCCGTCCGCTCCGGGTGGAGCCGGGCGAAGGCCTCGACGTGGAACGCCGCCAGCGAGTGGCCCGCCACCGTGCACGGCCCGCGCAGCCCGAGCGCGTCCAGCACGCCGCGGATGCGATCCGCCTCGCCCGCGAGCGTCGGGCCGGGGCTGGCGGCGGGTTCGGACGCGCTCAGCCCGTAACCGGGGCGGTCGAAGCGGACCACCGTGCGGTACGGGGTGAGGAAGGGGACGACCAGGTCCCAGTCGAACCAGCTGCTGCCGAGCCCGCCGGTGAGCAGGCAGACCGGACCGCTGCCCTCGGTGCGGACGTGCAGGGGCGTGCCGTCGATGCGCAGGAACACCGCCGCCGGGTCCGTTCCGACCCCGACTCCCGTCCCCGTTCCCGCCCCCACCGCTCCCGCGCCTGACCCTGACCCTGCCCCGGTCATCGCGGGTCCGCCCCCTCCGCGTGGGCCCTGCGGGCCGCCCTCCCGGCCGGCTGCTCCTCCGCGGCCCGCTCCCGGCCGTCCCGGGCGAGGCTCGCGGCCAACACGGCCAGCCAGATCGCGACCAGGAGCACCTGAAGTCGCTGGCCCGCGCCGAGTGACCAGGTGCCGCGGCCCGCCTCGAACGCGGCGCCCGGTGTCCCGGCGACGGGTCGCCCGGTGCACCGCCCGGTGGACCGCGCGGCGAGCAGGGCCGTGACGGCCGCGGTCAGGACGGCGAGGCCCGCGACCAGGTCGGTGGCGCGGAAGAGCCCGCCCAGTGGCTGGCCCTCGGCGGCGAGTTCGCTGATGTACGCCTGGACCGGGTCGAGGCCGGTGCTCAGCACCACCTCCAGCACCCAGGCCGTGTACGCCACCGCGCTGAGCAGCAGGGCGGTGGCGACGAGCCGAACGTTCCGACGGCCGAGGTGGGGGCTGGGCACGTTTCCACCCTAACCGGCGGGAAACTCCGTCCCAACCGGTCGGAAACGGACACCCGAAGCAGGCGACGGACCCTCCGCGACCAGGCGATGTCGCCCCGACCGCCCCTCCCGGACACCCTCCGGCCACCTTCGTGGTGCGAGGCACCCCTCCGGACCGTGTATTGTTTTCCGAGTCAGCAGGCGCCGCTAGCTCAGTTGGTTAGAGCAGCTGACTCTTAATCAGCGGGTCCGGGGTTCGAGTCCCTGGCGGCGCACAGACATTGGGGAGCCTCTCGCAGCAGCGAGGGGCTCTCCGATTTTTTTGCCCATCGACGTCCGTTTTGTGTGTGATGTCGGTCTCGCTTGCCGATCCGGTGGAGCCAACCGACCCTTTCGACGCGTTTTGGGCAGTACACCGGAAACGGGACACAGGTCCCTGACCGCCGATGTCCCACGCCGTGCAGGCCGGCACGGTCCGCCCGCAGGAAAGGCCGCCGCTTTGTCCCGAAACACCCGGAGCGGCCGTCGCATGCCGTCCGTCCGGCTCCGCCCGGTGAAGAGCCTGAAGCGCACGTCGGAGCACCCGGCCGGCGGTGCCGGCAGCGGCGGTGGCAAGAAGGCCCGCCGCCCCAGGCGCACCGGGTGGCGCCGGCTGGTCCCGACCTGGCGGCTCACCCTGCTCGGCTTCGTCACCGCCCTGCTGCTCGGCATCGGCCTCTTCGCGCTGGGCATCACCCTGGTGAAGGTGCCGGACGCGCACGCCGCCGCGACCGCGCAGAGCAACACCTGGCTCTACCAGGACGGCTCGGTGATCGCCCGGACCGGCCAGACCAACCGGCAGAACGTCCCGCTGGACAAGGTCTCCCCCGCCGCCCAGCACGCCGCGCTGGCCGCCGAGGACCGCAACTTCTACCACGAGGGCGCCGTCAACGTTCCCGGCCTGGTCCGTGCCGCCCTCAACACCGCCAAGGGCGAGGGCACCCAGGGCGGCTCCACGATCACCCAGCAGTACGTGAAGAACACCTACCTGAGCCAGAAGCAGTCCATCAGCCGCAAGGTGAAGGAACTCTTCATAGCGATCAAGGTGGACGCCACCCAGGCCAAGGACGACGTCCTCTCCGGCTACCTCAACACCTCGTACTACGGACGCGGCGCCTACGGCATCCAGGCCGCCGCCCAGCAGTACTTCGGCGTCGACGCGTCCGCCCTCAACCCCGCCCAGGGCGCCTACCTGGCCGCACTGCTGAACGCGCCGAGCGCGTACGACGTCGCCACCGCGACCCCGGCGGGCAAGCAGAACGCGGTCAACCGCTGGAACTACGTCCTCGACGGCATGGTGAAGGAGGGCTGGCTCTCCGCCGAGGAGCGCGCCGCCACCGTCTTCCCCGACGTCAAGGACCCGCAGGCCCAGCTCGGCCTCTCCGGCCAGGCCGGCTACCTGGTCAACGCGGCGACCGAGTACCTCACCGGCAACCAGATCATCACCGAGTCCGAGCTGGCCAAGGGCGGCTACACCATCAAGCTGACCGTCGACCCGGCGCGCCAGCAGGCCCTCCAGGACTCCGTCCAGGCGCAGCTGCACGACACCCTCAACCCGGACAAGCGGAAGAAGGACGCGGCCGCCCAGGCCGGCGCCGTCTCCGTCGACCCGAAGACCGGCGCCGTGGTCGCCCTCTACGGCGGGGTCGACTACACCAAGCACTACATCGACAACGCCACCCGGCGGGACTACCAGGCCGGCTCGACGTTCAAGGCGATCGCCCTGGCGGCGGCGCTGGAGAACGACGCCAAGACCCAGTCCGGCCAGACCGTCACCCCGCGCACCGTCTACGACGGCACCAGCGGGCGCAAGGTCCGCGGCGGGAAGGGCACCCCCTACGCGCCGCCGAACGAGGGCGACAAGAGCTACGGCCAGATCACGCTCCAGCAGGCCACCGACTGGTCGGTGAACTCGGCGTTCGCCCAGCTCGCCCAGGACACCGGGCTGCAGAAGGTGCGGGACACCGGCATCGCGCTCGGCCTGCCCAGCAACACCCCGGGGCTCGAACCGGTGCCGTCCATCCCGCTCGGAGCCGCCACCCCGAGCGTGCTCGACATGGCCGGCGTGTACGCCACGCTGGACAACGGCGGCAAGCAGATCACCCCGTGGCTGGTGCAGTCGGTGGACCGCGAGGGCGAGGCGCTCCAGCTGCCGGCCCACAAGACCACCCAGGCGGTCAGCGAGGAGACCGCGCGCGAGGTCACCTCCATGCTCCAGGGCGTGGTGCGCGACCCGGGCGGCACCGGCTGGCGCGCCAAGGCCCTGGGCCGCCCGGCGGCCGGCAAGACCGGTACGACGGACGACCAGAAGTCCGTCTGGTTCGTCGGGTACACCCCCGAGCTGGTGACCTCGGTCGCCCTGTTCGGCCAGGATCCGGCCAGTGGTGCGCAGGTCAGCCTCAGCGGCACCGGCGGCATCGACGGCGCGGCGGGCGGCCAGTACCCGGCGCAGATCTGGACCAGCTACATGAAGGCCGCGCTGAAGGGCCTGCCGGTCGGCGACTTCCCCTCGCCCTCGGACGGCGGCTCCTCGTCCGGTGACGACGACACGTCGTCCGGCGCCACCGACGGCTCCTCGACCCCGTCCGGGGCGGCCTCCGCCCCGGCCTCGCCGGGCGGCGCGGGCTCCGCCTCGCCGGGTGGCCCGTCGGGGACGTCCGGCTCCCCGGGGTCCTCGGGCGGGCAGGACAACCCGGGTGGCTCGCGCCCCGGCGACGGCGGGGCGACCACCGCTCCCACCCAGCAGCCGACCTCCCGGCCCACGTCCCAGCCGACCACCCAGCCGACGGGCCGGCCCACCCGGACGCCGGCGCCGACCACCGCACCCACCACCGGGCAGACCACGGCGCCGACCACCGGCCCGACCACCCCTCCCCAGCCGTCGGGGGGCGCGGCCGGCTCGGGCACGGGTACCGGCACCGGTGCGGGCGCGGACTCGTTGGCGGGGGCCGGGTCAGGGCAGTAGCGGACTTGTCCGCAAATCTGCCGTTGCGCACAGTTAGGGGCAGGACCAAATGACGGAATGGCACCTTACTGAACCGCGGGAATGACTGTCACAATGCGCGGGTGTACAGCTCAAAGCCCCTGCTCGGCCGATCCCCGGGCAGAACCCTCGGTCTCCTCCTCGCGCTGGTCTCCGCCTTCTCCTTCGGAGGCTCCGGCACCGCCGCCAAGCCGCTGATCGAGGCCGGCCTCTCCCCCCTGCACGTGGTCTGGCTCCGGGTGACCGGCGCCGCCGTGGTCCTGCTCCCGCTCGCCTACCGTCACCGCGACGCGGTGCTCCGGCGGCCGGGCGTGCTGCTCGGCTTCGGCCTGCTCGCCGTCGCCGGCGTACAGGCCTGCTACTTCGCGGCGATCTCCCGGATCCCGGTCGGCGTCGCGCTGCTCATCGAGTACCTCGGGCCGCCGCTGCTCATCGGCTACGTGAAGTTCGTCCAGCGCAGGCCGATCAGCCGGGGCTCCGCGATCGGCGCCGGCATCGCCGTGGCCGGACTCGCCTGCGTGGTGGAGGTCTGGAACGGCCTGAGCTTCGACGCCCTGGGCGTCCTCTTCGCCCTCGGGGCCGCCTGCTGCCAGGTCGGCTACTTCGTCCTGGCCGACGCCGGCAGTCGCGGCGACCGCCCGGTCGACCCGCTCGCCCTCAGCGCGTACGGCCTGCTGATCGGCGCGATCGTGCTCACCGTGTTCGCCCGCCCGTGGGACGCCGACTGGAGCCTGCTCGGCGGGAACGTCGTCATGAACGGGTACTCGCTGCCCGCCCTGATCCCGGCCGCCTGGATGATCCTCATCGCGACCGTGCTCGCCTACCTGACCGGCGTGATCTCCGTCCAGTACCTGTCGCCCCCGGTCGCCGGGGTGGTGGCCAACCTGGAGGCGGTCGTCGCCACCGTGCTGGCCTGGATCCTGCTCGGCGAGCACCTGGGCGCACCGCAGATGGCCGGCGGCCTGCTCGTCCTGGCCGGCGCCTTCGCGGCCCAGGCGAGCAAGCCCGCCGCCCCGGCCGACGAGGTGCGGACCGGGGTGCCTGACGGAGGTGCTGTAGCGGGCGCGGAGGCAGGTGCGGGGGCAGGTGCCGAGGCGGGCGCTGTTGCCGCTGCGCCGGCGGGCGCCGGGGCGGGTGCGACCGCGTTGGGCGAGCGGCTGGCGCGTGCGGCCGCGGAGCAGGGTGCCGGGGTGCAGGGTGCCGGGGTGCAGGGTGCCGGGGTGCAGGGTGCGGCAGGGCAGGGCGCCGGGAGCGGGCCCGGTACCGGGCCCGGGGTCAGTGGCCGACCCAGCCGAACCAGTCGAGGTGATTGAGCGGCCACACCACGGCCGAGACCGGCCCGACCACGTTGTCCACCGGCACGGCGCCGCCGCCCGGGCCGCGCTGGTGGTACCGCGAGTCGGCGGAGTCGCTCCGGTGGTCGCCCTCGACCCAGACGTGGCCCTGGGGCACCGTCACCGGGCCGAAGTCGAGCCCCGCGCAGGAGTCGTCCCCGGGGTGGAGGTACGGCTCGTCCACCTTCGCCCCGTTGACGGTCAGCGTGGTGCCCGAGCACTGCACGGTCTGGCCGCCCGTCGCGATGACCCGCTTGACCAGGTAGTTGTCGTCCTTCGGCGGAATCAGGCCGACGAAGCTGAGCGTCGAGGTCACAGCCCGCGAGACCGGGTTGCCGTCGGTCGGCTGCGGCGGCAGCCACTCCCCCGGGTCCTTGAACACGATCGGCTCGCCGGGCTTCGGCTCCCAGCCGGTGAGCGGCGCGAACTTGTTCACGCCGACCCGGTCGCCGATCCGCAGCGTGTTCTCCATCGAGCCGGACGGGATGGTGAACACCTGGAACAGGCAGGTCTTGATCAGCAACGCGACGACCAGTCCGACCGCCGCCATCGCGGGGATCTCTATCCACCACGGCCGGTGACGACGCCCCGCCCGCCGGGCCTTCCGGCCCCGCGCCCGCCGCGCCGCGGCACGCCCGCCTCCGGGGACACCGGGAGCACCGGGAGCACCATGGCCGGCACCGGCAGCCGGGGCCGGCCCGCTCCCGGCATCGCTGTGCGTATCGGGCAGGTTCACCGCCATCGTCGCTGCTCCACCTCTCCGGCTGGGGGAACCTGCACGCTACGCCACCGACGAAGCCTCGCGAAATCGGGCATTTACCCGCGCCAGACATCCACGCCCCGCGGACGGAGGGCGGACCGGACGTGGATGGGACACCGCCGAAGGCGGACAGGACGCGGACGGGGTACACGCGGGGCGCGGACAGTACGCGCGCGCAGGGCGCGGACGGGCTCAGGAGAGAAGCGCCGGGAAACCTACCGCGGCCTGCCCGGCCCGCCGGGGCTCGGGAACGCCTCGGCGCGTCGTCAGTCGGCGACGTTCTGGCCGGTCACCGCATCGCTGGCGATCTTCTCGTGGTGGCGGATCACCTCGGCGATGATGAAGTTGAGGAACTTCTCCGCGAACACCGGGTCGAGGTGCGCCCCGGCGGCCAGCTCGCGCAGGCGCCGGATCTGGTCGCGCTCCCGCGCCGGGTCGGCCGGGGGCAGCTTGTGCTCGGCCTTGAGCCGGCCGACGCGCTGGGTCGCCTTGAACCGCTCGGCCAGCATGTGGACCACCGCGGCGTCGATGTTGTCGATGCTCTCGCGCAGGCTGGTCAGCTCGGCCCGCACGGCATCGGCGATCCCCTCGGGCAGTCCGGCATCGGGGGTCGTGGGGTGATCCGTCATCGGGGCGGCTCCGCGGCTCTCTGGTTGGTCGGCACCCGGCCGTCCGAAGGCCGGGGTCCAGGCCCGGGCAAATCTAACAGGGCCCCCGGTGCGGTTCCTCACCATTTGGCGCATCCGTCCACGATCCGGACGGTGAATGGACGGGCCACCCGTCACCGGTGCCCGAACCTGCCGTTTTCCCGCCGCAGCACCTCGCCACACCCTCGCGGCGCAACCCGCGACCGGCCCGCGACCTGCCCGTAGTCTGGTGCGCGGCATGACCGGAAGTGACGACTCAGCAGTTCCTCAGTGACGGAGGTACCGATCGTGGCAACCACTCGCACCGCACGCACCGCCTGGGAAGGCAACCTGCTCGACGGCAAGGGCCGGGTGACCTTCGCCTCGTCCGGCATCGGCGAGTACCCGGTCTCCTGGCCCGCCCGGGCCGAGGAGCCGAACGGCAAGACCAGCCCGGAGGAGCTCATCGCGGCCGCTCACTCCGCGTGCTTCTCCATGGCCCTCTCCAACGGCCTGGCCGGCGCGGGCACGCCGCCCACCAAGCTCGACACCCAGGCCGATGTCACCTTCCAGCCGGGCGCCGGCATCACCGGCATCCACCTGACCGTCACCGGTGAGGTGCCCGGCCTCGACGAGGGCGGCTTCGTGAAGGCCGCCGAGGACGCCAAGGCGAACTGCCCGGTCAGCCAGGCCCTCACCGGCACGACCATCACCCTCACGGCCAAGCTGGCCTGACCCTCCGACGCTTCGTTCCGGCCGCACACACAGAGCCACGCACACGGAGCGTTGCGACCCGGCCGAACGGCGCGCTCCCGGCGCTCGACCAGCGCCCGGGGCGCACAGCGGTAGCACACGCCCCTGGTGCACATCATGTGATGTACACCAGGGGCGTCTGCATGTACCGCCACACATGATCCGAAAGCAGGCGAATCACCCTGGCGGCGGTTACCGCGCGTTGCCGCCGCGTCCTATGATCGGCCGCAGCGCCCTGTTCTTCTCTTCACGCGGATCCCCATCCGAGTGCTCCTCCGCGAGCGCTCCGCCCCGGACCGCGAGGACCTCGACAGCGTGCGCGAGCCGGCCGCCGCAGTTCCGGGTGACCGGCCGGACCAGCGTCAAGCATCAAGCGTCAGCAGCGGACGGGAGCATGCCGTGCCGGGCCAGAACGAGGGGGCCGACGCACACCACCCAGGCGTGCGGCACGAGGAACCGCAACACCACCGCCACCTCCGGACTCCGGTCCTGCACCACGCCCACGGCACGGCCATCGGCACCGCCCTCGACACCGTGACGGACGCCCCCCGCGGCACCACCGCCGACGCGGTCACGGCGGTCACGGCAATCGACGCGGTCACGGCGATCGACGCGGTGGACCCGGTCAAGGCGGCCGAGGAGGTCGAGGCGGCCGAGGCGGTCGACGCCGTGAACGGTGACCCTCTCCTCCTTCCGCCGGGCACCCCGCCCGGGACGGGGCCCGAGGGCGCGGACGGCGCCCATATCGTCCTCTGCCCCACCTGCTCCGCCCCGCTCACCCGCGGCACACACCGGCCCGCCGACGGGGCGGACCTGCCGACCGGGGGGACCGACCGGCTGCTGGCCGCACTGAGCGCGAGCGAATCCCGGTTCCGGGCGGCCTTCTGCGACGCCGGCATCGGCATGGCCCTGATCGATCCCGAAGACCGGATCATCGAGGTCAACCCCGCCTTCGCCGCCCTGATCGGCTGCGAGGCCGGCGAGCTGGTCCGCACTCCGGTCCGCGAGATCATCGACCCGGAGGGGATGCCCGACCGGCTCTTCCCCGAACTGGTCCGCGGCAAGCGCGAACGACTCCGGGTGGAGAAGCAGCTCAGACACCGCGAGGGCCGCACGGTCTGGTGCAAGGTGACCATCTCCCTGATCCGGGACGGAGCGGGCAGTCCGCTCTACACCCTCGCGATGGTGGAGGACATCACCGAGCAGCGCCGGCTCGGCGACCGCCTGGAGTACCAGGCCCTGCACGACCCGCTGACCCGGCTGCCCAACCGGACCTTCTTCTTCGAACGGCTCGACGCCGCGTGCCTCGCGGTGGCGGTCGGCCCTGCGGGCCGGGGCTCGGACGCACCCGTGAGTGGGGGCACCGGCGCTGGAACCGGCGAGACGGTCGACACCGACAGTGGCCCCCGCTCCGGGGCGGCCGCCGAGGAGGTGGACGAGCGCCGGGTGGGCGTCTGCTACCTGGACCTCGACGGCTTCGCCGCGATCAACGAGACCCTCGGCCACCACATCGGCGACCAGTTGCTGATCGCCGTCGCCACCCGACTGCGGCGCGGGTTCTCCGAGCACGACACCCACCTGGTGGCCCGGATGGGCGGCGACGAGTTCGCCGTCCTGGTGACCGACAGTCAGGGCAGCAACCAGCTGACCGCGCTGGCCACCCGGATCCTCGAAGCGCTGGAACGTCCCTTCGACGTGGCCGGGCACCGGCTGGTGGTGACCGCCAGCGTGGGCGTCGTCGAACGCTCCGTGCACGAGACCACGCCGACCGACCTGGTCAAGGACGCCGACGCCACCCTCTACTGGTCCAAGGCGGACGGCCGGGCCCGCTGGACCCTCTACGACCCCGACCGGGGTGCCCACCAACTGACCCGCCAACTCCTCGCCACCGCACTCCGCCCAGCCCTGGAACGCGGCGAGTTCACCATCGAGTACCAGCCGCTCGTCGGACTCGCCGACGGGGCCGTGCACGGCGCGGAGGCGCTGGTCCGCTGGCGGCACCCCCGCTACGGGACGCTCTCGCCCGACCGCTTCATCCCGCTCGCCGAGGAGTCCGGCGCGATCGTGCCGCTCGGCAAGTGGGTCCTGGAGGAGTCCTGCCGTCAGGCGCAGCGCTGGCTCAGCGAGTTCCCCGACACCGAGACGTTCGTGAGCGTCAATCTGGCCGCCCGCCAGATCTGGGACTCCGACGTGGTCGCCGACGTGGCCCAGGCGCTCGACAGCACCGGCCTGCCGGCCCGGCTGCTGCAACTGGAGATCACCGAGAGCGCGCTGCTGGGCCCGGGCGGCCGGCCGTTGCAGGCCTTGCAGGCGCTCGCCGACATGGGCGTCCGGATCGCGATCGACGACTTCGGCACCGGCTACTCCAACCTGGCGTACCTCTCCCGGCTGCCGGTGCACGTCCTGAAGCTGGACGGCACCTTCATCGAGGGCTTCCGCGACCCGGCCCCCGCCGGGAAGACGGAAATCCCCGCCTTCGGCTCCCGCCGGAGCGACGCCGACGAGCAGATCGTCGGCGCGATGGTGCAGTTGGCGCACACCCTCGGCCTGACCGTCACCGCCGAGGGGATCGAGAGCGCTGCGCAGGCCGAGCGGCTGCGGCTGACCGGCTGTGACACCGCCCAGGGCTGGTACTTCGCCCGACCCGGCGAGGCCGAACTCGTCGCGGCCATACTCCGGGAGAGCCGCCCCGGGCCGGACGAGCTCCCGGGTGCGGCTCAGCAGTAGCGGTACGGACGGTGCGGGCCGTGCCGCCCGCGAGGCCCGTGCCGCCCGCGGGGCCGTACGGCCTGCTCCCGTCCTCCCCGGGGCTCCGCCCGCCCTCGCGCGGGCCGGCGCTACGCCCCGGTCAGCCCGTAGGCCTCGGCGATCAGCCCGTACGAGCGGTGGCGGGCCTCGTGGCCGTGGATGTGCGAGGTGACCATCAGCTCGTCCACCCCGGTCCGCTTGCGCAGGGCCTCCAGCCCGTCGGCGACCTCACCCGGCGCGCCCAGGACGACGTTGCCCAGCCAGTCGTCGACGAAGTCCGCCTCCAGCGGGCTGTACGGGTAGGTCTCGGCCTCCTCCGGAGTGGGGATCGGGCCCGGGTTGCCGCGCCGCAACCGGAGCATCCCCAGCGCCGCCGAGCGGGCCAGCCGGCGGGCGGACCCCTCGTCGTCGGCCGCGACCGCGCTCACCCCGATCAGGGCGTACGGCTCGTCGAGGACGGCCGAGGGGCGGAACGACGAGCGGTAGAGGTCGAGGGCCGGGAGGGTGTTGGTGCTGCTGAAGTGGTGGGCGAACGCGAACGGCAGGCCGAGCCGGCCTGCCAGCTGGGCGCTGAAGCCGGACGAGCCGAGCAGCCAGACCGGCGGCCGCCCGTCGCCCTGGGGGACGGCCGTGAGCCGGGCGTACGGATGACCGGCCGGGAAGTCGCCGTCGAGGAAATGGGTGAGCTCGGCGAGCTGCTGGGGGAAGTCGTCCGCCCCCTCGGCGAGGCCGCGGCGCAGGGCCCGGGCGGTTGCGGGGTCGGTACCGGGGGCGCGGCCCAGCCCGAGGTCGATGCGTCCGGGGTGGAGTGCCTCCAGCAGGCCGAACTGCTCGGCGATCGCCAGCGGGGCGTGGTTGGGCAGCATGACCCCGCCCGAGCCGAGCCGCAGCGTCGTGGTGCGGGCCCCGAGGTGGGCCAGGAGGACGGCCGGGGTGGAGCTGGCGACACCGGGCATGCCGTGGTGTTCGGCGACCCAGAAGCGGTGGTACCCCCACTCCTCCGCGCTGCGGGCCAGGGTCGTGGTCGCGGCCAGCGCCTCGGACGGGGTGTAGCCGACACCGACGGTGGCCAGGTCCAGGATGGAGAGCGGCGCGGGCGCCGTACCGCGGGCGGTGCCGCGGATCGCCGCGCCGGTCCGCGGCCCGGAACCGCGCTCCTGGTGGTCCTCGGTGGTCATGCCTCCGCCCTTCTGGCCGCCCGGGCGGCCCGTGGTCGCAGCCGTCGTGGCCGCCGTCTCCGTGGCCGTCGTCCCGGCCGTCTCGAACGGCCGCGCCCTGGGCGACGGCCGTCCCTGCCGACGGACGTCAACCACGCCGCACGGCCGGGTGTTCCCCGTGCCGGGGCCCGATGGCCGTCGTCACCGGCCGGGCGTGCGCAGTGCCGCACGCCCGCCGCCTACCGACCGTTCGGCTGACTCAGAGCCAGCAGACGGACACGCGTGGCGACTTCACGCCAGCGCGGGAAGTCGCCAGCCGCAGGCCTCGCGGCCGACGGCCGGCGTCCGGCAGGCTGGAGCCCGGAGCGGATCACCCAACCGGATCCGTCCTCATCAGCAAGGTCATCGGGCTGGACCAGCGCCGATCGATCCCCGCGAGCCCCCGGAGCGGCACCCCGCACCGGGGGCTCACGCCTTGTCCGCGCCGGTGTCCGCGCCTCTGCCCGCGCACCGCCCCGCTCCTTGCCTCGGGCCCTGTGAGGTCCGGCACAGCCGGGGTGCTTCATGGCATGAAAAGTCGAGGCGCTAGCGTTGTCCCCTGCAGCCATCTGCTCCCCCGGGCAGCCTGGAGGGAGTCGGACCTTGGACATCGCAGCGGTGATCGGATCCTCATGGATCTGCGCCCTGGCGCTCTTCGCCGTACTGGGCGACGCCTTCCTCCCCTTCATCCCCAGCGGAACGCTCGTCATCCTCGCCGTGCTCAAGACCGCGCAGATAGACGGCGCGCCGCTGCTGCTGGGGCTCGGCGTCGCGGTGGCCTCGTTCCTCGGTGACCTGTTGCTCCTCCAGCTCGCCCGGCGCGGCGCCCCCTCGGTGCAGCGACGGCTCGAACACCGCCCGCAGCTGGCGGCCAGCGTCGCCCGGGTCCAGCAGGCCCTGGAAGGCCGCACCACCGGGGCGGCCGCCGCTATGGTGGTGATCGCACGGTTCGTACCGGCCGGGCGCACCGTCCTCGACCTGGCCATCGGCCACTCCCCCGCCCAGCCGCACCGGTTCCTTCGCTGGTCCGCGCTGGCCGCGCTGATCTGGGCCGCCTACATCGTCACGCTGGGCTGGCTCAACAGTCACTGGTTCGACACCGCATGGCTGAGCCTCGCCGTCTCCTGCACCGCCGCCACCGTGGTCAGCACGGCCATCGCGCGGATCGTTCGCCGCCACCGCCGACTCGCCGCCATCTGACCCCCGTCGGCCGCCCATCCGCGGGTCCGTCTGCCGGTCCGTCTGCCGGTCCGTCTGCCCGCCCTGCTCGCCTGTCTTGCTGCCCGCCTGCCCGCCCGCCCGTCGGCGGCAGAGCCGGCCACGGCCCGGGCACGGACCGTGGGGCGTGGCCCCGGAGATGCCGTCCCGAAGGTGCAGCCACGGGATGCAGCGCCGATGAAAGCCGAGCGTCACAGGACGGCAACAGAAGGGCCATCACCGCAGCCCCTGGACGCGCATTCTGCGTATTGACTGTCAAAGGACCTCGGCACCTTGGTGCGCCCTGAGTCCTCATGACATGCTGACGGCGGAATAATCATCAATTGCCCGATTTGACCGGTACGGCCCACTGTCGCCATCACCACCCGGCCAGCGGCATCCAGGGGAGACCATGACCAACATCTCGCGCAGGACCGTGCTCAGTGCCACCGCCGCAACCGTGGCCCTCGGCGCAGTGACGGCGTGCTCCAGCGGCGGATCCGGGTCGGGTTCAGGGTCGGGTTCGGGCACGGCTCCCGCCCCGGGCGGCAGCAGCACCGGCAACGGGCCGACGGGCAGCGGCTCCCCGAGCAAGGGGGCGTCCAAGGGAACGCCGATCGGTGACGGCTCCAACTCCGACACCGGCCCCCAGCCGAACCAGCCCAAGGCGGAGAAGCTCAAGCCCGGTGAGCGGCCGCCCCAGTTCGTGGTGTTCTCCTGGGACGGCGCCGGCGCTACCGACGACGGCCAGTTCCCCCGCTTCCTCAAGCTGGCCGAGGAGCACAAGGCCTCGATGACCTTCTTCCTCTCCGGGATCTACACCCTCCCCAAGGGCAAGGCCGACCTGTACCACCCGCCGAAGCACTCGGTCGGCGCGTCCGACATCCCCTACCTGTCGGACGGCGCGGTCAAGAACACCATCAAACTGATCAGCCAGGCCTGGCTGGCCGGCCACGAGATCGGCACCCACTTCAACGGGCACTTCTGCTCGAGCCGCCCGGACGGCAACGGCGTCAACAAGTGGACCCCGGAGGACTGGCAGAGCGAGATCGACCAGGCGATCGGGTTCGTGACGCAGTGGCGGACCAACACCGGCTTCACCGACGTCGACCCGCTCCCCTTCGACTACAGGAAGGAGCTCATAGGCGGCCGCACCCCCTGCCTCGAAGGGCAGAAGGCCCTGCTGCCGACCGCGGCCAAGATGGGGTGGAAGTACGACGCCAGTTCCTCGGGCGGCCAGCAGATATGGCCGCAGAAGGTGCAGGACGGCAAGGTCTGGGACTTCCCGCTGCAGAGCATCCCGTTCCCCGGGCACACCTTCCAGGTCCTGTCGATGGACTACAACATCCTGGCCAACCAGTCGGCCGGCAGCACCAAGGGCGACCCTGCCAAGTACAACGACTGGCGCACCCAGGCCCGGGACTCCTATCTGGCCGGGTTCGACCGCGCGTACAACGGCAACCGCGCGCCGCTCTTCATCGGCAACCACTTCGAGCAGTGGAACGGCGGCATCTACATGGACGCCGTCGAGGAGACCCTCAAGACCATCGCGAGCAAGCCGGACGTCCGGCTGGTCTCCTTCCGGCAGCTGGTCGACTGGCTGGAGGTGCAGGACCAGTCCACGATCCGCAAGCTGCGCTCGCTGAACGTGGGGCAGGCGCCGTCCGGCGGGTGGGAGTCCTTCCTCGGCACCGCCGGCTGAGCGCCGGCCGCAGAGCCCGCGAGACACGACCCGGTGGGAGCAAGGCACCGCGGGATCAGCGCAGCACAGAGACAGCGCGCAGCACGAAAACAACGCAGCGCGGAAACAACGCAGCGCGGGAGCCACGCAGCGCGTGGGCAATACAGCCGCGTGCGCAGCTCCCGCCGACGAGCGTCGCCGTGGTGGGCCGGCCGGCGCGGCGGTGACTTCGCGCGCTGCCGGCCGGCCCGTTGCAGCGGCCGCTACCCGGCGGCGGGCCCGGTGCCGAGCAGGCGCTGCACGACGGCCTCGACGCCGGCCCGGCCCCAGAGGATCGAGTAGTGGTTGGTGTCCGGCACCGGTGCCACCGCCACGCGGGCCGGGTCCAGCCCTGCCAACTCGATCCGCTTGTCGTCGTAGAGGCCCTGCGGCTCGTCGAGCAGGCCGCGCTCCGCCCACAGCAGTTCGCCGGGGCAGGGCAGCCGGTGTACCGCGGCGGCCGCGTCCTGGTCCAGCAGGACCTGCGCGCCGTCGGTCTGCACGGCCTCCAGTACGCAGGAGGAGCGCAGTTCGGGCTCGACACCGACCAGATCACGCTGGGTGTAGGCGTCGATCTCGTCCGACCAGTCGGCGTCGAACGCCGGGTGCTGCTGCCAGAACGCGCGGTAGGCGGCGCGGTCCGGGAAGGTCATCGACAGCCGTGCCAGCGCCGGGCCGAGCACCGCCGCCAGCGCGTCCTCCTCCCGGACGCCCTCCGGCAGCGGGAAGCTGACTGCCCCGTCGACCAGGACGACCCGGCTGACCAGCCCGGGATGCCGCACTGCCGTCAGCGCCGTGATCCAGGCACCCATGGAGTGCCCGACGACCACCGTCGGCCCCAGTCCGAGCTCGGCGATCAGGGCGGCCACGTCGTCCGCGTGCCGGGCCAGGCCGTACGGACCGCTCACGGCCCGGCTGGCCCCCCGGCCGCGCAGGTCGGGCGCGAGCAGCGTGGCCCGGCCGGCAAGCCTGCGGGCGACCTCGAACCAGGCGAGTCCGTTGGCGGTGATGCCGTGCACCGCCACGACGGTCGGAGCCCCGGGCACGGTGGCCGGCCAGCGGAGCACGGCCAGGTCCCCACCGGGAACGGGAATCGTCAGCTGCTCGGGATGCGGAAGTGACTGGCTCACGCGGGGCTACCTCCTGAGGGGCGGGCGCTGCGGGCACCGGCGTGGCCGGCGGCCCGGGCCGAGCGGGTGGAGCGGGCGGCGCGGATGCGGGCAGGCAGTCTAGCCAGGCCGCCGGGTAGCAGGTAGACCACGGCGACGAAGAGGCCGCCCAGCAGGAAGAGCGGCTGGGACAGCGGGACGCGCAGGACCGCGGGCAGGTCGGCGACGGCTTCGGAGTTGGCGAGGTCGCCGAGCCGGTGGCCGGCCCAGGTGTAGATGACGCCGCCGAGCAGCGGCCCCCAGCGCGTGCCGGAGCCGCCGAGGACGACCATGACCAGCAGTGAGAGCGTGGCGTCCGAGGTGGCGGCCTGCGGCGTGGCCCCACCGGTCAGCAGGAGGTAGACCACCCCGCCCACGGCGGCCAGGGCTCCGGCGAGGACGAAGGCGATCAACTTGTAGCCGTAGGGGCGGAGTCCGAGCACCTCGACCCGGCGCTCGTTCTCCTTGATGCCCTCCCAGACCCGCCCGGCCGGGGAGCCGACGGCCCAGTGGACCGCGGCCAGGGTGAGCACCAGGTAGGCGACGGCGATCCAGTAGAGGTTGGCGGTGTTCTCGATGCCCAGGAAGGCGGAGGGTAGTTGGTCGGCGGGCGCCGACCGGCCCTCCTCACCACCGGTGATGCCGCCGGGGTTGCGTTGGACGAGGATCGAGCCGGCCTGCGCGAAGGCGAGGGTGACCATGGAGAATCCGATGCCCGTGACGCGGAGGCTGACCGAGCCGAGCAGCAGGGCCAGCACGACGGCACAGGAGACGCCGAACAGCGCCGCGGCGGCGAAGGGGAGTTGGAGCTCCAGCATGCCGAGGTTGGTGGCGTAGAGGCCGGTCGCGAAGTAGAGCGCGTGGCCGAAGGAGAGCAGTCCGGTACGGCCGAGCAGGAGGTCGTACCCGGTGGCGAGGCCCCCGTAGAGCAGGCAGAGGGCGATGAGTTGGAGGCTTCCGGGGCTGCCGAGCGGGCCGTCGAGCAGTCCCGGGACGGGAAGCGCACTGTATGGGGCGACAAGGAGCAGGATCAGCAGGGCGATCGGCCACCAGCGTAGCGCTCTGTGCACCACTGTCGAGCTCTCGGTGATTGATTCACCTGTTCGAGGGATGGCGCCGGCCTCGCCCGTCCGTCCAGAATGTCGCTCGGCAGGGCCGGTGTCAGTGGTTCCTGCTGAAGTGGCGGCAGTGCGGTCGGCCGCGGTGCCACCGGTGCTCGTGGTGGGGGTGTTGGTGCTCACGCGAGCCTCCCGGTGAGTCCGCGGGGTCGTACGAGGAGGAGGACGGCCAGCAGGACGACGACCGACAGGTCGCCGAGCCCTGCAGCGGTGTAGTAGTTGGCGAACTGCTGGACGAGGCCGACGCACACCGAGGCCACGGCGGCCCCGGTGACGGAGCCCATGCCGCCCATCACGACAACAACAAAGGCGAAGATGAGCAGGCTGGTCCCCTGGCCGGGGTTGACCGAGCCGAAGTAGAGGCCGCCGAGGGCACCGCCGAGAGCGGCGGCGGCGCCACCGATGGCGAAGACGAGGGTGAACGCCCTGCGGACGTCGATGCCGAGCGCCGTGACCATCGCCCGGTCCTCGACGCCGGCGCGGACGATCAGCCCGTAGCGGGTACGGGCGAGGAACAACCGGAGAACGAGCAGCACCAGGGCCGCCGCGGCCACCAGCACGAAGCGGTTGACCGGGACGGTCGCGCCGAGCAGGTGCCAGGTGCCGGAGAGCAGTTCCGGCTGCGGGAAGGGGCGGGCGTCCGCGCCCCAGATGCCCATCAGGAGAGCGGGCACGGCCAGCCCGACGCCGACGGTCGCGAGGATCTGGTCGCGGGGCCGGCTGTAGAGCGGCCGGATCAGGAAGAGCTCCAGCAGGACGGCGGCGGCCGTCCCGACCAGCGTGCCGAACGGCACGGAGAGCCAGAACGGGAAGCCGGCCTCGGCGCCGGCCCACCAGGTGGCATAGGCGCCGATGGAGAGCAGGGCGCCGTGAGCGAAGTTGAGCACGTCCATCAGACCGAAGATCAGCGAGAGACCGGAGGCCACCAGGAAGTACAACGCACCCAGACCGAGACCGGTACAGGTAAGGAGGACGATCGTGTCCATCAGGGGTTCACCTCCGTGGTGACAGCAGGGCCGGACGGCACCTGACCGGCGACCGCGGAACCGGTCGCTCCGGAGCCGGTCACGGCGGGACCGGGTCCGGCTCCCGGTCGGCGGCCGCCGACGCCCAGCAGTCGGCGGGCGGCCTCCTCGTCGGCCAGCAGTTCGGCGGTGTCGCCCCGGTGGGCGGTGCGGCCGTCGGCCAGCACGGCACAGGTACCTGCCAGCCGGCGAACGAGGGCGAGGTTCTGCTCGACCAGGAGGACGGGCACGGCCTCGGCCGCGCGCGCCAGCACGTCGGCCACCTCGGCGACGATCTTCGGCGCCAGGCCCTTGGTGGGCTCGTCGGCGATGATCAGCCGGTTGCGGTTGAGCAGGGTCCGGCCGATGGCCACCATCTGCTGCTGGCCACCCGAGAGCGTGCCCGCCAACTGGGCGGACCGCTGCTTGAGTTCGGGGAAGAGTTCATGAACGAGGTGATAGGCAGGCTCGGCATCGCGGTCCCGTTCGGCCAACCGCAGGTTCTCGGCGACGGTGAGGCCCGCGAAGATCCCCCGGTCCTCGGGGGCGTACCCGATGCCCTGACGGACCACCAGGTGCGTGGGCAGAGAGGAGAGTTCGGCACCAGCGAACAGGACGCTGCCGGTGCGCGGCACCAGGCCCATCACGGCCTTGACCGTGGTGGTCTTGCCGGCGCCGTTGCGCCCCAGCAGCGCGGTGACCCCGGTCGGCGCCACGTCGAAGTCGACCCCGTGCAGGATGTGCAGCCCGTTGATGACCACCCGCAGATCGCGAACGGAGAGGAGGGCCCCACCAGGAGCCGACGCACCGGATGGATCGGACGTCCCGCGCGCACGGGACGCACCGGGCGCACGGGACGCACCGCGGGCACCCGACGCACCGACGATGCCGGATGCACCGGCCCCGGCGGCATCCGCGGTACCGGCGGCACCGTCCGCCATGCCGGCAGCAACGCCTGCGGAGGAGGCGGGAACAGGCAAGTCGGTCACAGCGCCTCGCCCAGGTAGGCCTGTTGCACGGTGGCGTCCGCCATCACTGCCTCAGGGGTGTCCAGTGCAAGCAGCGTGCCGTGGTGCATCACGGCCAGGCGGTCGGCCAGGCCGAGCAGGACGTCCATGTGGTGCTCCACCATCAGTACGGTGCGGCCGAGGTCGCGGTGCACCGAGCGGATCAGCTCGGTGAGGGCCGGCACCTCCTCCGCACTCACCCCGGCCATCGGCTCGTCCAGCAGGATCAGCCGCGGGTCGGAGACGAGCAGGACGGCGAGTTCGAGTTTGCGCTTCTCGCCGTGGGAGAGGGCGCTTGCCAAGGTGTCGGCCCGGTGCGCGAGTTCGGTGCGCTCCAGGGTCCGGGCCACCTGGTCCGCGTAGCGGTCGGCACGGCGCCAGATCCGGTACGAGGTCCGCGGCCCGGCCGCCGCCTGCGCGGCCAGGCGGACGTGGTCGGCCACCGTCATGCCCGGCCAGAGGGAGGAGGTCTGGAAGGTGCGGCCGAGCCCTCGGCGCGCCCTGGCGTGAACGGCCTCGGCGGTGATGTCGGCGCCGTCGAGTTCGAGGGTGCCGTGGCTCGCCGGGTAGATCCCGGAGATCAGGTTGAAGAGGGAGGTCTTACCGGCGCCGTTGGGCCCGATGAAGGCGATGAACTCGCCCTCCCCCACCGAGAGGGAGACGTCTTCGACGATCGGCACACCGCGAACGGACCAGCCCAGGCCGGTGAGCCGCAGCACCGGCGGGGCGGTGGCGGCCGAAGGTACGGCCCCGGGAGGCGAAACCGTGGCCCGGGTGGGCGGGGGTGTGCCCATCGCGGACGGAGCAGGACCGGTCACCGGGATCAGCCCGCCATCGGGGTGACCGGGGGCGCCGCCTCGTCCGCGGTCAGCGTCTTCTCCACGGACGGCTTGGCGGCGGCGCCGGTGCCGGTCAGCCGGACCTGGAACATCGGCTGGAGCAGGGCGTGGTCCTCGGCACGCACCGTGGCCCGGCCCTTCACCCCGTCGAAGCTCCAGCCCTCCAGCGACTTCACCAGCGCCGAAGTGTCGTCGGCCGAGCCGTGGTTGGCCTCGATCGCGTGCACGATCATCTGGGCGGCGGTGAAGCCGTCCGGGGTGAAGATGTCGGACTTGCCGCCGCCGGCGGTGACGGCCTCATCCATGGCCTTCTCCACCGGGGTGCCGGCGGCCCCGCCGAAGTAGTGGTTCAGGAAGGAGATCTTCTCGCCCGCCGCTCCGAAGAGCGGGTAGGAGGCGGCGAGGTCGAGGCCGGTGACGACCTTGGTCTCGGCGAACACGTCCTGCTGGTTCAGCGCCGTCCACAGGGCGGCCGAGGTGTCGCCGGCCCAGGCGACGAACAACAGGTCGGGCTTGGCGGTCTTGGCCTGGGTGGCGAACGGGGTCAGGTCGGTCGCGCTCGGCGGCGCGAGCACCGCTTCGACCGTGGCGCCCTGGGCGCCGAGCACCGCCTTCACGGCGGCCACGTTGGCCTGCCCGAAGGCGTTGTCCTGAGCGAGCACGGTGACCTTCCTGCCCTTGGCATCACCGATGAACGAGGCCGCGGTCCTGATGTCCTGGTAGGACTGGCGGCCGGAACGGAAGGTGTACTTGTTCAACCCGGTGACCTTGTCGGCGGCGGCCGGGCCGCTGATGAACAGCACCTTGTTCTGGGCTGCGATCGGGCCGACCTGGAGGGCGACACCCGAGGCGGTGGAGCCGGCCAGGATCTTGTGGCCCTTGCCGATCAGGTCCTTGGCGGCCGACACCGCCTTGGCCGGGTCGCCCGCGTCGTCCTGCTCCTCGAACTCGATCTTGTGCCCGTCGACCGCGCCGGTGCCCTTGGTCGCGTAGTTCAGGCCGGCTTTGAAGCCCTCCAGGTACTGCTTGCCGTACGCGGCCAGTGGCCCGGTCTTGGAGTACACCAGGCCCACCTTGACCGGGCTCTTGGAGCCGCCACCGTCCGCAGCGGTGGTGCCCGCCGTTCCCGCCTTGGCGCAGCCGGCCGCCAGGAGGGCGCATGCGGCGATCGCGGCGAGTCTGCGGGCCGGTCCGGCGGCCGCCGTGCGGGCCGGTCCCGCAGCCGGCGCCGCGGCCTCGGTTGCGGCTGCACCCGTGGGGGCACCGGAGGCGGTCCTGGTGAGGGCTGTCGAGCTGCGCATGGTGACCGACTCCTGAGGGTGCTGCGGGGGTGGATGCCGGAACCGTAGGTGTGGTGTGAAGGCTGCGACATGTGCCCGGACGACGCATCAGCCCGCCCGGATATGGCTGCGGCCGCCATACCACCGAGCCGGTGGCCCCCCGACGTCCATCCGGTGTGGCCCGTCGCCATGTGTGCGTGTACGTGCGTGGCGGAACCCGCCATGGCACGGGCGGGCCGTGCGCGACGACGGTGGTGGGGGAACGAGGCCCTCCCCTTCCTCCACCCGCTCCCCCGTTCACCCACACCCCCTCACGAGGTGATCCCTTGGACAAGGTCCTGGACTCCGCCGCCGCCGCGGTCGGGGACATCCCCGACGGAGCGGTGCTGGCCGTTGGAGGCTTCGGTCTCTGCGGCATCCCCAGCACCCTGATCGGCGCCCTGTCCGCCACGGACACCACCGGCCTGCGGGTGGCGTCCAACAACTGCGGGGTGGACGACTGGGGGCTCGGCCTGCTGTTGCGCGCGGGGCGGATCGCCAGGATGACCTCGTCGTACGTCGGCGAGAACAAGGAGTTCGCCCGTCAGTACCTCTCCGGCGAGCTGGAGGTGGAGCTGACGCCGCAGGGCACCCTCGCCGAGCGACTGCGGGCCGGCGGCGCCGGCATCCCGGCGTTCTTCACCCCGGCCGGGGTCGGCACCCAGGTCGAGGAGGGCGGGCTGCCCTGGCGGTACGGGGCGGACGGCTCGGTGTCGCTGGCCTCACCACCGAAGGAGGTCCGGGAGTTCGGCGGCCGCCGCTACCTGCTGGAGGAGGCCATCACCGCCGACTTCGCGCTGGTGCGCGCCGCAGTGGCGGACCGGCACGGCAACTGCGTCTTCCACGCCGCCGCCCGCAACTTCAACCCGCTCTGCGCGGCGGCCGGCCGGATCACCCTGGTCGAGGCGGACCGGATCGTCGAACCGGGCGAGCTGGGCCCGGACGCCGTCCACCTCCCCGGCGTCTACGTCGACCGGGTGGTCGCCGCCGACCCCGCGGACCGCCGCATCGAGCGCCGGACCGTTCGCACCGCACTCCAGGAGGCCTGACCCGATGCCCGCCGAGATCTCCACTCGCACGTCCGCCGGGATGTCCACCGGGCCGACCCCGGAGCCGGCCGCAGAGCCGGCCGCAAAGAGGTCCGCCGAGGCGCCCGCCCGACTCGCCGAGGCGCCCGCCCCACTCGACCCGAGGAACGCGGTCGGTCCCGGAAACGCCGTCGCCCCAGGAAACGCGGTCGCTCCCCGGCACGCACCCGACCCCCGGAACGCGCTCGCCGCGC
Source organism: Kitasatospora sp. RG8 (assembly GCF_017813315.1). Lineage (NCBI taxonomy): Bacteria > Bacillati > Actinomycetota > Actinomycetes > Kitasatosporales > Streptomycetaceae > Kitasatospora > Kitasatospora sp. RG8. The sequence continues at coordinate 95,625 of NZ_JAGIYX010000028.1, forward strand.
GGGCCGCCCGGGAGCTGAGGAACGGCCAGTACGTCAACCTGGGCATCGGGCTGCCGACCCTGATCCCCAATCACCTTCCGCCCGGCGTGCATGTGGTGCTCCACTCCGAGAACGGCATCCTCGGCGTCGGCCCGTTCCCCGAGGACGGGACCGAGCACCCCGATCTGATCAACGCGGGCAAGGAGACCGTGACGGTCGCCGCCGGGGCCTCGTACTTCGACTCCGCGTTCTCCTTCGGCATGATCCGGGCGGGCAGGATCGACGTCTCGGTCCTGGGGGCGATGCAGGTCTCGGCCGCCGGGGACCTCGCCAACTGGATGATCCCGGGCAAGATGGTCAAGGGCATGGGCGGCGCCATGGACCTCGTGCACGGCGCGCGGCGGCTGATCGTCGTCATGGAGCACACCGCGAAGGACGGTTCACCGAAGATCGTCGACGAGCTCTCACTTCCGGCGACCGGCCGAGGGGTTGTCGACCGCATCGTCACCGACCTCGCGGTCATCGACGTCACTCCGGACGGACTGCACCTGGTGGAGACGGCGCCGGGGGTGGGGTTCGAGGAGGTCCAGGCGGCAACCGGGCCGCGCCTTCGGCGGACCTGCTGAGGGCGGCACCCGAGCGACACCCGCCCGAGAACCAGCCGCCCGGCGCGACACCCGCCCCAGCAACACCCATCCGGAGCGGCACCCGCCCCGGGAAGCACCCGCCCCGAACGCCATCCGCCGAGGGGACAAGGACACGAAGGCCGGACTGCCTGCGCGGCAGCCCGGCCTTCGCGCATTCTTTCGACCGACCCCGGAATGTCGGACGCGTGAATCCGCCCAATAGCACCATCGGCGACCCGAATGGCCGGGAACCGTCATATCTTCATGCTTGCGCAATGATCATTTCTCGGATCGGTTGCGATCACGCCTGCGCTCCGGGAGAGTTGGGGAAGCCAAGGGTTCCGCACCCCCGGAGGGGAGTCCGGGGAACGACACGGGACCCTGCATTCGAGGTAGCCGCGCAGCCACACAACAAAATCGATCGTACACGTTTTACTGATTGACGGCCCGGAAACCGCCTGGATACAGCGCGGTTCACCGGGCGGTGTTCTGCTTCGAAGGCAAGGCTCCGGGGGGAGCGGTCGGTCCCTGCGCGCAGGTCGCAGCGCGGGACTCCCAGTCCGTACACCCCCGGTCGGAGCACGCACGAACCGGCCGGTCCACGCGGCCGGTCACGGGGGGAGCCACACATGATCAAGCCGTTCTCACGACAGACGGACGCCCAGTTCCGAACCGCCCCGGAAAACACCGGCCCAGGCGCACCCGCCCCGACGGCGACCGCCCCGCACGGCGCGGTCGAGGCCGACCTGCGCTCCTTACCGGTCCCCGAAGCCCCTTACGACTACGCCCACTTCAGCCGCCTGGCCGGTCCGGCCACCACGCCCGACCCGCCGGACCACGCCTTGCCGCAGGACCACCGCTGCCCCGAAGCAGCCGCCGCGCCGGCGCCCTACCGCGTCCGGTACCGAAGCCTCCTGCGCCGCGAGCCGCACCGGATCCGGGCGGCGCTCCTCCTGCTGACCGCGCCACTGGTCGAGGCGGTGCTCCTGGTCTGGCTGCTGCTCCCGGACCACTGGCCGGTCCGGCCGGGCGAGACGCACGCCTGGCTGCTGCTCGGCGACAAGGTGATGATCGGGATCATCGCGGTGGTCGAGGTGTTCCGGCTGGTCAACGTCGTCTCGAACGCCCACGCCACCCTGGTCGCCCGCGATCCCGTCCCGGTCACGCCGGAGGCGGGCACCCGGGTCGCGTTCATCACCACCTGCGTGCCGGGCAAGGAGCCGCCGGAGATGGTGCGCGCCACGCTCACCGCCGCCCTGGCCGTCCGGCACGACGGCCCGTACGACGTCTGGCTGCTCGACGAGGGAAACGATCCTGCCATGCGCGCGCTCTGCTCCGAGCTGGGCGCGCGGCACTTCAGCCGGCGCGGGGTCAAGCAGTGGAACCAGCCCAAGGGCCGGTTTCGCGCCAAGACCAAGCACGGCAACTACAACAGCTGGCTCCAGGCCCACGGCGGCGGCTACGACTTCTGGGTCTCGGTGGACACCGACCACGTCCCGCTTCCCGAGTTCTGCGAGCGGATGCTCGGCTACTTCCGTGACCCGGACGTCGCGTTCGTGGTCGGGCCGCAGGTGTACGGGAACTACCGCAGCTCCGGTTCGGCGGTCACCAAGTTCTCGGAGAGCCAGCAGTTCCTCTTCCACGCGCTGATCCAGCGGGCCGGGAACCGTTACGGCGCACCGATGTTCGTCGGCACCAACAACGCCGTGCGGATCAGCGCACTGCAGTCGATCGGCGGGCTGTACGACTCCATCACCGAGGACATGGCGACCGGCCTGGAGTTCCACCGCCGCCGGAACCCGGCCACCGGTGCGCGCTGGACGTCGGTCTACACGCCGGACGTGCTGGCGGTCGGCGAGGGGCCGTCGTCCTGGACCGACTTCTTCTCCCAGCAGCTGCGGTGGAGCCGGGGCACCTACGAGACCCTCCTCACCCAGTACTGGCGGGCGGCCTGGAGGCTGTCGCCCGGCCGGCTGCTCAACTACACGCTGATGGTCTGCTTCTACCCGATGGCGGCACTGACCTGGCTGCTCGGCGGGGTGTCGAGCGTGCTCTACCTGGGATTCGGGGCGTCGGGCGTCCACGTGTCGTCCGAGATCTGGATGATGTTGTACAGCGACGCGGCCGCCCTCCAGGTGCTGCTCTACACCTGGAACCGCAAGCACAACGTGAGCCCGCACGAGCCGGCCGGGTCGTCCGGGGTGGCGGGCATGGTGATGTCGGCCCTCTGCGGGCCGATCTATGCAGCATCGTTTCTGCAAGCGGTGCTTCGCCTTCGCAGTCGCTTCGTGGTGACACCGAAGGGCGACTCGGCCAGCCCCGACCGGTTGGCGACGTTCCGGATCCACCTGCTCTGGGCGCTGGTGTTCGGCGGCGCGGTCACCGCCTCCTTCTTCACCGGCCACGCCCACGTCGCCATGCGCACCTGGGCCTGCCTGGCGTTCCTCCTCAGTGTGCTGCCGATCCTCGTGCTGGCCGCCGACACCGTCCGGCGTCACCGGGCCCGGCCGACGTCCACCCTCTCGGTCACCGGCGCCGCGACGACAACGACGACGACAACGACGATGACGGCAACGGCGACCGCAACGACGATGACCGCGACCGCGACGACCTCACCGGCGGCAGCGACGGCACCGACACCCACCGCCGCAGCGGTCGTCCCGCCCCAGGGGCGCGCCGCGACCGTCCCGGCGCCCACCAGCACACGCTGAACCGCACCCGCAGCAGGAGGGGACAAGCACCGTGAAGATCCGCAACGCCGGCCGCACCAGGCGGTTCGCCCTCGGCAGCACGGTCGCGCTGACCGTCGCCGGGATGAACGCACCGGCCGTGCTCGGCTTCGCCAACGCGCAGTACCACGACTACGTGATCAACCGTCCCGAGTACAAGGCCGAGTACGGCCACTGGCAGACCTTCGTCCTCCCCGCCGAGTTCCGGGTCAACGCCATCCATGCCAGCCTCCTGCGCACCGGAAAGGTGCTGATCATCGCCGGCTCCGGCAACGACCAGCGCAGCTTCGACGCGGGCAGCTTCAAGAGCGTGCTCTGGGACCCGGCCCAGAACACGTACAAGCTGGTCCCGACCCCGGCGGACATGTTCTGCGGAGGCCACACCGCGCTGCCCGACGGGCGGCTGCTGGTGGCCGGCGGCACCCAGCGCTACGAGGCGCTGGACGGTGCGGTGAAGAAGGCGGCGGGCACCATGCGGGTGCGCAACGAGAACCCGGACGCGGCCCGGACCTTTCCGAAGGGCACCGTGTTCACGGCGCCGAACGGCCGCGAGTACGTGTCCACCGCCGAGGTGACCGTTCCGGCCGCGCTGAAGACCGGCGGCGGCGACCGGACCGTCGTGAAGGCCAGCGAGCAACACGTCTTCGTGGAGGCGGTGGCGCAGGGCACCGGGTACGTCAACAACTCCCCCGCCCAGTACGCGATCAAGGGCCTGAGCGGCGCCGAGGCCCGGAACCTCTACGGCATGGCCGATCGCATGACACTGGAGAAGCAGGACTTCCAGGGCATCCGCGCCGCCTTCGAGTTCAACCCGGACACCGAGCTCTACGAGCGGGTGACCGACATGGCGTACGCGCGCTGGTACCCGACCCTCACCGGGCTGGGGGACGGGCGGGTGGTCACCGTCTCGGGGCTGGACGACACGGGGCAGATCCTCAGCGGCAACGACAACGAGATCTACGACCCGGCGGACAAGACCTGGTCCAAGGCGCCCGACCGCTACTTCCCCACCTACCCGTCGATCTTCCTAACCGCCTCCGGCAAGCTCTTCTACTCCGGTTCCAACGCGGGCTACGGCCCGGCGGACAAGGGCCGCGAGCCAGGGCTCTGGGACTTGAAGGACAACAGCTTCCAGCAGGTGCCGGGACTTCGCGACCCGGCTCTCACCGAGACCTCGTCCTCGGTGCTGCTGCCGCCCGCCCAGGCGCAGAAGGTGATGGTGCTCGGCGGCGGGGGCGTCGGCGAGTCCCCGCTCTCCACCGCCCGCACCGACATCGCCGACCTCTCCGCCGCCAAGCCGGTCTTCGCCCCGGGCCCGGACCTGCCGGCCGGCGGCACCCGCTACCTCAACAGCGTGATCCTGCCCGACGACACCGTGTTCACCACCGGCGGTTCCAGCGACTACCGGGGCAAGCACAAGAGCGACCTGCTCAAGGCGCAGGTCTACCACCCGGACACCAACACCTTCACCACCGCCGCCGAGCCGACCGTCGGACGGAACTACCACTCCGAGGCGCTGCTGCTGCCGGACGGCCGGGTGGTCGTCCTCGGTTCCAACCCGCTCTTCGCCGACAAGGCCGACACCGAGCCGGGCACCTTCGAGCAGCGGATCGAGATCTACACGCCGCCGTACCTGTTCCACGGCGAGCGCCCGCAGCTGACCGACGCGCCAGCCGCCGCGAGGCTCGGCGCGACCGTCACGGTGAAGTCCCCCGAGCCGGACGGGGTGGTCACCGCCAAGCTGGTCCGGCCGAGTTCGGTCACCCACGCGACCGACGTCGAGCAGCGGTCGGTCGCCCTGGACGTCGGCGCGCGCTCGGACGGCGGCGTCGCGCTCACCCTGCCCGGCAACCCGAACCTGCTGCCGCCTGGCTGGTACATGCTGTTCGTGACGGACGGCGCCGGCACCCCGTCGGTGGCCCGCTGGATCAAGGTGACCCCGTAGACGGCGCGGCCCCGGGGTGAGCGGACGAGGTGAGCGCACGACGTGACCGCACGACGTGAGCGCACGGCCCGTCCCGAGGCGCCGCACCGCCGGCCCGGACGGGTCAGGCGCCCCCGCGCGCCAGCCCCAGGGCGTACGGCAGCCAGAACTCGCCCGCCCGGGGCTCGCCGCGGCCGCACTCGCCGTCGGACTCGCCGGGGTTCTTGATCCAGAGGTAGGCGTCGACGCCGGCCCGGCCGGTCCCGGTGGTGGGCGGTTCGCCGAGCGCGCGGCCGGGCGGGTTGCACCAGGCGTCGCCGCTGAGCGGGCCGTTGCCGTTGCGGCTGGTGTCGATCACGAAGTGCTTCCCGCCCAGCGCGGTGGAGAGTTCCGTGCCGTACGCCGCGCTCCGGTCGGTCCCGTAGAAGTTGGAGACGTTGACCGCGAAACCGTCCGCCACCGCGACGCCGGACTTCCGCAGCGCGTCGGCCATCGCCGACGGGTCCTGCGCCCAGCCCGGGTTGCCCGCGTCCAGGTAGACGCGCACCTGCGGACGCTTCTTCAACTCCTGTACGGCGAAGGCCAGCAGGCCGTACCGCTCAGCGGCGGACGCGCCCTTCACCCCGCAGGAGTCGAGGGTGTGCGCCACGGCGTCCGGCTCCAGCACCACCCACGCCCTGCGGTCGCCCAGTGCCTCCGCCAGGCCGCTGATCCAGGAGCGGTAGGCGGCGGCGTCCGACGCACCGCCGGCCGAGTACTGGCCGCAGTCACGGTGCGGGATGTTGTAGACGACGAAGACGGGCGTGCGGTCCACGGCGGCGGCCCGGCGGCCCACCTGCTCGACGATGCCCTTGGCCGCCTGGTCGCCGAGCCACTGCGAGGACGGCTGGGCGGCGATCTTCAGCAGAATGTCGGCCTCGGCCGTCCGGCTCTGGCTGCGCAGGACGACGAGCTGCTGGGCGGCCGCGGTCTGGTCGGAGACGTAGAAGGTCTGCCCGGGCAGCTGGGCGAGCCCGGCGGCGGACGCCCCGCCGGAAGCGGTTCCCCCCGAGCTGGCCGAACCCGCGCCGCCCGCCGCACCGGCCCCGGTGGACGCGGGCGCCGCACCCGTACCGGAACCGCCCCCCGGGCCGCCGCCCGAACCCCCTGATGCAGCACCGCCGTTGCACCCGGCAACGCCCGCCACCAGCCCCAGCAGTGCTGCCCCCACAGCCAGCCGGAACCCTGCTCCTCGCCCTACCCGGCGCACGACCGCCCCTCCCCAGACCCGGTCCGGCGACCCGGCCGGCACCCAGCTTCGCACACCGGGTACCGGCCGGCAGCCGAGGCCGGTGAACAGCGGACGGCAACGGGGGGCAGACGAAGCGTCGGCCCGGCGCGGTGCGGCCGGCGTACGGTCAGCCCTGCTTCAGGTTCGGCACCTGCCAGTCGATCGGGTCGACGCCGAAGCCGTCCAGCGCCTCGTTGATCTGGGAGAACGGCCGGCTGCCGAAGAACAGCTTGGCCGAGAGCGGCGACGGGTGCGCGCCCTGGACCACCACGTGCTTGGAGGTGTCGATCAGCGGCAGCTTCTTCTTCGCGTAGTTGCCCCAGAGCACGAAGACCACCGGCTCCTCGCGCGCGCTCACCGCCTTGATCACGGCGTCGGTGAACTTCTCCCAGCCCTTGGCCTTGTGCGAGTTCGCCTCGTGCGCGCGCACCGTGAGCACCGCGTTGAGCAGCAGCACGCCCTGCTCGGCCCAGTGCATCAGGTAGCCGTTGTCCGGGGCCGGGATGCCGAGGTCGGCGTCCAGCTCCTTGAAGATGTTGCGCAGCGACGGCGGCGTCTTGGTGCCCGGCAGCACGGAGAAGCTCATGCCGTGGGCCTGGCCGTCGTCGTGGTACGGGTCCTGGCCGAGGACGAGCACGCGGACCTTCTCGTACGGGGTGGCCTCCAGCGCGGAGAACTCCTGCCCGCTCGGCGGGAAGATCTGGTGCTCCGCGCGCTCGGCCGCCACGAAGGCCGCCAGCTCGGCGAAGTACGGCTTCTCCGTCTCTCCGCCCAGCACCCCGCGCCAGGACTCGGGCAGCTCCAGCCCGGAACCCGCGCCGGCCACGACCGCTCCAGCCTCGCTCACGCCCGCCTCGACCGCTTCCGCCTCGACCGTGTCCGTCACGACATCAACCTCCCACCGGACGGCCGCTCACCGCCGCACCGCCCCGACCTCGGACGCACCACGACCCTGCGCCGCACGCCCTCTTTCCACCCCGAACGCTACACAGCCCGACTGACACTTCACTCCGCCGGAGCCACCGGGGCCGCCGGAGCCGCCTCGGTCACCGAAGCCACCGAAGCCACCGGGGCCGCCCCGGTCACCGAAGCCACCGAAGCCACCGGGGCCGCCCCGGCAGAGCGGGCGGCCGCCCGCTCCACCCTCACGTGCTCGACCACGTTCAGCGCCACCAGCAGCACCGCCAGCGTCACCAGCACCGCGATCGCCGGCAGCCGCACCATCACCGGGGCCAGCCCGAGCACCACCAGCGCCGCCACGATCCGCGTCGTCGACACCGCGCGGAACATCATCCACCGCGTGTAGCCGAAGGTCAGCAGGTAGAGCCCGCAGCCCCCGTACAACAGCGCCACCGAGCCCGCCCCGAGCGCCCGCCGCGGATCGGCCACCGTCTCGCCGAAGCCGACCGCGACCGCGATCACCCCGGCCACCAGCGCCAGGTGCCCGTACTGGAAGACCCGGCGGATCACGTCCCGGCGGGAGTCCGCGACGGTGACGGCGTGCCGCATGGCGTCCGCCGCGTAGACGAAGTACTGCCACCAGAGCCCGCAGGAGATGGTGAACGCCGAAGCCACCGCGACCAGTTCAGCGGCGTCGAGCCGGGCCCCGGCGGCCGTGGCGCCGATCCCGACGATCGACTCGCCGAGCGCCACCAGCAGGAACAGCGCGAACCGCTCCGGCATGTGCGACGGGTTGTACGCCACCCTGGCCAGCCGGTTGCGGAACAGGACCGGTCCGGACAGGTCGCAGAGCGCCGCCAGCGCCCAGAGCACCAGCCGCGGCCCGTCCGGCAGCAGCCCGCCCACCAGCAGCAGCGGTCCGCTGACCAGCACCCCCACGCCGTACGGCCCGCGCCAGACGCCCGGAACGCGGATCAGCAGCACCAGCAGCACCACCCGGGCCGCCCAGTACCCGGCGCCCAGCAGCACACCCCGGCCCTCGTAGGCGCCGGGCACCGCCAGCGCCATGAAGAGGCCGGCCAGCCCGACGGCGAGGATGCCGATCCGGTCCCGTGGGGTGTCCACGTCGCGGATGTTGGCCTGCACGGTGGTGCCGACCCAGCACCAGTAGACCGGCACGAACACCACGAGGGCCCGCACGACGCCGGTCCAGTCGTGGTGGTGGTGCAGCAGGCCGGATACCTGGGTGATCGCGAAGACGAAGACCAGGTCGAAGTAGAGCTCCGCCCACGTGACCCGTTTCTCGTCGGTGAACTGCTCGGTGAACCGCTCGGTGGACCGCTCGGTGGACCGCTCGGTGGCCTCCCCGTTCGCCTCCCCGTCGGACTCCCCCGAGGACGCCCCTGTGGACTGCTCGCCGGACTCCGCCGTCGTGCTCATCCGCCCCTCCCCCTCCTCCGCACACGCAACAGCTGACCGAAACACGCGGGCCCCACCCCGGCCGACGGCCAGGGCAGGGCCCGGAGAACGAACTGTGGAGAGGCTAGACCAGCTCCACCAGGTCCGCGACCGAGTTGACCACCCGGGTCGGCCGGTACGGGAAGCGCTCCACGTCGGCCGCGGCGGTCAGACCGGTGAGCACCAGGATGGTCTCCATGCCGGCCTCCATGCCCGCCACGATGTCGGTGTCCATCCGGTCGCCGATCATGACGGCGGTCTCCGAGTGGGCGCCCGCCGTGTTCAGCGCCTCGCGCATCATCAGCGGGTTGGGCTTGCCGACGAAGTACGGCTCGACGCCGGTCGCCTTGGTGATCAGGGCCGCGACCGAACCGGTGGCCGGCAGCACGCCCTCGGTGGACGGGCCGGTCTCGTCCGGGTTGGTGCAGATGAAGCGGGCGCCCTGGTTGATCAGGCGGATCGCCTTGGTGAGCGCCTCGAAGCTGTAGGTGCGGGTCTCGCCGAGGACGACGTAGTCCGGGTTGTTGTCCGTCAGCACGTAACCGGCCTGGTACAGCGCGGTGGTGAGGCCCGCCTCACCGATCACGTACGCGGTGCCACCCGGGCGCTGGCCCTTGAGGAACTTGGCGGTGGCCAGGGCCGAGGTCCAGATGCACTCCTCCGGCACCTCCAGGCCCATGCCGGCCAGGCGGGCGCTGAGGTCGCGCGGGGTGTAGATCGAGTTGTTGGTCAGCACCAGGAACGGCTTGCCGGACTCCCGCAGCCGGCGCAGGAACTCCTCCGCGCCGGGGATCGGCGTGCCCTCGTGGATGAGGACGCCGTCCATGTCGGTCAGCCAGGACTCGATGGGCTTGCGGTCTGCCACGTGCGTGTCTCCCGAAGTCTTGCAAGGGTCTTGCTCTTGCAACGTCTAGCGATGGTCGTACGGAATCTGCGGCGCACCGCCGTCACCGTTGCGCCTCCCACCGGCCGGACCCTCCTCGGGACACCGGACCGCCGGGGGTACTGCTGGCTGCCCCAACGGGGCACAGCCTAATCCGCACACCAGGCCGACGGCAGCATGTCCCGCCCACCGGGACACGGGGCCGGGGCGGGCCGCCGGGCCCGGGGCGACCGCCGGCGGACCGCCGCGCGGCGGGGCGGTCACCGTCTCAACGGCTCCTTAAGACGCCCCTAACCGCACTGATTGCCCCTCAGCACGCCCACGCCGCACGGCTAGCGTGAACGGCACCACCCTCACCCGCGCTCCCTCGAAGGAGTCCCCCCATGCCCGTGCGCCGCCGTCTCCCCGGCTCCCCCGGTGCCCCCCGTGCCCGCGCCGCTCTCACCACGCTCGCCGTCCTGACCGTCGCAGGCCTCGCCGTCGGCCTCGGCAGCACCCCGGCCGCCGCCCACGGGTCGATGCAGAACCCGCTCAGCCGGGTCGAGGGCTGCTACCTGGAGGGCGCCGAGCAGCCGAAGTCGGCGGCCTGCCGGGCGGCCGTGGCGGCCGGCGGCACGGCCGCGCTGTACGACTGGATGAGCCTGCGGATCGGCGACGCCGCCGGCCGCCACCGCGAGCTGATCCCGGACGGCAAGCTGTGCAGCGCCGGCTCCGAGACGTACAAGGGCCTGGACCTGCCGCGCGCCGACTGGCCCGCCACCAACCTCACCGCGGGCGCCGACCTCACCTTCCGCTACCGCGCCACCGCCCCGCACAAGGGGACGTTCCAGCTCTTCATCACCAACGGCAGCTACTCCCCCACCAAGCCCCTGACCTGGGCGAACCTGGAGGCACAGCCCTTCCTGACGGTCACCGACCCGCAGCTGGCGGACGGCTCGTACGTCCTGCCCGGCAAGGTGCCGGCCGGGCGGAGCGGACGCCAGCTGATCTACGCGATCTGGCAGCGCTCGGACAGCCCTGAGGCGTTCTACTCCTGCTCGGACGTCGTCTTCGACGGGAGCGGCAGCGCACCGACCTCGACGCCCGCCCTCCCGGGCACCGTCCCGCCCGCGCCCTCGGGCCCGGCGACGGCCGTGCCCAGCCAGGCCGGCCACCCCGCCGGGCACGACCACACCACCGCGGCCGCGCCCGCCCCGGCAGCCGCCGTCACCACCCCGGCGGCGGCGACCCAGGCGGCCGCCGCCCCACCCGCCCCCGCCTCCTCGGCCACGTCCGGCACGTCCGGCACGCCCTCGGCCCCGGCCACGTCCGCCGCCGACTCCGCCGCCGTGGAGCGCCTCGCCCAGACCGGCTCCGACCGTTCGCTCGGCATCCTCGCCTCGGTCGGCTCCGCCTTCCTGCTGGCCGGCGCGACCGTCGCCGTCCTCCACCGCCAGCGCCGCCGCAGCCGTGGCGCGCACGCCCGCTGACGCCGGACCGCCCGGACGCCCGGTGGGTGCCCCCGCAGACCCACCGGGCGGGTGCGCAGGCCGCCCTGCTGACCCGTCACCGCGGCGGCACCGAAACCGGGACCAACCAGACACCGCGTGATTGAGTAGGGCCCATGAGCCCCTCCTCGTCCTCGCGCCCGCCCCGCCACCACGACGGCCCCTTCCGTGTCGGCCTGATCGGCTACGGCCTGGCCGGCTCCGCCTTCCACGCCCCGCTGATCGCCACCACCCCCGGGCTCCGGCTGGACGCGGTGGTCACCGCCAACCCCGACCGCCGCGAGCAGCTGCAGCGGGAACACCCCGGCGCCCGCGCCGTGGACACCCCCGAGCAGCTGCTCGCCGACCCGGACGCGCTCGACCTGGTCGTCATCGCCTCCCCCAACCGCACCCACGTCCCGCTCGCCCGGGCCGCGCTGCGCGCCGGGCTGGCCACCGTCGTCGACAAGCCGCTGGCCGCCACCGCCGACGAGGCGCTGGAGCTCTGCACGCTGGCCGAGTCCAGCGGCGTCCTGCTCTCCGTCTTCCAGAACCGCCGCTGGGACGGCGACTTCCTCACCGCCGCCCGTCTGGTCCGCGAGGGCGCGCTCGGCCGGGTGCACCGCTTCGAGTCCCGTTTCGAGCGGTTCCGGCCCAAGCCCAAGGCGGGCTGGCGCGAACTGGCCGACCCCGCCGAGGTCGGCGGCACCCTGTACGACCTCGGCAGTCACCTGGTCGACCAGGCGCTCACCCTGTTCGGCCCGGTGGAGACCGTGTACGCGGAGATCGACGTCCGCCGGGACGGTGCGGCGGTCGACGACGACGCCTTCCTCGCCCTCACCCACGCCTCCGGCACCCGCTCGCACCTGTGGACCAGCGCCATCACCCCGCTGGCCGGCCCCCGGCTGCGGGTGCTCGGCGACACCGCCGGCTACGTGAAGTCCGGCATGGACCCGCAAGAGGCGGACCTGCGCGCCGGCCGGCGCCCGGACGGCCGTGACGGGCTCACCTGGGGCGCCGACCGGCCCGCCCTCTACGGCACCCTGGGCACCGACGAGTCCGCCACGCCGATCCCCACCGATCCGGGCGACTACCCCGCCTTCTACGCGGGCGTCGCCGCCGCCCTGGCCCGCCCCGGCACCCCGCCCCCGGTCGACCCGCGCGACGCCGTCGCCACCCTCGCCGTGCTGGAGGCCGCCCGCACCTCCGCAGCCACGGGCACGACCGTCCGACTGGGCTGAGACCCCCCGGCTCCCCGGGGTCCGGGCCCCGGGGAGCCGGGCGCGGTTTCCAGGGCCCGCCGAGGCCCCTGGTCGGCCGTCGCTGCGGGGCCTCGTCGCCACTGCGGGGGCCGGCCGGGAGAGCGTCGTCGTGCGGCGCACCCGGGCCCGGCGGCCGGTCCTGCCGGCGGCCGCCGACCCGGCCGACCGGGTCGAACAGAACGGCGCGGAGGCCGTCACCCCCGGCCGGCGTCCCCGGTCAGATGCCGATGATCTCCACCGCCGAGCTCAGTCCGCGGAAGTCCGCGACGTTGCGGGTGTAGAGCGGCAGCCCGTGCGCGGAGGCGACGGCGGCGATCATCAGGTCGATCCGGCGCGGGCGCGGCTGACGGCCGGCGGCGATGGTGAGCGTGACCAGCGTCCCGTACCGGGCCGCGGCCGCCGCGTCGAACGGCAGCGGGTCGAAATCCGCCATCGCCGCCCCCAGCACCTCCAGCCGCGCCGCCCGGCTGACCGGGTCGCGCGCCATCGAGACGCCCTGCTGCAACTCGGCGAAGCTGATCGCGGTCAGCTCGGGCACGGCCGGCAGATCGGCCGGGTTGAGCAGCGCCAGGTCGATGTAGACACAGGTGTCCAGCACCCCGGCCGGCCGCCGCCGGGACGCCCTGCGCCGCTCAGCCACGCCGCCGCTCGAAGGGGTCGTCGTCCGCGTCCCCGACCAGCTCCTCGGGACCGAAGTACTCCTCGGCCTCCTTGCGCATCTGCTGGTAGTCGACCCGCGGCAGCTTCACGTGCCGCGCCACCAGCTCCTCCGCGGTGAGCCGCCGGCGCCCCGACACCGGCCGCAGCTCCGCGACCTCGACCCCGTTCCTGGTGATGTGGAAGGTCTCCCCCGCCTCCACCGCATCCATCACCGCGGCGGAGTTGTTCCGGAACTCCCGCTGGGTAATCGTCTTCATCCTTCCAAGGTAGCCCCGCGTAGCACCTCTGGCTACGGCGTGCGCAACCGCTCCGAACGCCGCCCCGCCGCCGGTGCGCGCCCCCGCTCCTGCTCCTCCCTCCTCCCTCCTCCCGTGGGAACCCCACAGGCCGTACCATCGTCGTCAACGTCTGAAGCCGGTGGCCGGAGCACAGGAGAGGAGCACGCCGTGGGACTGATCGCGATGCTGCTCGGGATGCTCCGCGTGCTGACCGGGGAGGTGCTCACCGACGGTGGGACGCTGACCTCGGTGGCGGCCACCGCGGCCGTGGTGCTGCTGGCCGGGGCGGTGGCGGGGACGCTGGCCGCCGCGCGACTGCTCGGCGCACGGGCGCCGGCCACCGTACGGGACGGGACGCTGCGCAGGCGCGCGTTCCGGACCGCCTTCCTTCCCCAACGTGATCCGGACGCCCGGGGCAGGCGACGCCCCAGGGCCCCGGGTGCGGCCCCGGCGGCCGCGTAACCCCCCTCGTTCCCGAGAGCCGTCGACCCGGCTCGACGCGGCCGTCCTCCGTAGACCACTCATGTCCTGAGACGCTGAGACCCCGGAGGGCTCGCTCCACCATGTCCGTTTTCGCAATCCTCGACCCGGCCGTCGGCCTGGCCCACGACGTCGTCGCCGCGCTCGCCCAGGTGCTGCCGACGGCGGCGGCGATCGTCCTGTTCACCGTCTGCGTCCGCCTCGCCCTGCACCCGTTGGCCCGGGCGGCGGCGCGCGGCGAGAAGGCGCGGGCCCGGCTCGCGCCGAAGGTCGCCGAGCTGAACCGCAAGCACAAGGGCAAGCCGGAGAAGCTCCAGGCCGCGCTCGCCGAGATGTACAAGGAGGAGAAGGCATCGCCGTTCGCCGGCTGCCTGCCGATGCTGGTGCAGATCCCGTTCTTCTCGGTGATGTACCGGCTCTTCACCACCCCGAACGACCTGCTCGGCCACACCCTGTTCGGCGTCCCGCTCGGCCTGCACGTGGGCGGCGCGCAGGACGCGGCGCAGTGGGTGGTCTTCGGCGTGCTCTACGCCGGGCTGGCCGCGGTGGGGTACGTCAACTTCCGGCGGGCCCGCCGGGCGCAGGCCGCCGCCCCGCAGCCGGCCGCGCAGCCCGGGCTGTCGTTCCTGCCGTACCTGTCCTTCGGGACGGTGCTGTTCGCCGCACTGGTGCCGCTGGCCGCCGCCGTCTACCTGCTGACCACGACCGCCTGGTCGGCCGCCGAGCGCGCCTGGCTACACCGGGGTACCGAGGTGCCGGTGGTGCCCGCGCTGGTCTGATGGCCCCGGTGACACCCGGGTGGGCGGGATGCGCCGGCCGGCCCGGGCGGGCGGGGTGCGCCGGGCGGCCCGGGCGCGCGGGGTGCGCCGGGCGGCCCGGGCGCGCGGGGTGCGCCGGGCGGCCCGGGCGCGCGGGGTGCGCCGGTCAGGACTCCTCGAAGTCCCAGACGTACACCGCCTGGCCCGGCGCCGGTTCGCCGCCCGCACCGCGGTAGGTGGCGCGGGCGGCCGTGTTCTCCTCCTCGGTCACCGTCCACAGGCCGTGACAGCCGCGCTCGCGGGACAGCTCCACGAGCGCGGCCGTCAGGGCCCGGCCGATGCCGCGGCCCCGGAACGGCTCGTCCACGCCCAGCTCGTAGAGGAACAGCTCGGTTCCCTTGTCCGGGTGGGTCATCTCGACCCCGGTGGCCATGCCCGCCGGGACGCCGTCGACGTAGGCGATCAGCAGGTGGTGGCGGTCGTCGGCGAGGAAGCGTGCGGTCGCCTCCGGCAGCGGGGGGCTGTCGAAGAGGTGTCCGGCGGCCAGAACCTCGGTGGCCCGGGTAACACGGCGGATCTCCATACCCGGAATCGAAGCCCCGGCCCGAGCAGCGGTCAAGGCAGGTCGTAGCCTGTGCTGATCGTTCTGGTCCGGCCGGACAGGTGGAGGAATTCGTGAAGGTCGCTGCCCCGGCGTTGGCCGAGCTGCGGGAGGTCTGCCAGCCGCAGGCCAAGCTGCAGAGCCGCAACGGCGAGCACTGGGCGGGCCGCCTGTACATGCGGGCGATCTCGCTGCGGACGACGCGGCAGCTGGTGCGGACGTCCGTCTCGCCGAACACGCTGACCTGGGTGATGGTGGTCTGCGGCGTCGGCGCCGGAGCCGCCCTGCTGATCCCCGGGCTGACGGGTGCGGTGCTGGCGGCGGTGCTGTTCCAGGGCTTCCTGCTGTTCGACTGCGTCGACGGCGAGGTGGCCCGCTGGAAGCGGCAGTTCAGCACCGCGGGCGTGTACGTCGACCGGCTCGGTGCCTACCTGGCCGATGCGGCGCTGATGATCGGGGCCGGTGTGCGGGCGGCGCGCGGCGGCTCGGAGCTGTGGGTGTCGGTCGGCCTGGCGACGGCGCTGGGCGTGGTGCTGCTCAAGGCGTCGACGGACCTGGTGGACGTGGCCCGGGCCCGCAGCGGTCTCCTTCCGGCCGACGAGGAGTCGACCCAGCCGCGTTCGCAGGGCATCGCGACGGCGCGCCGACTCGCTTCCGTGTTCAAGATCCACCGGGTGACCAACGGCATCGAGGCCTCGCTCGTGCTGCTGGCCACGGCGGTCGCGGACGCCGCGGTCGGGAACATCGGCCCGACCCGGATCGCCCTCGCCGCCATCGCGGTGATCACCTGGGGCATGGTCGTCGCCCACCTCGCGTCGATCCTCTCCTCCTCGCGCCTGCGCTGAGCCGTCGGGGAGGAACCGGCACGGTCTCGCTCGGCGTGACCGGTTCGGGTGGCACCCTGCCGCCGGAACCGGGGGACGAGACGTGGACGCAACAGAGCATCCGGAGCGCGCAGCCGCCGACCGGGGCAGCTGCGGCCGGTACCTCCTCGCCCCCGCACTGGCCGCCGTCGGCGTGGTCGTCGGCACCCGGATGACGGTCCGGGCCTGGAACGACTGCCCGCTCGGGAACAACGTCAGCAACACCATCGGCCTGCAGTTCGGGACGGTCCCGGCGGTATGGCTGACGATGACCGTCGCCCTCGCACTTCTCCAGGCCCTCCTGAGCAGGCACCCGCTCCCCGGCGGCCGGGCCGTCGAGCTGCTGGCACCGGTGCTCGCAGCCGTCGTGCTGACGGCGCTGTACCGGGCGGGGATGAACTGGCCCTACGTCCAGCCCGACGGAGGCTGCTTCGAGGGTTATCCGCTCTTCCCCTTCACCGGGAAGGTCGGCCCGCACACGAGCCTGTAGCTGCGGGGAGCCTGTAGCTGTGGGCCCGGCGGCCGGCGATGCGGTGTCGCACCCCGGTCGAAGCGGTCGCGCCCGGTCCGGACGGGGCGCGACCCGCTGCTTCGTCGTTCAGGAGGATATGCCGACCCGCTCGGCCTGGGCGGGGCGGTCGCGCCTGCCGCCCTGCCCACGGTCGACGGCATTGAGGGCGTCGGTCCGCACCTGGCAGTAGGCTCCGACGACCGCCGCGAGGATGACGAGGATCAGGAGGCCGAGCACGGCGGCCTCCGGCCCGGGACGGCGTGGCGGTTCACGCGGCGGCGTCCAGCTCGAACCAGACGGACTTGCCGTGCTTCTGGGGCTCGGTCCCCCAGCGGTGGGTGAGGCCCTGAACGAGGCGCAGTCCGCGCCCGGACTCCGCGAACTCGCAGGGTTCGCGCTGCTCCGGGAAGTCGGTGCTGTCGTCGCTCACGGAGACGCGGAGCGTACGGCCGAGGATCAGGACCAGGACGACGGGCGAGGTCGTCCGGCCGTGCCGCCACGCGTTCACGATGAGCTCGGCAAGGGCGAGTTCGGCATCGGCGATGGACTCGAAGTCCCAGCCGGCACGCGCCATGGCGGCGCGCAGGGCCTCGCGGGCGAGGGCGAGGGAAGGGGAGTTGAGGGTGCAGTTACACACGGGGAATCTCCCTGCGGTGTAGGCGATGAAGGACGCACCCGGAGGGTCCGTCGCCGTGAGCGAGCGCGCAGCGGGGTTGGCGTCGCCGCCTGCACGTGCTCTTCGGTGCCCGGGCAGCCGGTACCAACTGCCCTGCTCGTGGACGTTATTGACTACCCATCCGGTGATCGGTGCATCACAGACTGTAGGGCAAGGGGAGGCACATTTGCTAGCTGGTTCAGGAAGATGTGCTATCCAGGCAGCTGGACTACTCAACTCGCCGAGGTGGATGCTTGGAAGATGCCACCTACCCCAACCGCACGCCGCAAGCGCGTCGGCATCGAGCTGCGCAAGATGCGTGAGGCTGCCGGACGCACGGCAGGAGAGGCTGCCGCCGTCCTCGGGCTCGATCGCAGCAAGGTCACTTTGATCGAGCAGGGCAGCTACCCGATCAGCGCCGAACGCGTGGTCGCGCTGGCCGGCGAGTACGAGGAAGGCGATTCCGAGTACGTCGATGCCGTCGCCGCCATGGCTGCCGACAAGTCCAAAGGTTGGTGGGAGGAGCACAGAGGGCTCGTGCCCAACGGGATCCTTGAGATCTCCGAGGTCGAGCACCACGCGCACGGCATCGCCACCTATCAAATTTGCCACGTACCAGGCCTGATGCAGACCGAGGACACCGCTCGCGAGATATTCCGTGAGGTCTATCCGCCGCTGCGACCTCTGAACATCGAGGCTCGCGTCGAGAACCGCCTCCGCCGCGCTCAGCTCCTCACTCGGGACAGCCCGATCGAGTACGAGGGGATCGTGCACGAGGCTGCTCTACGCATGGAGTTCGGCGGCCCAGCGGTCGCTCGCGCCCAGCTCAAGCACATTCTCGAACTGTCCGAGCTGCCCAACGTGACCCTGCGCGTATTGGAGTTCCGTGCCGGAGGGTTCAAGGGCGCGGGTCAAGCCGTCATGTACGCCCGGGGCCCACTACCCCGCTTGGATACCGTCCAACTGGACTCCGTAGGATCACCCGCGTTTCTGACCGAGATGAACCAGCTTGAGAACTACCGGAACATCATCGGGGCGATGCGTGGCCGCGCTCTCGGGCCTTCCGAGTCTCGCGACCTCATCGCCGGCATCTTGAAGGACATTTGAGGGGACCAGTGGAAGATCTTGCGTGGTACAGGCCCAACACATGCGGTGACGGCAACAACTGCCCGGAAGTGGCCATCACCGCCGACACCGTCTACCTGCGCAGCAGCCTCCATCCCTCCTCCATCGCCCAACTGACCAAGGACGAATGGCGCGACCTCCTCACCGGCATCCGCAACGGCGAGTTCGACGTCTGACCCCACTCCCCACTCGGCGCAGGAAGTCGACCTCATCGACTTCCTGCGCCCGCTCACTCCCCCGCCACCGTCTGGCATGATCACCTGCCCAACCACCCTGGGGGAGCACCGACATGGCCGACAGCGTCTACGACCGCCAGACCGCCGCCGATTACCGCACCGCCCGCGAGGTGCCCCGCGACGGGCTCGCCGCGTGGCGGCAGGCCGTTGCCGAGGCCGCCCCGCTCGGCCCCGGCTCGACCGTGCTGGACGTGGGCGCCGGCACCGGGGCCTTCGCCGCCGCGTTCCACGACTGGTACGGCGTGCGGGTCCTGGCCGTCGAACCCGCCGAAGCGATGCGGGCGTTGATCCCCGCCTCCCCAGGCATCGACGTGCTCGCCGGAACGGCCGAGGCCCTCCCCGTACCGGACGCCTGCGCGGACGCGGCCTGGCTCGGCTCGGTGCTGCACCACCTCACCGACCTGGAGGCCGCCGCCCGCGAACTGCGGCGCGCCCTGCGGCCGGGCGCACCGGTACTGATCCGCAACACATTCCCCGGCCGCAGCGACCGGGACCTCCGGGTGCGCTTCTTCCCCGAGACCTCACGGAGCATCGACGGCTACCCGAGCGTCGACCAGGTCTGCGCCGCCTTCGCCACCGCCGGCTTCGCCCGCATCTCTCTCCGCCCGCTCCCCCAGCAGAGCGCGCCGACCCTCGGAGCCTTCGCCGACGGGCTGCGCCGCGACGCCGACTCCAAGCTCCGTGCCCTCTCCGACACCCAGTACACCGACGGGCTGGCCCGCCTCCGGGCGGCCGCCGCTGCCGCACCGGACGAGCCGGCCGTCAGTTGGATGGACCTCCTGGTCCTGGCCTGACCTCAGGGCCGCCGGGCCGCCCGGCGCGCCGACCGCCCCGGCGCCCTCAGGCCGCCACCCGAGCCGGTGGCGGCCTGACGGTCCCGGCGGCGCGGGCGTTACCCGCGCTCCGTGCGGTAGAAGGTGCGCCGTGCCCAGAGGTAGCCGATCCCGGTCAGGGCGACGCACCAGCCCAGGGCGGCGACGGCGCTGCCGCCTATCTCCGTCCCCATCAGCAGGCCGCGCAGGGTCTCGATGATCGGGGTGAACGGCTGGTACTCGGCGAACCAGCGCAGAGCCGTCGGCATGGAGTCCGGCGGGACGATGGCGCTGCCGATGAAGGGCATGAACTGGAGCGGCATCGGGATGTTGCTGGCGCTCTCCGGCGTCTTGGCGACCAGGCCGATGCCTGCTGCGAGCCAGGTCAGGGCCAGCACGACGAAGACGAGCAGGGCGGCCGCGGCGAGCCACTCCACCGGGGTGGCGTTGGGCCGGAAGCCCATCGCGAGGGCGGCGGCGAGCACGAGCACCAGGCCGATCGCCGTCTGGATGACGCTGCCGACCACGTGGCCCGTCAGGAAGGCCGAGCGCGATATCGCCATCGTCCGGAAGCGGTTGACGATGCCCTCGGTCATGTCGACGCAGACGCCGATCGCCGTCACCAGGGCCCCGGACGTCGCCGCCATCAGCAGGATGCCGGGGGTCACGTAGTCGATGTAGCTGCCGGCGCCGATGCCCAGGCCGAGCGCGCCGCCGAACGCGTAGTTGAACAGCAGCAGCATCATCACGGGCATCATCACGACCGCGAAGGTCAGCGACGGGTACCGCTGCGCGTGCTTGAGGTTGCGCCGCAGCATCGTCAGCGAGTCGCTGACGGCGTAGGTGGTCACGCTGCTCATCGGGCGGCCCCCTCGGTCAGGGTGAGGAACACGTCGTCCAGGTCGGCCGTCTCCACGATCAGCCGCTCCGCTCGCACCGAGGCGTTGTCGAGCACGTCGAGCACGGCCTTCACAGTGAGGACGGAGTCGTCCCCGGGGATGTCCAGCCGCAGGGCCTCGACGTCCACCGCCGCGTAGTCGAACAGCGCGGCGGCCGCGGCGAGCTGGGCGCCGTCCGAGAAGTGGAGCCGGATCCGCCCACCGGGGACGATCCGCTTGAGCTCCTCGGCCGTGCCCTCGGCGACGATCCGGCCGCCGTCCAGGACCGCGATCCGGTCGGCGAGCTGGTCGGCCTCGTCCAGGTACTGGGTGGTCAGGAAGATCGTCACCCCGTGGTCGCCGACCAGCCCCCGGATGATCTCCCACATCGTCCGCCGGCTGCGCGGGTCCAGCCCGGTGGTCGGCTCGTCGAGGAAGATCACCTTCGGGTCGCCGACCAGCGTCATCGCCAGGTCGAGCTTGCGCCGCATGCCTCCGGAGAAGGTGGCGACGGGCTTTCGGGCCTCCGCCGTGAGGTCGAACCGCTCCAGCAGCTCCTCGGCCCGCCTCCGCCCCTCCCGACGGCGGAGGTGGTTGAGATCCGCCATCAGCAACAGGTTCTCCTCGGCGGTGAGCAGGTTGTCCACCGCCGAGAACTGGCCGGTCACGCCGATCGCCGCCCGCACCCCGTCGGCCTCGCGGACGAGGTCGTGCCCGGCCACCCGGGCCACCCCGCCGTCGGCCCGGATCAGGGTGGAGAGGATCTGCACGGTGGTCGTCTTACCGGCCCCGTTCGGCCCGAGGAGGGCGAACACGGTGCCGGCCGGGATCTCCAGGTCGACGCCCTTCAGCACCTCCTTGTCCCCGTAGGACTTGGTGAGCCCGATCGCCGAGATCGCCGCCATCACGCCCTCCGGACGATGATGCCGCCCACCTGGGTCCGGCCGCGGACCTCGACGGTCTCCCGGGCGTCGCCCGGACCCTCCGCCGCACCGAGGGTGTTGCGCACCGTGCCGAACTTGCTGTGCACGTCGAGCCAGGCCGCCGTGCCCTCCGCGATGCCGACCTCCATGTCCCCGACGCCGCTCTGCAGGACGACCTTGCCCCGGACCACCCGGTCGAGCCGGATGTGGCCGTTGGCCGTCTTGGCGTCCACGCCCGCCTCGGCGAGGCCGACGTGGATCCGGCCGTTGGAGGCGTTGGCCGTCAGCTCGCCGTGCACCTCGTCGATCTCGGTGTCGCCGTTGCTGTTCTTGACCGTCAGCCGGCCCCCGACGCTGCCGACCTCGATCCGGCCGGCGCCGGACAGCTCGGCGTCCCCGGAGACCGCACCGACCCGGATGTCCCCGTGGTCGGTCTTGAGCCGCACGCCCTCGGCCCGGTCGATCTGGATCCGCCCCATGGAGGCCTTGAGCCGGCAGTCGCCGAGCGGGCCCTCGGTGACGAAGTCGGCCATCGGGGAGTCGGCGTGCACCTCGGAGCCCGACGGCAGTTCGACCAGGACCTCGATCGAGCCCTTCTTGTTGGAGAACACGGTGCGCTGCTTGGGGCCCTTGACGGTGAGCCGACCGCCGGCGAAGTCGACCTGGGTCAGCTCGGCGGCCTTGACGTCCGCCTCCTTGGCCGCGTTCGCGGGGCGGACCTCGACCACGGTGTCGGTGCGCTTGCCCGCGCGGATCCACACCGTGCCGATCTCGAACTCCAGGGTGGCGGAGATCGGTCCGTCGGTCTCGTACGTAGGCATGGCTGTCCCGTCCTCTTGACTCGTGTAGGTGTTCCCGCTGGTCGGAGCGGGGGTGACGTGGAAGGTGCAGGGGTTCGGATGGTGCGGAAGCGTCAGTGGACCCAGCCGGTGAAGCCCTGGCCGCCGACGCCGCGCGGAGCGCGGACGCCGGGGCCGGCCACCGGGCGGGCGGTGGACTCAGCGCCGTCCAGTGCAGCGGCGACGGCCCGGACCAGCCAGGCGTTGAGTGACAGGCCCTCCTGCCCCGCGGCCTCCTCCGCCCGGGCCTTGAGGTTCGCGGGCAGGCGCAGGTTGATCCGGGCGGTGCCCGACTCGTCCGACTCCGGCGCCACCGACGGCACCGCCGACGGGGCCCCCGTCGAACCGGATGGCGCCACCGGAGCCACCGGTGGTGCCACGAACGGCACATCGCTGTGGAAGCCGTCGGAGGCGGGCGGTACCGTCACCACGAACTCCGGGTCGAGCCCGCGCAGGCGCACGTCCACCGAGCCCGGGGCGAGGTCGCGGGTGACCTCGCCCATGGCGGCCGAGAGCGCGTTGAGCAGGGTGAGCCGCACGGCCGAGTCCAGCGGAAGCGTCAGCCGCTCGGCCAGCGCGCGGGCTTCGTCCCCGCCGGTGGCGGCGGCCACCGCGAGCTCGTTCCGGAGGTTTTCGACGTACGGCGTGAGGTCCATGGCTTCAGCATGGCACAGCCGTGGTGCCATGTCGAGGCATTAATGGCACCACTTTGGCACCACGGCACGGAAGGGGTCACGCCGGAAGCGCTGCGGAAGGGGGATCGCGCCGGAAGGGGTCGCGCCGGCAGGACGCGGAAGGGGCCGCCGGAAGCGGCACCGCCCCGCCGGCCGAAGCCGACGGGGCGGTGGGGTGCTGTGCGGTGTGCGCGGTGCGGGAAGGGGCTCAGGCCTGCCAGGCCGCCAGGTAGGCGTCGATCTCGCCGGCGATCCGGGCCTTGCCGGCCGCGTCCAGGAAGGACGCCTCGACCGCGTTGCGGGCCAGCGCGGCGACGCCGGCCTCGTCCAGGTCCAGCAGCCGGGCCGCCACCGCGTACTCGGTGTTGAGGTCGGTGCCGAACATCGGCGGGTCGTCGCTGTTGACGGTGACCA
The DNA here is from genome assembly GCF_017813315.1 of Kitasatospora sp. RG8. NCBI lineage: Bacteria > Bacillati > Actinomycetota > Actinomycetes > Kitasatosporales > Streptomycetaceae > Kitasatospora > Kitasatospora sp. RG8. The sequence goes on from NZ_JAGIYX010000028.1 coordinate 118,829, forward strand.
GCAGGCCGGAGTCCACCATCTGCCGGATCGGGTGCTCCTCCATCCGCTCCACCGCCCGGGTGGCGATGTTGGAGGTCGGGCAGACCTCCAGCGGGATCCGGTGCTCGCCGAGGAAGTCCATCAGCGCCGGGTCCTTCACCGCCTGCGTGCCGTGGCCGATGCGCTCGGCGCCGAGCACCCGGATCGCGTCCCAGACCGTCTCCGGGCCGGTGGTCTCACCGGCGTGCGGGACGCTGCTCAGGCCGGCCGCGCGCGCCCGGTCGAAGTACGGCTTGAACTGCGGGCGGGGAACGCCGATCTCCGGACCGCCCAGGCCGAAGCTGACCAGGCCCTCGGGGGCGAGGTCGACGGCGAGCCGGGCCGTCTCCTCGGCAGCGGCCAGGCCGGCCTCGCCGGGGATGTCGAAGCACCAGCGGAGCACCACGCCGAGCTCCTTCTCGGCGCGCAGCCGGGCGTCCTCGATGGCCTCCATGAAGGCGACGTCGGGGATGCCGCGGCTGACCGACGAGTACGGGGTCACGGTCAGCTCGGCGTAGCGGATGTTCTGCCGGGCCATGTCCTCGGCGACGCCGTAGGTGAGCGCGCGGACGTCCTCGGCGTCGCGGATCAGGTCGACGACGCTGAGGTAGACCTCGATGAAGTGCGCGAAGTCGGTGAAGGTGAAGTACTCGGCGAGGGCCGCGGGGTCGGTCGGCACCTTGGCCTGGCCGCGGTGGCGGGCGGCCAGCTCGGCGACCACGCGCGGCGAGGCCGAACCGACGTGGTGGACGTGCAGTTCCGCCTTGGGCATGCCGGCGATGAACGCCTCGATGCCCCGGTTCCCGCTGGGGTTTCCGATCCGACTTCCGTCCGGCTGGACCACGGTGGTGCCCTTCTTTCCTCTACGCGCGTATCAAGCAGTGTCCGCCAGGATAAGCACACCCGGCACGGCGCGGCCCGGCTCACCCGCCGAACGCGACCGCCACCGTGTGGATCAGCAGGCCGGCCAGGGCGCCGACCACGGTGCCGTTGATCCGGATGAACTGGAGGTCGCGGCCGACGTTGGCCTCGATCTTGCGGGAGGCGTCGTCCGCGTCCCAGCCCGCCACCGTCTCGGAGATCAGCGAGGTGATCTCCGCGCGGTAGGTGCTGACCAGGTACTGGGCCGCGTCCTGGAGCCAGCCGTCCACCTTGGCCTGGAGCTTCGGGTCGGTCGCCAGGCGCGCGCCGAACTCGCGCACGCCCGTGCGGATGCGCCGGCGCAGTTCACTGTCCTCGTCCTCGGCGGCGTTCAGCACCAGGGAGCGGACGGCGGCCCAGGTGGAGGCGATGAGGTCCTGCACCTCGGAACGGGCCAGCAGCTCCTCCTTGGCCCGCTCGACCCGGGCGATGGTCTCCGGGTCGGTCTGCAGCTCGGTGGCGAAGTCGGCGAGGAAGTTGTCGACGGCGCCGCGGGCCGGGTGCTCGGGGTCGTCGCGGATGTCGGTGACGAACCGCATCAGCTCCTTGTAGACCCGCTCGCCGACCTGGTGGTCGATGAACTTCGGCGTCCACCCCGGGGTCTTCTGGGAGACCTTCTGGACCACCTCCTCGTGGTTCTCGGTCAGCCAGTCGTGCGCCCGGACGGTGACCAGGTCGACCACGCCGTGGTGACCGCCGTCGGCGACCACCTTGCCGAGCATCCGGCCCATCGGCTCGGCGACCGAGGTGGCGGAGGCCCGCCGGGTCACCGCCTCGCCGACGACCGCCTGCACGTCGTCGTCGCGCAGCACCGCGAGCACCCCGCGCAGCGCGGCCGAGGCCTCCTTGGTGACCCGCTCGGCGCTGCCGGGGGCGGCCAGCCACTCGCCCAGCCTGCGGGCGATGCCGAGCGCGGCGAGCCGGCCGCGCACCACCTGGCCGGAGAGGAAGTTGTCGCCCACGAAGTCGCCGAGCGACCGGCCGAAGGCGTCCTTCTTGGTCGGGATGATCGCGGTGTGCGGGATCGGCAGGCCGAACGGGCGGCGGAACAGCGCGGTCACCGCGAACCAGTCGGCCAGCGCGCCCACCATGCCCGCCTCGGCGGCCGCTGCGACGTAGCCGGCCCAGGCACCGGCGCCGGCCGACTTCGCCCAGGTGGCCAGGGCGAAGACCAGGGTCGCGAAGGCCAGCAGGCCGGTCGCGATGGTCTTCATCCGGCGGACGCCGCGTCTCTTCTCCTCGTCGGCCGCGGTGAACCGGACGCCGGGCCCGGTCCCGCTGAAGGCTTCGTCACTCACCCCGCCAGTCTGCCCCTTGCCCGGCGCGAGCGAACGGCGCGCCCCGCCACCGCGCGCCGGGAGCCCGCCGCCACGCGCCCGGGGGCATCCGGGCACGCGGCCGGCGGACTCGTCGAGCAGGCGCGGCCGGGACGGGCCACCCCCGGCCGGCGGGCAGGCGCGCGGCCGGGGTGGGGCGCCCCGGCCGCGCGCCGCCGCATCAGCCGATCGCGACCTCCGCGTACATGCGGGCGATCACGTCCTCGATCGCGGGCTCGCGCACCGAGAGGTCGACCATCGGGTACCGCCCGGCGACGGCCGCGACGATGGGGGCGGCGCTCTGCTGGGCCGGGAAGGCCAGCCACTGCCGCGGCCCCTCCACCTTCACCACCCGGGCGCCGGCCACCTCGATCGGGGGCCCGGTCTCGGCGAGGTCGACCACCAGGGTCCGCTCGCTCTCGCCCGCCGCGTGCAGGCCGTCCAGTCCGCCGTCGTAGACGACCCGGCCGTGGTCGATCACCATCACCCGGTCGCACAGCTGCTCGATGTCGGTGAGGTCGTGGGTGGTGAGCAGCACGGTGGTGCCCTGTTCGCGGTTGACCTCCCGCAGGAACTCGCGCACCTTGCCCTTGCTGACCACGTCCAGCCCGATGGTGGGCTCGTCCAGGTAGAGCACCTGCGGGTCGTGCAGCAGCGCCGCCGCCAGGTCCCCGCGCATCCGCTGGCCGAGCGAGAGCTGGCGCACCGGTGTGTCCAACAGGTCGCCGAGGTCGAGCAGTTCGACGCAGCGTTCGAGGTTGGCGCGATATCGCTGGTCGGGGATGCGATAGAGGCGGCGGGCGAGTTCGTAGGAGTCGCGCAGCGGCAGGTCCCACCAGAGCGTGGTGCGTTGCCCGAAGACGACGCCGATCCGGCGGGCCAGCGCGACGCGTTCCCGGGCCGGGTCGACGCCGGCGACGCGCAGCCGCCCGCCGGACGGCACCAGGATGCCGGTGAGCATCTTGATGGTGGTGGACTTGCCGGCGCCGTTCGGGCCGATGTAGCCGACGCACTCGCCGGCCTCCACCTCGAAGCTCAGCCCGTCCACGGCGCGCACCTCGCGCTTCTCGCGCCGGAACCGGCCGGCCTTGGCGCGGACGGTGAAGGTGCGGCGGACGTCGTCGAGTTCGATCAGTGCCATGGGAGTTCTGCTTTCACGAGGGAGTGGGGATCAGCTGCCGGTGCCGCGGTACGCGCGCAGGCCGGCCCGCCAGGCGAGGCCGGCGGCGGCGCAGCAGAGCACCGCGGCGACCGGCGAGGCGTACTGGAAGGCGGTGGGCAGGCCGAGCGGGTCGGGCCGGCCGAGGATGCGCTGGGCTGGCAGCCAGTTGACGAACGCCAGCGGGATGCCGAAGACCACGCCGGCCACGAGCTCCTTGGCGAAGATCGTCGGCGGGTACTGCAGCACGGTGGCGCCGCCGTAGGTGATGGAGTTCTGCAGTTCGCCGGCTTCGCCCCACCAGAACTGCACGGTGGCGCCGCCGATGAAGGCCGACGCGAAGATGGCGGTGCCGCAGACGAGCAGGACGGGCACCAGCAGCACCCGGTCCCACGTCCAGTGGACGTCCAGGGCCGCCAGCGACCAGACCAGCACGGCCGCCCCCTGCACCGGCCGCCCGAGCCGGCGCAGGGTGAAGCGCTCGGCGCAGAGCTGGGCCAGCGCCGGGGCGGGGCGGATCAGCATGGTGTCCAGGCTTCCGGTGCGGATCCGTTCGCCGAGCGCGTCGGCCGTACCGACCAGCAGGTTGGCGGTGCCCAGCGCGAACGACGACGTCCCGTACAGGAAGCCGAGTTCGGGCAGGGTCCAGCCCCCGAGGGCGCGGGTGTGCTGGAACATCAGCAGGATGACGGCGAAGTCGAGGAAGGTGACGACCGTGCTCGCCAGGGCCATCAGGGCGAAGGAGAGCCGGTAGGACATGGTGGAGCGGTTCCACATGGCCGCCACCAGCCACCAGGAGCGGACCGCCCAGCGGACCCGCGCCACGGGCCCCTCCGCGCGGACGAGCTCGGCCGGGGGCGCCGCGGCGCCGGCCGGGGGCTCCCCGGCATGAACGGTGCCGGCGGGGGGCTCCCCGGCGCAGGCGGTGCCGGCGGGTCGGGAGTCAGCCACCCTGGACCACCACCTTGCGGGTCGCGAGCCGCTGGACGCCCTGCCCGGCGGCGAGCAGCAGGACCGCCCAGAGCGCCTGGAGGCCGAGGCTGCCGAACAGGCCGGTGCCGGTGCTCCGCTCCAGGAAGACGTCCGTGGGGATCTGGATCATCGCGGCCCAGGGCAGTACCCGGGCGATCTCGCCGAGCCAGCCCGGGAAGAGGCCGAGCGGCAGCAGCATCCCGGAGAAGAACATCGTCAGCACCACCGTGACCGAGCGGATCCCGTCCGCGTCCTGGAGCCAGAACCCGGTCAGCGAGACCAGGAAGCGCAGCCCGAAGCTGACCACCACGGCGAGCAGGACGGAGACCAGGAACACGGCCCAGACGGACGGGTCGTGCGGCAGCCGGGTGTCGAAGACCAGGCAGCCGGCGACGACCGGCAGGACGCCGCGGGCCAGCAGTTGGAAGCCGGCCCGGCCGAGGTCGTTGGCCAGCCACCAGCCCTGGAAGTCGACCGGCCGGTAGAGGTCGACCGCGATGTCGCCCTTGCGGAAGCGCTCCTGGATGTCGTCCTGGAAGCCGCCGCCGAGGACCGCGACGGTGGCCAGCAGGGACTGGCTGATCCAGATGTAGGTGACCGCCTGCGCGGTGTCGTAGCCGCCGAGGCCGGGCCTGGCCTGCCAGAGGGCGATGAAGGTGTAGGCGAGGATGAAGCCGAAGACGGTGTTGGTGACGGCGCCGGCCAGGGTGGCGGCCCGGTAGGTCGAGTAGCGGCGGAAGCCGCCGCGGGCGACGGCGAGGTAGAGGCGGGCGGTGCCGCCGACATCGGGAGGGGGCCTGAGCTGCGTCTCCGTAGGCACAGCGATAGGCATACTGTCTCCTTATCGACAAATACGAGCAGGTGGAGGCGCCCGGAACGGGGCGCACGGAACCCGGCGCCCGGAGCGCCGGCCCACCGGGCGCCGGCGCGCGGGAGACCGGCGCACGGGGCACCGGCGCATGCCGGACCAGCTCCGACCGTCCCCACCCGGGGGTACCGGGCGGGCGGGCGGAGCTACCGGGCCTCGTACGCGAGAACCGGGTGCGCTATGTGGTTTGCACCTTTCACCGTACCGCCGACGATCACCTGACGCACCCGGTTTTCCCAACACCTGATCGCGGATCAAATAGCACATAATCGCCGCATGACCTTGAGGGCAGACCACCGCACCCGGCGCCAGGCCAAACGGGCCGCCCGTCGCGAGGCGCGCCGCGCCAAGCCGTTCTGGCGCCGGCTCCTGCCCACCTGGCGGGTCACCCTCGGCGCGCTCACCGTCGTCCTGCTCGCCGCCGTCGGCTCCTTCGCCGTGCTCTACCTCATCGTCCCCGTCCCCGACGCCAACGCCCACGCCGTCGCCCAGAACAACATCTACCTCTACGCCGACGGCGCCACCGAGATCGCCCGCACCGGCGCCGTCAACCGCACCGACGTCACCATCACCCAGATCCCGCCCGACACCCAGCACGCCGTCGTCTCCGCCGAGGACCGCACCTTCTACCAGAACCGCGGCATCGACCTGAAGGGCATGGTCCGGGCCGGCTGGAACACCCTCACCGGCAAAGGCATGCAGGGCGGTTCCACCATCACCCAGCAGTACGTCAAGAACTACTACCTGACCCAGGACCAGACCATCGAGCGCAAGGGCCGCGAACTCTTCATCGCCCTCAAGGTCGACCAGCAACGCAGCAAGAACGAGATCCTCACCGGCTACCTCAACAGCAGCTACTTCGGCCGCAACGCCTACGGCATCCAGAGCGCCGCCCACGCCTACTACGGCGTCGACGTCTCCCAGCTCACCCTCCCCCAGGGCGCCTACCTCGCCGCCCTGCTCCAGGCCCCCAGCATCTACGACGTCAAGACCGCCACCCCCGCCAACCGCGAGAAGGCCGTCGCCCGCTGGAACTACACCCTCGACGGCATGGTCCAACTCGGCTTCCTCACCACCGCCGACCGCGCCGCCATCACCTTCCCCGAACCCGTCGACCCCCAGCCCGCCACCGGCCTCGGCGGCCAGGCCGGCTACCTGGTCGGTGTCGCGGACGACTATCTCCTCTCCGCCGGCATCATCGACACCGCCACCCTCAAGGCCGGCGGCTGGCGGATCACCACCACCTTCGACAAGGACAAGCAGGACGCCTTCACCCACGCCGTCCAGCAGGAACTCACCGACGAACTCGACCCCGCCAAACGCCCCACCACCGACACCGACGTCCGCGTCGCCGGCGCCTCCGTCGAACCCGCCACCGGCCGCGTCGTCGCCGTCTACGGCGGCCCCGACTACGCCAGACAGCCCTACAACGACGCACTGCGCCAGGACAACCAGATCGGCTCCACCTTCAAGCCCATCGACCTCGCCGCCGGCCTCAACTCCGGCCGCAGCAGCGGCGACGGCCGCCCCATCACCACCGAAACCCGCTACGACGGCGCCAGCGAACGCCCCGTCACCGGCGGCCCCACCCCGTACGCCCCGCCCAACGAGGACGACATCGACTACGGCGACATCACCCTGCGCCACGCCATGGCGAAGTCGGTCAACTCGGTCTACGCCCAGGAAGGCGTCGACGCCGGACTCGCCCACGTCCGCGAGACCGCCATCCGGCTCGGCATCCCCGACAACGTCCCCGGCATGGACCCGGCCAACACCTCGATGACCCTCGGCACCGCCACCCCCAGCGCCCTCAACCTGGCCGGCGCCTACGCCGCCTTCGCCAACCACGGCCAGGCGTACACCCCGTGGTCCGTCACCAAACTCGAACGCGTCCACACCGGCGGCGCCATCGACGTCCCCAAGATGCCCGAACACGTCCCGACCACCGCCATCGACCGGGGCACCGCCGACGCCGTCACCGACGTCCTGCGCGACGTCGTCAGCCCCCGCGGCACCGGCGCCGCCGCCCTCGACCTCGGCCGCCCCGCCGCCGGCAAGACCGGCACCACCGACTCCAACCTCTCCGCCTGGTTCGCCGGCTTCACCCCCGAACTCACCACCACCGTCGGCCTCTTCCGGGAGAACCCGAAGACCCACGCCAAGGAGCCGCTCTCCGGCACCGCCGGCTACACCCGGATCAACGGCGGCACCTTCCCCACCGAGATCTGGACCGCCTACATGGCCGACGTCCTGGAGGGCACCGCCGTCCAGAACTTCGACCTCCAGCCCAGCCGGGGCAACAACGAGCCGACCACCCCCGCCACCACCGCCACCACCGCACCGGCCACGCCGTCCCCCGGAGCGAGCACCACCAGCGCACCGCCCCGCACCACGGCCCCGACCACGCCGGCCCACGAACGGCCCACCCCGAGCAGCCGCCCCTCCGAGACCCGGCCGGCCGACCCCACCCCCGAAGCGCCCCTTCCCACACCCACCCCGGAGCCGCCGGCCGTCACCCCGACCAGCCGGCCCACCTCGGCCAGACCCACCACCGCACCCACCCCGACCCCGGTCCCGACCCCGATCCCCTCGGTCACCGGCGGTCCCGGCCCCGGCCCCGGACCCGGCCCCGGGCCCGCCGCCGCCACCCCGCCCACCCCGTAGCGGCCCCGGCCACCACCCGCCTCAGGACACCAGCTCCCGCTCCAGCGGCGTCCGGAACCGCGGCGTCACCCGCACCTCCCCCAGCCAGCCCGACAACCGCGCCGCCTCCACCGCGACCGCCGCCTCCACCTCCGCCCCGGCATCCGTGAACAGCCGCCACACCACCTCGCCGTCCGCACGCTGCGCCCAGCCGCCCACCACCCGGCCGCACCACCAGACCGTCGGCCCCGCGTTGCCCGCCCGGTCGAACAGGGCCGGGACGTCCTCCGGCCGCAGGTACCAGTCACGCCCGCGCCAGCCCATCACCGTCGGATCCAGCGCCGGCAACAGCGCCGCCCACGGCTCAGGCTCCGCCACCGGCTCCACGTCCCCCGGCAGCAGCACGCCCGTCACGCCCCCGGACAGGGCCACCTCCACCGCACCCACGTCGGCCAGCGCCTTGCGGGTGTCCCCCAGCGTCCAGCCCGTCCACCACTTCACGTCCTCGACCGTGGCCGGCCCGTACGCCGCCAGCCACCGCCGCACCACCTCCGCCTTGGCCTCCCGCACCGGCACGTCCGGCCACTGCGGCACCCGCGCCCACGGATAGCTGCTGCTCAGCCACGACCCCCGCGGCCGGCACCGGCGCAGGTGCCCGTCCGAGGCCAGCAGCCGCAGCAGCCGGCTGCCCACGCTCTGCTTCGCCTCGTAGGGCTTGCCCGCCGACATCAGCATCGTCTCGCGCAACGCCGGCACGTCCTCGCCGAGTTCGCCCGTCGTCGCCTCACCCCGCCGCTCCAGCGCCGCCAGCACCGCCCGCTCCGTCTCGGCGAGCCGCGCCTCGTCCCAGCCCTCGGCGAACTGGCCGAGGTGCTTCAGCAGCGTCGCCCGCTCCTTGACCGCGATCGCCCGCGCCGTGGACGCGCTCACGAACGGCGCGAACTCCTCCGTGACCGCGAAGATCGTCCGCCGCATCGACAGCAGCTTCACCAGCGAGACGTCCTCGTACAGCGCCCGCTCGACCTCGGCCGCCGACGGCTCCGCCAGCCGCGCGCACGCCGACAGGTACACCGTCCCGGCATCGGTGGCGTGCAGCCCGACCACCGCGTCCGCCACCTGCTCGACCCGCTCCGCCCGCCCGGCGGGCACCAGCAGGTGCCGCCGGCCCACCCGGGCCCGGCGCTGCTCGTCACCGATCAGGGGCAGACCGCTCGAACGCACACCGCTGCTCATGGCCGGACCCTACTGCCACCCTCCGACAACCGCCCCCGGACGCGAAGAGGCGGGCCGCCGCGCACCACGGCGCGACGGCCCGCCCGGGGCCGGTGGGGTCCTCAGAGGTACAGCCCGGTCGACCCCTCCGTGTCACCGAAGCGCATCGCCGCGACGGCGTGCAGGTCGCGCTCGCGCAGCAGCACGTACGTGGCGCCGCGGACCTCGACCTCCAGCTTGTCCTCCGGGTCGTAGAGGACGCGGTCTCCCGGCTCCACCGAGCGGACGCTCTGGCCCACCGCGACGGCCTCCGCCCAGGTGCACCTCTTGCTCAGCTCCGCGGTCGCCGGGATGAGGATGCCGCCGGTCGAGCGGCGCTCACCCTCGCTGCCCTCGGTCTTCACCAGGACGCGGTCGTGCAGCATCTTGATCGGCAGCTTCTCGCCCAGCCGGTCGTGGCGCGGCGAGTCGTGCTCCGGCGAGGCGGTCTTCGGGGTCGGTTCGTCGTTCGTACTCACGATCCCGAAGGTACCGCTCCCGGGCCCGCAGCGTGACGCTGGCCCGGAGTACGAGAAGCCCGCACGGGCGGTCCCGGGCCCCGCAGTCCCCCGGGGCCACGGGCGGTCCCGGGCCGCGCAGTCCCACAGGCGCGGGGAAAGGCGCCCGGGCATACGGAAGGCCGGGCACCGACGGCGCCCGGCCCCGTGAAACCCGCCGGTCAGCTCTTGCGGCGCTTCCGGGCCGAGGCGACCAGCAGCACCAGACCGGCGCCGACGAGCGCGGCCGGGACGACCCGCTCCTTGCGCGGCCGCCCGTCCTCGTCCACGAACTGCGCCTTGGCCTTCTCCACCAGCCCGCTGGCCGCCACGTAGGCACGGGCGGCCTTCTCCTCCACGGAGGCCACCGCCTTCGCCTTGACCTGGGCGGAGATCGTGGTCGGGTGGACACGCATGGCGAGCTCGTCCAGGGTCGCCGCAAGCTGGGTGCGGGTGCGGGAGATGTCCGCCTCGATCTGGGCGGTCGTCCTCGCCGAGTTGTCCTTCGTGCTCGCCTCGCCCACTCGGGCCACCCCAATTCACTGATGTTGTCCTGTGCGACTGACCCAGTTTGTCAGCTACCGCGAACGGCCGCGCGGCCCCACCCACCATCGGAGGTAAGTTTGCCGTGGTACGACCACCCGCCCACGCACCAGGAGAGTCCCCCGTGACTGAGCGTCTCCAGCCCGGCGACACCGCGCCCGCCTTCAGCCTGTCGGACGCCGACGGCAACCAGGTGTCGCTCGCCGACCACCTCGGCCGCAAGGTGATCGTCTACTTCTACCCCGCCGCGCTCACCCCGGGCTGCACCAAGCAGGCCTGCGACTTCACGGACAACCTGGAGGTCTTCGCCGGCGCCGGCTACGACGTCATCGGCATCTCGCCGGACAAGCCGGAGAAGCTCGGCAAGTTCCGCGAGGCCGAGGACCTCAAGGTCGTCCTGCTCTCCGACCCGGGCCACGCCGTCCTGGAGGCCTACGCCGCGTACGGCGAGAAGCAGAACTACGGCCGCACCTACCAGGGCGTGATCCGCTCCACGGTGATCGTGGACGAGCAGGGCAAGGTCGAGCGTGCGCTCTACAACGTGAAGGCCACCGGCCACGTCGCCAAGCTGCTGCGCGACCTCAAGGTCGAGACCGCCTGACGGGACGGCCCCGCGGGACGTCCCTGGCGACCGCCCGGCGGTCGCGTAAACGGAGCGGTGGCGGCGCACCCCCCGACCGGGTGCACCGCCACCGCCGTCTCTCACCTCGGTGAACCGCTGTCGTCAGCAGGTCCCGAGGTCGCTCCAGACGCCCCACGAGCCGCTCGCGCTCGGGTCGTCGCCCTTGGTCCACCACTTGTTCTGGTAGTAGTGGCCCTTCCACGACACCTTGGTGGTGGTCGCGTAGGTGGCCCCCGCGTCCCAGGCCGGCGCACCCGTGCAGGTGCCCGAGGTCGGGGTCGCGGTCGGGGTGACGGTGGGCGTCGCGGTCGGGGTGACCGTCGGGGTCACCGTGGGCGTGACGGTCGGGGTCGCGGTCGGCGTGGCCGTCTGCGACGGGGTCGGCGGCGCGGTGCCGCCGTCCACGGCGCCCCGGCTCAGATCACCCTTGAGGCCGTACAGCGTGCCGCCGACGTTGACCGTCCAGTTCGACGGCGTCGACACCGGCAGGTAGTAGACGAAGTCCATGTCGATCGACGCGCCCGGCGCCAGCGACTGCCAGCCCGGCAGCTTCACCGAGACCCGGTTGTAGGTGCCCTTGAGGCCGCCCACATTGCCCGGACCGGGGTTGTCCTGCTTGATGACGGTCAGCCCGAAGCCGGACTGGTCCTTCGCGTTGCCCGGAGCCGAGTTGCTGTAGTCGAACTGGAACTCCGTACCGCCCGGCAGGGTCGTCGTCGAGTTGTTGACGATGTGGATCTTCGGGTTGATCGGGTAGTTCGAGTCGCCCAGCGCGAAGTTGGTGAACGACACGTCGATCGGCAGGGTCTGCTGCGGCAGCGCGGTCGTCGAACGGACCGCACCGTACGGCGAGGCCGCCTTGAACTTGTCGTACATCAGCGAGGTCAGCGTCGAGCCCGGAACGTACTGGCCCTTGCCGCCGTTGGCGGCCGCGTCCCACTTGTAGTCGCCCGCGAGCTCCCAGATCATCGCGCCGCCGGCGCCCTGGTTGACGATGTAGTCCGCCTTGGCGCCCACCGACTGCTCGTCCTCGGTGGAGAGGAACACCTTCTTCGAGTCGTTCCACAGCCACGGCGCCACCAGCGAGGAGCTGTAGTTGCGGGCGTAGGTGCCCTGCAGGGCGGTGTCGGTCACGCCGTACTTGGAGAGGTAGTCGGGCACGATGCCCTTCTCCAGGTTCTTCGCGTGCCACATCGGGTTCGAGCCGGCCGGGGACTCCTTGCCCGCGTCGTCCTTGTCGTTCCAGATGTTGTCGATGCCGACGGCGCCGTCACCGCAGGTGGTCAGGCCGGAGCCGACCGGGCAGCTGTTGGTGGACGAGGTGCCCCAGAGGCCGTTCGTCCCGCCGGTGACGTTCTTGAACCCGCGCGTGTAGTACGGCAGGCCGACGTTGATCCGGCCGCCCGGCATCGCACCGCGGAAGTAGTGGTACGACCAGTCCGCGTTCAGGTAGCCGATCCCGCCGTACTGGCCGGTGCCGTACACGTTGGCCGCCGCCAGTTCGCCGTCCTTGCCGTCGTCGAACAGCGAGGCGTTCGGGCCGACGTACTTGTTCCAGGCGCCGTGCAGGTCGTACGACATGATGTTGACGTAGTCCAGGTACTGCGCCACCTGGAAGGTCTCCATGCCGCGCAGCAGGTAGCCGGACGACGGGGCCGCGACCGACAGCAGGTAGTGCTTGCCGTCGGCGGCGCCGGCCCGGTCCAGCTTCTCGCGCAGGGTCTTCATCAGCGCCGCGTAACCCTTGGCCAGCGAACCGCGCTTGGAGTTGGCGAGCTGCCAGTCCAGCGGGTTGCCCGCGTCCTTCATCGAGGTCGGGTACTCGTAGTCGATGTCGACGCCGTTGAAGCCGTACTTCTTGATGAAGTCGACCGAGGAGTTGGCGAAGGTGTCGATGCCCGCCTGGTTGACGCTGCCGTCCGGGTTGACGGTCATCGAGTAGAAGCCGCCGGAGTTGACGCGCTTGCCGTCGTCACCGAAGTAGCCGCCGGTCTCGGTCCAACCACCCACCGAGATCATGGTCTTGACGTTCGGGTACTGCTTCTTGAACTTCGTCAGCAGGTTGAAGTGCCCCTTGTAGGGCAGCGACGGGTCCAGCTCCGCACCGGGCACGCCCGGGAAGGAGATCCCGGTGGCCTCGTTCTTGTCGTCGTCGGTGCCGACGGAGATCTTGTTGTCGCCGCCGACGTGCCCGAAGGCGTAGTTCAGGTGGGTGACCTTGTCCCAGGGGACGTCGCTCACCAGGTAGGGCTGGGTCCCGTCCTTGCCGGTGCGCCAGCCCGTGAAGTAGCCGATGATGCGGCGCTGGTGGTCCGCGCCCATCTTCTCGCGGCCCTCGGTGTCGTAGACGCTGCAGTACGGGACGTCCACCCCGGGAGTCTGGTACATGCCGTCGGGGCGACAGGACGCGTTGTCGACGGTCGCGGACGCCTGCGAGGGCGCCGCACCCAGCGTCGCCACCAGCAGGCCCGCCAGGCCGGCGGCCGCCAGCGAGGCCAGACCCGCCCGGGCGGCGGGGTTCTTGGAGTGACGGGCGGCGGTGGGACGCCGCTCCGCCGTGGATCGGATCAACACTCGGTCCTCCGGGAGAGAGTGTCGGCGCGTGCCTGTGGGGGAGCACGCACGTGGGGGAATGCAGATTGGCGCCGAAGCTATGTGGTCTGAACCACATAGGTCAATAGGTCTGTACCAATTGGTCATCAAATCCCCAAGAGCGCAGGCCGAACGGCCGATCCACGACGGCCGGTCCCGGCCACTCCTCCGCACACCCACGACCACCCCGCACCGCCACCGGGAACCGCCGGCGGGGGCCGGGAACCAACGGCGGGAACCGCCGGTGGGAACCACCGGCGGGGCCGTAACCGAACGCCCCGACGATCGTTCACCCGCACGGGGGACGGGCGCACACCAGCCCGAAGGGGGACGACCATGACGGTCAAGTACACACGCGAACTGCTCGCGGCCACCGCGGCGGCGGCCGCCTCGCTCGACGAAATGCTCACCGCCCTCGGCAAGGAGCCGAACAAGGACCGGCGCAAGTACCTGCGCCGCAAGCTGACCGAGCACGCGATCGACACGTCGCACTTCCGCCAGGCCGGAAGCGTCTACACCCGCGAGCTCCTCCAGGAGGCCGTCTCGGCCTGCCGGAGCCTGGCGGGGGTCGTACGGTTCCTCAACCAGCGCCAGGCCGGCGGCACCCAGGCCCACATCGGCCGCCGGATCAAGGCGCTCGGCATCGACACCTCGCACTTCACCGGACAGGCCCACAGCCGCGGCAAGCGGGGCCCGACCCGGATCCCGGCCGAGCGGCTCCTCACCCAACGTCCGTGGGACGCCAAGCGGCTTCCCGGTGTGCGGATCCGCCGGGCCCTCGGAGAGCTCGGCCGCCCCGAGTTGTGCGAGGGCTGCGGCACCGGGCCCGAGTGGCAGGGCCGCCCGCTGACCCTGGAGGTCGACCACATCAGCGGCGACTGGTCGGACAACCGCCCCGGCAACCTCCGGCTGCTCTGCCCGAACTGCCACGCCGTCACCGACACGTACTGCGGACGCAACAAGAACAGGACCACCGCGCCGGACCCGACGGACGGCCAGGACGGCGGCACACCTCGAAATGGCGGTGTCCGTGGCCCGGACAAGCCCCTAGACTGAGGACCATGCGGCCTTGGCGTAACCGGCAGCCGCGCGGGTTTTAGGTGCCCGTGGGAGAAATCCCGTGAGGGTTCGAATCCCTCAGGCCGCACGATCCTTCACATCGAAGGCCCGCCCGGAGGCGATCTCCGGGCGGGCCTTCGCCGTTCCTGCCGCTCGTCAGCCCAGCAGCTCCCGCACCACCGGTGCGAGGGCGCGGAAGGCCTGGCCGCGGTGGCTGATGGCGTTCTTCTCGTCGGCCGTCATCTCCGCGCACGTGCGGGTCTCCCCCAGGGGCTGGAGGACCGGGTCGTAGCCGAAGCCGCCCTCGCCGGCCGGGGTGGTCCGCAGGGTGCCCAGGAGGCGGCCCTCGACGACGCGCTCGGTGCCGTCGGGCAGGGCGAGCGCCGCCGCGCAGAAGAAGTGGGCGCCGCGGTGCTCGGGGGCGATGTCGGAGAGCTGGGCGAGGAGCAGGTCCAGGTTGGCGCGGTCGTCGCCGTGCTTGCCGGCCCAGCGGGCGGAGAAGATGCCGGGGGCGCCGTTGAGCACGTCCACGCAGAGGCCGGAGTCGTCGGCGACGGCGGGCAGGCCGGTGGCCGTGGCCAGGGCGTGGGCCTTGAGGAGGGCGTTCTCGGCGAAGGTGACGCCGGTCTCGGGGACGTCCGGGATCTCGGGGTAGGCGTCGGCGCCGACCAGTTCGACGTCCAGGCCGGCGTCGCCGAGGATGGCGCGGAGTTCGGCGACCTTGTGCTGGTTGCGGGTGGCGAGGATGAGTCGGGTGGTCATGAAACCCACCCTAACCGGACGTCAGCCGGTGCAGACCTTGGTGAGGTTGCCCGCGGCGTCGCCGAGCGGCTTGAGGTCGGGGACCTGCTTGTTGTTGGCCGCCTGCTGGATCTTGTCGACCTGGGTGTTGAGGTCGGTGATGGCCTTGGCGACGTCGGTGTTGGAGGAGTTCTTGCCGAGCTGGTCGAGGTCGGCCTTGAGCTTCTGGAGGGCCTGCCCGGCGGCCGCCGCGTCGTTGTTGACGTTGTTGTAGGCGTTGACGACGTCGTTGACGTCGCCGGAGATCGTGATCGCGGTGTTGCCGCAGTCGATGGCCTTCTGCACGGCGGAGCAGCTGACCACGCTGAGCGGGAGGACGGCGATGAGAGCGACCACGGCGAGAGTGGCGGGGCGGGCGATGCCGGCGCGGGTGATGCTGTCGGGCATCAAGTCCTCCTCGTGGGCGCGGTTTCCGTTGAGGAGGGACGCGCGGAGGGTGCCCGTGGTTCCCGCAACGGTGTGCTGCGGGAACCGTACGGTCTCCGGGCAGGGCCTGTAAACGGCGGTTGCCCGGAGAGCCGCGGGTGGCCGGGGGGGTCAGCCCTCCAGGGCCTTGCGCTGGATCTCGTCGAGCTCGGCGCAGCCGAGGGTGCCGAGGTCCAGGAGGCGGTCGAGGAGGGCGCGGTCGAAGGGGGCGCCTTCGGCGGTGCCCTGGACCTCGACGAAGCGGCCGTCGGAGGTGCAGACGATGTTCATGTCGGTCTCGGCGCGGACGTCCTCCTCGTACTGGAGGTCGAGCATGGGGGTGCCGTCGATGATGCCGACGCTGACGGCGCTGACGCCGCCGGTGATGGGCTGCCCCTTGGCGCGGAGGATCTTCTTGTCGCGGGCCCAGGCGACGGCGTCGACGAGGGCGACGTAGGCGCCGGTGATGGCGGCGGTACGGGTGCCGCCGTCGGCCTGGAGGACGTCGCAGTCGAGGACGATGGTGTTCTCGGCGAGGGCGCGGTGGTCGATGACGGCGCGCAGGGAGCGGCCGATGAGGCGGCTGATCTCGTGGGTGCGTCCGCCGATGCGGCCCTTGACGGCTTCGCGGTCGCCGCGGGTGTTGGTGGCGCGGGGGAGCATGGAGTATTCGGCGGTGACCCAGCCTTCGCCGCTGCCCTTGCGCCAGCGCGGGACGCCCTCGGTGACGCTGGCGGTGCACAGCACCTTGGTGTCGCCGTAGGAGATGAGGACGGAGCCTTCGGCGTGCTTGCTCCAGCCCCGCTCGATGGTGATGGGGCGGAGCTGTTCGGGGGTGCGGCCGTCGATGCGTGACATAGGCACCGAGCGTAGCCGCTTCCGCCGGGTGGCCCCGGTACGCCCCGACCGGTCCGGAATCGCGTCTGCCGCGGCCGGGCCGGGGTGCGCCCGGGGGTGCGCCCGGGGGTACGGGGGTGCGCCCGCGGGTGCGGGGTCGGGCGCCCGGCGCCGGGGGCCCTGCCCTTCCGGCCGTTCCGGGCTGCCCGGAAGGACCTCGGCCCGCCGCCCCGGGAGGGGGCGTCGGGCCGGAGGGTGGTGAGCCGGGGGGCTCAGCTCACATCATGTCCTCGATGTCGGCGGCGATCGGGTCGGCGTCGGTGCCGATGACGACCTGGATCGCGGTGCCCATCTTCACGACGCCGTGGGCGCCGGCCGCCTTGAGGGCGGCCTCGTTGACGAGGGAGGCGTCCTTGACCTCGGTGCGCAGGCGGGTGATGCAGCCTTCGACCTCTTCGATGTTGTCGATGCCGCCCAGACCGGCGACGATCTTCTCAGCCTTGCTGGCCATCTGTTGTTCTCCCTCTGTCTCGGCCCGTCGGCTGCTCTGCCGGGTGCCGTCCTGCGCTGTGCTGGGGGTCCCCGGCCGAGGCCGGGGGTGGGTCCGTGCCGGTGCTGACGCGGATTCAGCGGCCGTCGCGCTGCACGGCAGTGCGACAAGCATCACCCGCCCAGGACCGGTATGCCACGTTAGTCCACTTTTGGCCCATTCTGGCGCGCACCGTCTGGATCTTCGTCCCAGGATGACGATCAGCGGGGCTTCCGTCCCGGCGCGCGCTGCCTGCGTCTCCAAGAGTGGTCTACACCAATATATGTGTACTCCGATGAACGCAGGAAGGGCCCCGGGTGTTCCTGAGTCCCGTCCAGCGGTCCCGCAGGGGGCCACCGGCCGGCTACTGCTCCCGGAGGGCGAAGGATGAGTTCGGCAGGCGCCACAGCCCCGCAGACCACGTGGTGGCACACCTTCTACGGCGGGCTCCAGAAGATGGGCCGCTCGCTCCAGCTGCCGGTCGCGGTGCTGCCGGCCGCCGGCATCCTCAACCGGCTCGGGCAGCCGGACGTCTTCGGCAAGGACGGACTCGGTTGGGACAACGTCGCCAAGGTCTTCGCCGCGGCGGGTGGCGCGCTGCTGGACTCCTCGCTCGGCCTGCCGATGCTCTTCTGCATCGGAGTCGCGATCGGCATGGCGAAGAAGGCGGACGGCTCGACAGCGCTCGCGGCCGTGGTGGGGTTCCTCGTCTACTACCAGGTGCTGCACGCCTTCCCCGAGGACTGCAAACCGCCCACGATCCTGGTCGGCAACCAGTGCGTGGACTACACCTCGGCGAAGGCGGCGGCCGCGACGTACCAGAACCCGGGGGTGCTGGGCGGCATCCTGATCGGCCTGATGTCGGCCTGGCTCTGGGTGCGCTTCCACCGCACCAGGCTGGTGGACTGGCTCGGCTTCTTCAACGGCCGCCGCCTGGTCCCGATGATCACCGCCCTGGTGGGCATGCTCGCCGCCTGCCTCGCGGTCTGGGCCTGGCCGCCGATCGGCCGCGCCATGAACGACTTCAGCCAGCACCTCGTCGACCTGCAGTCGGGCGGCGCCGGCATCTTCGGCGTCTGCAACCGCGTGCTGCTGCTGATCGGCATGCACCAGCTGCTGAACACCTTCGTCTGGTTCCAGTTCGGCTCGTTCACCAAGCCGGACGGCATGGTCGTGCACGGCGACATCCCGCGCTTCCTGGCGGGCGACCCGACGGCCGGCCAGTTCCAGTCCGGCTTCTTCCCGATCATGATGTTCGCGCTGCCGGCCGCCGCCCTGGCGATCGCGCACTCCGCCAAGGTGCACCGCCGCAAGGAGATCTACGGTCTGATGCTCTCGGTCGGCCTGACCTCCTTCGTCACCGGCGTGACCGAGCCGATCGAGTACTCCTTCGCCTACGTCGCCCCGGTGCTGTACGCGGTGCACGCCCTGCTGACCGGCGCCTCGATGGCGGTGACCTGGGCCCTGGGGGTGCACGACGGCTTCAGCTTCTCGGCCGGCCTGATCGACTACGTGATCAACTGGAGCCTGGCCACCAAGCCCTGGATGATCATCCCCATCGGGCTCGGCTTCGCCGCCGTGTACTACGCGCTGTTCCGGTTCATCATCGTGAAATTCGACATGAAAACACCCGGGCGCGAGGACGAGGACCAGGTCGAGGACGTGACCAAGGCATAAACCGAGCGTCACCACGTGCCTTCCGAAAAGGCCTTCGGACCACCGGTCCGGGGGCCTTCGGCATATCCGGAACAGGGCGATGGTCCCGATACGGAACTCCGGCTATTCCGCGGCCGGGAAATTCGACGGCGCCCCTGAACGCGACCTGCGGCCCCACCCGGGCCGTGCCCCGGCCCACCCGGGCACGGCCCGGGCGGGGCGCCCGCCGAAGCCCTGCCGGAGGGAGAGCCGGACGGGGAACCGGACGGGGGCCGAACGGAAACCGGACGGGAACCGGGTGGGGGAAGATCGCCACCGCGACCGCGACCCGGTGGTCGGCAATCCGCCGCAACTGCGTCACCGGGGCACCGCCACGGGTTTCACCCGGCAAATGGGAAGGCCCGGCGGAGCGCAACGGCAATGCGGCGGCGATTTCCGGACGGCGGCCAGGGGGGCCGGAACGCCCTCGCGCTCCCCCGCGGCCGGCTGCCCCGGACGCCGCCCGGCCGACCGGTCCGCGGCCGGCTGCCCCGCCTCCGCCCCGCCCCTGCCGCCCCCGGACACCCGCGCGCGCCG